>DATFCX010000001.1:0-19906 GCA_035252585.1 Gaiellaceae bacterium
CGCAACGCTTCCACCGAGCATCCACTCGATGCCCGGGCGGCGGTCAGCACGTCCTCACCGCCGCGTCGGAGCTCCGTGGCGATCGCCGCGCGCCTAGAGCTTCGCGGCCGCGGCGCGGTCGAGGACCGCGCGTGTCGTCCCCTCGGCGGAGCGCGCGAGGCTGCCGGGAGTCGCATGCGACGGCTCGCCCGCGAGCGCGCGCGCGGCGGCCTCGGCCTTGTCCTCGCCCGCGATGAGGAAGAGCAGCTCGTTTGTCGCGCAGAGGCGCGGCAGCGTCATCGAGATCCGGTCGACGAATGGCTCGTGGCCGGCCTCCGAGCCGATCACGTCACGGCGGGTGACGTCGAGCGTGGGAAAGCCGGGGAAGAGCGAGGCCACGTGACCGTCCGGGCCGAGGCCGAGGAGGACGAGATCGAAGGCGGCGACGTCCGCAAGCTCGTGGTTGTACTCCCGCACTCCGTCGTCGCGGCCGAGCTCGCCCTGCATCCGGTGGACGGCGGCCGGCGCGCGCTCGAGGTTGTCGAGCAGCGCGGCCTTGGCCATGCCGAAGTTCGAGAGCTCGTCGTCGGGCGGCACGCAGCGCTCGTCCCCCCACCAGAGCTCGGCGCGGCTCCAGTCGGGCTCGAGCTCGGCGGCGATCTCGTAGGCGCGGCGCGGGGTCGAGCCGCCGGTGAGGACGATGCTGCCGCCGTCGCGCGCCTGCGCGGCGAGCCGCTCGGCGACGACGCGCGCGGCCTCCGCGGCGCTCTCGACGACCGTGATCTCGACGTCGCTCATCCGCCGCCCTCGGCGAGCTCGCGCGAGCGGTCCATCGCCGCCTGGATCGCGTTGAGGAACGCGGCGCGCACGCCGGCCTGCTCGAGCTCGCGGATCGCGGCGATCGTCGTGCCGCCGGGAGAGGTGACCGACTCGCGCAACTCGACCGGGTGCATCCCCTGGTCTCGGAGCTGCTTCGCCGTCCCGAACATCGTCTGCACCACGAGCGTCGTCGAGACCTCGCGCGAGAGGCCGAGCAGGATCCCGGCTTCGATCATCGCCTCGGCGAGGAGCGCGAAGTACGCCGGGCCGGAGCCCGAGACGGCGGTGATCGCGTCCATCCACGACTCGGGCACCCGCACGACGCGGCCGAGGTGCGAGAGCAGCTCCTCGGCCAGTGCGAGCTGCTCGTCGCCGGCGTGGCTACCGGCGCAGATGCCGGCCATGCCCTCGTGGACGGTTGCCGGCGCGTTCGGCATCGCGCGCACGACCGGGACGCCGTCCGGGATCCGCGCCTCGATGTGCGCAGTCGGGATCGCGGCCGCGACCGAGACGAGGGTCTGCTCCCTTCTGAGGTGCTCGCCGACCTCGCCGAGCAGGCCGTCGATGTCCTGCGGCTTGACGGCGACGACGACGAGAGCCGCGCCGTCCACGGCCGAAGCGTTGTCGGAGGTGGCCTCGGCCCCGTAGCTCTCGCGCAGCTCGGCGTTCCGCTCCTCGCGCCGATCGGTGACGACGACCTCGGACGGCTCGCGCCAGCCGGAGCTGAGCAGGCCGGACAGCAGGGCCTCGCCGATCCGCCCGCCGCCGAGGATCGCGACCTTGCGCTCGCTCATGGACGGAGTCTGCCGGAGATCACGCGGCAGGCACGAGTTCCCAGCCCGTCGGCAGGGACGGGATGGCGAGGTCGGCGGGCGGCGCCCAATCCGCCCACGCAAGGTCCCACCACGGCCCGTTGCGCTCGTACTCGGCCCGGAACGCGGCGGCGTCCTCCCAGATCCGCTCCGCCTCCTGTTCGTCGAAGCGGCCCTGCGCGACGCACTCCTGGACGCCTTCCTCGTCCTTGAGCTGCCAGGTCACGCCGTCCTCGCTCCAGAGGTCGAGCTCGTGGTCGAGCGTGTCGAAACCGATCGCCGAGCGGCGGTACGGCTCCTCGAGGTTTACGTACCAGCCCCAGAAGCGGCGCTCGTCTCCCTGCCAGAAGGCCCAGACCGAGTAGCGGTCTCCCGGGCGCCGCAGCAGCAGCGTCCCGTGTCCCTGCCACCGCCCGCGCTCCGCCCACGGGTGGACCCCGCCCGGGAACTCGCCGTCCGCGAAACCGAACGGCGCGCCTTCGGGGAGGTAGGTGACGAGGAGACCGAGGTCGTCTGAGACGACGACCTGCGGAATCGCCGCCCACGGCCGGCCGCGCCAGACCTGGCGCATCACGACGTGGTCGCCCGGTTGCCAGCTCACGCGGCGCGGGCCGCGGGCAGCGGGATCAGGCCGCGGCCGAAGCCCGCGAGGAGATAGACGCTCGCGAGGCCGGCCCACTCGCCGTACGGCTCGAGCAGCTCGGCCGTCTCCCAACCCTCCACGGGCCGGCCGCGCAGCGCGCGCAGGAGCTTGACGAGTCCGAGGTCGCCAACGAGGCCGTGCTCGAAGCGGCCGAGTCCCTCGAGGCACACGACGCCCGCCGACCACGGTCCGAGCCCGCGCTCGCGCTCGATCCGGCGGACGACGGCCTCGGTCGGCAGGTCGTGGAGCCGCTCGAGCTCGAGGCTGCGACAGAGCCGGACGACCGCCGCGCCACGGCGCTCGTGCAAGCCGAGCCTGCGCAGCTCGAACGGCGCGACGGCTGCGAGCGTGGCGGTGGAGGGCGGCTCGCAGCAGCCGTTGTCGGCCCGCGGCGCGAGCGCGCGGATCACGCGCCGCTCGAGACTCCGTGCCGTCTTCGAGTCGATGAGCTGTCCGCACACGGCGCGGAGAAGCGCCTGCGCGACCGTGGCCGTGCGCAGAGGACGCAGCCCCCGGAGGTGCTTCGCCGCGCGGCCGAGCAGCGGGTCATCGGCGACGCGCCGGAGGAACTCCGAGTGGTCGTCGTCGAGGCCGAGCACCCAGCGCAGCTTCTCCGCCGCTGCCAGCGACTCCGAGCGGATCGTCACGGTGCCGTCTCGCGACTGCCACGCGTGGGCGACCGCGCCGCAACAGCGGGCCGTGACGAGGCCCTCGCGCACCCGACGCGTCGCGTCGCCGGCGAGCCGCGCAGAGAGCGCGAGCGAGTACGGACCGCGCGGGCGGACGACGATCTCGGCCATGTCCGCGAGCCTACTGACTCGCCGGGACGCGCCTGGAAGAGCGTCTTGCGGCGCCGGCGAGCGCTGCCTACCGTCACCCGAGTGGCGCGGCCCGTCACTCCTGCCGACTTCGTGATCGCGCTGGTGCTCGTCGCGACCGTCGTCGTGCTGTTCGCGCACGCCCACGGCCGAGGAGCGCACTCGATCCTCGCCGACCCGGTGCGCACGCCCGGCGTGCTCAACCCGGACGTGACGCAGGCGAACATCCGCTCGACGATCTGCCGCCACGGCTGGACGGAGACGATCCGCCCGCCGACCTCCTACACGAACGACCTCAAGCGCAAGCAGATGCGGCAGTACGGCGAGACCGGCTCGCTGTCCGACTACCAGGAGGACCACCTCATCAGCCTCGAGCTCGGCGGCAGCCCGGCCGACCCGCGCAACCTCTGGCCCGAGCCCTACCCGCGCGCGGCGGACGTGGACAAGATCGAGAACGAGCTCAACGCCCAGGTCTGCTCCGGGCAGCTGACGCTCGCCCAGGCGCAGCAACGCGAGGACACGATCAAGCACACACAGGGATAGGCTGACCGCATGGAGATCGCGCCGGACGCCCGCATGGGGCTGGTCGAACTGAGCGTCTCCGACCTCGACCGCTCGCTCGAGTACTGGCAGAACGCGATCGGGCTTCGCGTCCTCTCACGCGAGGACGGGACGGCCGAGCTCGGGGTCGACACGCCGCTCCTGCGCTTCGTCGAGGAGCCGGGCGTGCGGCCGGCCGACGGGTTCACCGGCCTCTTCCATGTCGCGCTGCTCGTGCCGGATCGCCCGAGCCTGGGCCGCTTCCTCGCGCACGCCGCGCGCGAGCAGATCCCGCTCGAGGGACTCTCCGACCACGACGTCAGCGAGGCGATCTACCTCCGCGACCCCGACCGGCACGGGATCGAGGTCTACGCCGACCGCCCGCGCGAGCAGTGGGAGGGCCAGGTCTGGGAGCGGATGACGACGATCCCGCTCGACGCCGCGTCGCTGCTTGCCGAGGCCGGCGACGACGCCTTCGACGGCCTGCCGGAAGGGACGATCGTCGGCCACGTCCACCTCCGCGTCCGCGACGTCGACGAGACGATCCGCTTCTACCGCGACACGCTGGGGATGGGCCTGACCGCGCAGCTCGGGGACATGGCCGCCTTCCTCAGCGCCGGCGGCTACCACCACCACATCGGCGGCAACACCTGGGAGACGCGCGGCGCCGAGCCTGCGCCCGAGGGAACGGCGCGGCTCCTCCGGTTCACCGTCGTCCTCCCCGACGAGGCGGAGGTCGGCCGAGTGGCGGAGCGGATCGGCGGCACCGAGGTGCGCGACCCCTCCGGGAATCGGCTCGTGCTGGCGGCGGCCTAGCCCGGGTCTGGGGCGCGCGGGGCGTAGGCCACCCGCTCGAAGGGCCACTCGGCCGCGAGCCACTCGCTCACCGCCCGCCACAGCTCAACGTCGAGCTCGCCGCGGCTCGCCCGCACCCACGAGGACACGCGCGCATCGTGCTCCTCGCTCTTGTCGGGATAGATGTAGACGCAGCCGATCACGTCGCCGGCCGCGGGATCGAGGACGGTGTACGTGAAGCCCGTCCTCTGCTCGAAGTCGGCGGCGTGCCGTTGCAGGTCGCGGAGGTTGTCCGCCAGGCTGCGGTCGTCGGGCCAGGAGCTCTTCTCCCAGCCGGGTGTCGCGTGAATGTGCTCCACCGACGACGACCAGGCGTCGTAGTCGGACTCGTTGTGTTGCGGCCCGAGGGGCTCGAGCCGGAATCGCTCCGTTGCGAGAGCGAGCGGGACGACGAACCCGGGTGGGACGAACGGCTCGTCCATGCGACAGCTTCTAGCCGGTCGCCGCTTTCGGCAACCAGCTGAAGCGGAAGAGCGCGACGGCGAGCCCGATCGCCCCCCACAGCGCGAGCACGCCGAGGTCGCTCCAGACGATCCCGATCCCGGTCGTCGCGGGGGCGAACGCGTGGTGCAGCCCGTGGGAGAGGTGTTGCACCGGGAACACCTGCGCCACGTGGCGCAGCCAGTTCGGCAGGGTCACGGCCGGGATGAAGACGCCGGAGATGAAGTAGAGCGGCAGCATCACGGCCTGCACCATCGGCTGGGCGGCGTCCTCGTTCTCGATCGCCGTCGAGAACGCGTACGCGAGGGCGCAGAACGAGATCGAGCCGAGGATCGCAGTCATCGCTACCCCGGGGATCGTGCGGGTCGGGAGCCGCACTCCGTACGCGAAGCGTCCCACGAGCATGAGCACGACCATCGAGACCAGCGAGACGGCGATCGACATCAGCGTCCGGCCGGCGATCAGCACCCACGCCGGCACCGGTGTCGCACGGCGCCGTTTCAGGATCCCTTCCTCCCGGAGCACGGTGATCGAGATCACGAGGTTCACGAACGAGGCGGCGATCACGGCCAGCGCCGAGATGCCGGGCACGTAGTAGATCCGGGCGGGCAGGTTCCCCGGCCCGACCTTGTTGTTCCCGAAGACGGCGACGAAGATGACGAGGAAGAGCAGCGGCAGGACGAGGGTGAAGAAGCGGCCCTGCCGGTTGCGGAGGAAGCCGCGGAGGTCGTAGAACGCCTGGTGGAGGACGAGCGCGAGCCGCCCGCGGGACGCCGCTGTCGGTCCCGCTCCCGCGGGCTCGCCTGCGCGGCGCTCGCGTCGCCTGCGCAGCAGCCAGCGGATGAGGAGGATCACGCCTCGCTCCTCGTCAGCTCGAGGTAGACGTCCTCGAGCGTCGGACGGCGTACGTCGAGGTCGGGCAGGTCGATCCCGCGCCCGCGCGCCCACTCGGCGAGCGCACCGACGTGCGCGAGCGGCGACTGGCTCGTCAGCGTCACGCGTCCGTCCTCGCCGGCGAGGAGGGCTCGCAGCTCGGCCGGCAGGTCGTCCGCCGCGGTTCCCTCCGGCAGCGTGAAGCGGATCGTCGCGGCCATCCGGTTGCGGCCGCCGAGCGTGCCCGGCGTGCCCTCGGCGACGATCTGTCCGCCGGCGATGACCGCGATCCGGTCGGCGAGCTGCTCGGCCTCGTCCATGTAGTGCGTCGTGAGGAAGACGGTCTTGCCGAGCTCGCGCAGCCCGTCGATCACGTGCCACGCGGTGCGGCGCGCGGACGGGTCGAAGCCGGTCGTCGGCTCGTCGAGGAAGATGAGCTCCGGGTCGCCGATCAGAGCAAGCGCGACGTCGAGCCGGCGGCGCTGCCCGCCCGAGAGCTGCGGAGCCATCGTCTCGGCCTTCTCCTCGAGCCCCACGAGCGCGATCGTCGCGTCGATGTCGCGCGGCTCGAGGTAGTAGCCCGAGTAGAGCTGGAGGCTCTCGCGCACGGTGAGTCCCGGCTCCGCGTTCGACTCCTGCAGGACGGCGCCGACGCGGTTGCGCCAGGCGGCGTCGCCGTGCGCGGGATCGATTCCGAGCACGCTCACCTCCCCCGACGTCCGCGTGCGGAAGCCCTCGAGGATCTCCACCGTCGTCGTCTTGCCTGCGCCGTTCGGGCCGAGGAACGCGAAGATCTCGCCGCGCTGCACCTCGAGGTCGATGCCGGCGACCGCGTCGACCTGGCCGTAGCGCTTGCGCAGCCCGTGGACGGAGACGACCGGCTCCAAGCGGCGAGTGTACGCCTCCCGCCCCAGGGGCCGAAGCGTGCGCTATACCTGCCGTAGGACATGAGCAGCAAGCCCGTCGAGCAGCTCTCCCAGGTCATCGTCCGGTTCGCCGGCGACTCCGGCGACGGCATGCAGCTCACGGGCTCGCAGTTCACGAACGAGGCGGCGCTGTTCGGCAACGACATCTCGACGCTACCCGACTTCCCGGCCGAGATCCGCGCGCCCGCCGGCTCGCTGCCCGGCGTCTCCGGCTTCCAGCTCCACTTCGCGGACCACGACATCCTCACGCCGGGCGACGCGCCGAACGTCCTCGTCGCGATGAACCCGGCCGCGCTGAAGACGAACATCGCCGACCTACCGCGCGGCGGGACGCTGATCGTCGACGCCGACGCCTTCACCGAGCGGAACCTCAAGAAGGCCGGCTACGCGCAGAACCCGCTCGAGGACGGCTCGCTCGACGAGTACCAGGTGCATGCCGTGCCGCTGACGTCGCTGACCGTCGGCGCGCTGAAGGAGATCGAGGGAGTCACGCCGCGCGAGGCCGAGCGCTCGAAGAACATGTTCGCGCTCGGGCTCATGTCGTGGCTGTACGGACGGACGATCAAGCCGACGATCTCGTTCCTCGAGGACAAGTTCGGCGCGAAGCGGCCGGAGAGCGCGGCGGCGAACATCAAGGCGCTCCGCGCCGGCTACGCGTTCGGCGAGACGACGGAGTCCTTCGCGGTGACGTACGAGGTGAAGCCGGCACAGCTCGCTCCGGGGACGTACCGCAACATCACCGGCAACCAGGCCCTGTCGCTCGGGCTCGTCGCCGCGTCGCGGCTCTCGGGGCTGCCGCTCTTCCTCGGCGCCTACCCGATCACGCCGGCGAGCTCGGTCCTCGAGGAGCTCGCGGGCTACAAGCATTTCGGCGTCCGCACGTTCCAGGCGGAGGACGAGATCGCGGCCGCGGGCGCGGCGGTCGGCGCTGCGTTCGGCGGCGCGCTCGGCGTCACGACCTCCGCCGGGCCGGGCGTCGTCCTCAAGGCCGAGACGGTCGGGCTCGCGATCATGCTCGAGCTGCCGCTCCTGATCTGCGACATCCAGCGCGCCGGCCCGTCGACCGGGATGCCGACCAAGCCGGAGCAGGGCGACCTGCTGATGGTCATGTACGGACGGAACAGCGAGTCGCCCGTGCCCGTGATCGCGGCGGGCTCGCCGAGCGACTGCTTCCACGCGGCGATCGAGGCGGCGCGGATCGCGCTCAAGTACCGCACGCCCGTCTATCTCCTCTCGGACGCGTACCTCGCGAACGGCTCCGAGCCGTGGCTCCTGCCCGACCTCGACACGCTGCCCGACCTGACGCCCACCTTCGCCACCGAGCCGAACGCGGGCGAGGAGTTCCTCCCGTACCTGCGCGACGAGCAGACACTCGCGCGGCCGTGGGCGCTGCCGGGGACGCCGGGGCTCGAGCACCGGATCGGCGGCCTCGAGAAGGCGGATCGCACCGGGAACATCTCCTACGACCCCGAGAACCACGACCTGATGACGCGGCTGCGCGCGCAGAAGGTCGCCGGGATCGCGGGCGACATCCCGGAGCTCGAGGTCGACGACCCCGACGGCGACGCGAAGGTGCTGATCCTGAGCTGGGGTGGGACGTACGGTCCGGTCGCAGCGGCCGCGCGGCGCGTTCGCGCGGGCGGCAGACAGATCGCGCACGCGCACCTCCGATACCTCAATCCGTTCCCGCGCAACACGGGCGACGTCCTGCGCAGCTACGACAAGGTGCTGATCCCGGAGATGAACCTCGGCCAGCTCCTGCAGCTCGTCCGGTCGCAGTTCCTGGTCGACGCGATCGGCTACAACCGCGTCCGCGGCTTCCCGCTGCGCGCGCAGGAGGTGGCGGAGGCCGCCGAGGCGCTGGTGGACGCATGAGCCACGACATGGAGGTGCTGCGATGAAGCTCCGCGAGTTGCTGCACAAGCTTCGGCTGCGTTCGGTGCAGCCCGACGGCGAGCGGTCGGCGGACAACGTCGATGGGCTCGGGGCCGCTGGATCGACGACGCTCGTCTCCGGAGGAGGGCCCAGCGCGCCGGAGGGGGCGAACATGCCTCCGGGTTACGTGCCGTCCCAGCAGGACGACAGGCCGCGCCACCACTGATGGAGGAGCCGACATGAAGATCCGTGAGCTGCTGAAGAAGATCGACCTCGCCATCCGCCCGCCGCACGTGGGGCCCCGGCAGCCGACCGACATCACCGAGCGCGGCGGGACCGAGTACTCGTCGCCGAACTTCGTTTCCTCCCAGCAGGACGAGAAGCCGCATTGAGCGAGGGCAACGGGAAGAACGGCAACGGCGCGCTGACCGCGAAGGACTTCCGCACCGACCAGGAGGTGCGCTGGTGCCCGGGCTGCGGCGACTACGCGATCCTGGCCGCGCTCCAGTCGTTCATGCCGGAGCTCGGGATCCAGCGCGAGAACACCGTTTTCATCAGCGGGATCGGCTGCGCGGCGCGCTTCCCGTACTACATGAACACGTACGGGATGCATTCGATCCACGGCCGCGCGCCGGCGATCGCGACCGGCCTCGCGACGACGCGGCCCGACCTCTCGGTCTGGGTCGTGACCGGCGACGGCGACGCGCTCTCGATCGGCGGCAACCACCTGATCCACGCGCTCCGGCGCAACGTCGACTTCAAGATCCTCCTCTTCAACAATCGGATCTACGGGTTGACGAAGGGCCAGTACTCGCCGACGAGCGAGCTGGGGAAGGTGACGAAGTCGACGCCGATGGGCTCGCTCGACTTCCCCTTCAACCCGATCTCGCTCGCGATCGGCGCCGAGGCGACGTTCGTCGCCCGGGCGATCGACACCGACAAGAAGGGGATGACCGACGTGCTGCGGGCCGCGGCCGAGCACCGCGGCAGCGCGTTCGTGGAGATCTTCCAGAACTGCCCGATCTTCAACGACGATGCGTTCGACTATGTGCGCGACGACAAGGAGGGCGTGAACCGGATCTCCCTGCGGCACGGCGAGCCGATCACGTGGGGCAAGGACGGGGAGAAAGCGCTGCGCCAGCGGCCGGACGGGACGATCGAGGTCTGCGGCGCGGACGAGGACGGAGTTTTGGTGCACGACTCCACCCACGCCGAGCCATCTTTGGCCTTCGCCCTGTCGCGCGTCACGCAGGCGACGCACGGAGGCACGCCGGTCGGGATCTTCCGCAACGTCGACCGCGGCGTCTACGACGACCTGATGGCCGAGCAACTCCAGGCCGCCGAGGAGAAGAAGGGCAAGGGCGATCTCGCGGAGCTACTGCACTCCGGCGAGACCTGGGTCGTCAGCTAGTCACCGTCACGGCGTGATCGGAGTCGTCGCACGTTGGTGCGTGCCACCCGTCGGTCCAGCCCAAGGAACTGTGCGATGACCGCTAGGACGAGAATCACCTTCCAATAGTCTCCGAGCCAGCCCTGCGCCCAGCCTAGGATTCCCACCGCGAGGGTGCCTGCGATGATGAAAATCCGGCGTGGTCGGCGCGCAGTGAGTCGAAGTTCGTCTCGAATCGCTCGAACGGCCTTCCGTCCCAGAAATGCGAGGCTGGTTCGCTGGTCTCGTCGTGCGCGGACTAACTCTCGTCGCATCTCGCTCAGCTCAAGGTCCCTTTCGCTCGAGATGCTGGCTTCTTCGTGAAGCTGTCGGGACAGACTTTCCACACTAACCTCAGCGCGAGCGAGGGCATCATCTTCCTCTCTTCGTTTGGCGAGTTCGTCGGAGACGGCTTCGGCGAACCGCTCGAGCTCGAGTGACGGCGTAGCGGCGTCTGGCATCACGATCGAGGCCCGGCGGGCCGCAGCAACTGCCCGACCGAGTTCCTCGTCCGGAATGTCTGCGACTAACTCTCCTACCTCGGGCAGCGTGAACGGCTGAAGGTCTCGTAGCGTCAGGTTGGCGCCTAGCGAGGTGAAGAACCTGCTGCCGAGCAGTCTCGAAAAGACGTCAGCGATGTTCGCGTCTGCGACGTCCGGCCCCAAGAATGGTGCGATGTACTGAACCCACTCGTCACCGGTCATGCAGATCGAGCCCGAAACGGGTTCGAGGTGCGCTTGCGCGCAGCTGGCCACCGTGCGGTCCTGAGTCACAAACCAGTATTTGCTTCCGAATGGATGACCAGGCGATTGATCGGCGTGAATGAGCGCCTCGAGACCGACCAAGACCTGAGCGTCGTGATCAGCTGCATTCGCGCGCCGGTGCCTGTCCGTCAGGAAAGCCTTCACACCGGAATATCGCTGGCCATCTTCAATCCGCGGGAAAGCGTCGAAGAGAGTGATCTCGTGTCGGCTGGCGAGGATTGCACGCCAGGTACTGATCCGCACCCGAAACTGGCCCCAGGAAAGCCCGTGCGCCTGATATGCCGACAGCCACGCCTCGATGAACGGGTTGTCGAGGAACGGCGCGAATCGAGCGGCGGTGGCAGGACTATACGGCGGCGCCGCGCGATATTCCGCGTCGGCGGCATCGAGAAGCGCCGTGAATTCGCTCTCTGTGCGCGCCGTGTATCTCAACCTGAGGCCAAGTTGATAGGAAAAGCCCAACATGCGATCCACGGCAGAGTGGTCGGGGAGGTCATCCAGGACTGCTGCAACGAGGACGTTCGTGTCGAGAAGCACAGTTGTGTCTTCGAACCGAATCCGCTCTAGAGCCCGCAGCTCAGGATCGAAGTTCAGAATGGCGGTCATGTAATAAACCTGGCCGCCGGTGTATAGGTATGCCTCTTGCTCAGCTGTGGGAGAGTGAAGCGTTTCAGAGAACACTTCGCTTGCCGACTGGTGCAAGCCCTCCGGCAGCATCGATAGCGCCGCTTCCAGCTCCCGCCGTGCGGACTGGTACTCCACGGGGTCGACGCCATGCTCGTGAACCAGATTGCGGGCGCAGCGCTCCCCGGCGCTGCCAAGCACAGTGCCCAGAAAAACATCGAATGCCTCGATGATCCTGTCGGCGTCGGTTGCGTCCAGCTCGCCGACGCGTCCCCGGATTGAGTCGAGAAGTGACGTGTGAAAGCGCCCTCGAGTTTCGTTAGCTTCTGCAAAGGCGGAATCGAGGGTGTTGAACCGAGCTTCGCTGAGTCTGAATAGCGACTCGCCACGCTCAGAGACCCCCGCGTCTTCAACGTCTCCTCGCTCGAGGCAGCCAGTGAGCCCTTGTAGTACGAGCTCTTCGGGGTAGTCCCGGAGATCACAAGCACGACAGATGTTGGTCCGGATCCCGGCAGACGTCATAACGTGGTCCTGTCGCCCAGTCTTGAGGCCGCGCTCGACGAGGCCGCGCTGGAGCCTCTCGCGGAGAGGACCAGTCTCGCCGCGCAACACGTAGCGCAGATAGTGGTCTAGAACACGTAGGTCGCTGGCCGCATCCACCTGTCGGCACTATCGCGCTTCTCTGGACAATTGACAACATTGCCCGCCTGAGCAGTTGAACGGACGCGGCCCCGCACCCGCTGTTAGATGGTTACTCCCAGCCGATGTCGTCCCCGGTTTCGAGCTTGCGCCAGAATGTGATCTCCGGCTCGCTCGTCGCGACCTGCTCCATCATCGGGCCGATCGTCTCCTGCTCGGCCTCGAAGAAGCGGTGGAAGCTCTCCGGGTCGGGCCACTCGTCGACCACCATGATCTGGCCCTCGCTGCCGTAGAACCGATGCGCGATGAGCCCGTGGTCCTTCGCCCGCTGCGAGATGCCGCGGATCATGTCCTGGTTCTCCCCTGCGAGCCGCTCGAGCTTGTCCGGATCCCCCGAGAAGCGCAACGTCATGATGACCGACACCTGATCTCCTCCTGTTCGGCAGTGGACGGCGTATCTTCGTCCACTCCGGCCGTTCGGATCAAGCGTGCTGCGGCTGTTCGGAGCGGCGACGCGCGACCGCCCGCGAAGGCGACCAGCCGAGGGCGAGCGCCGTTCCCCCCACCGCGACGAGGCCGATGATCCCCGAGACCGCGAAAGCGAGCTCCGTGCCGCCCACGTCGCAGAGCCAGCCCGTCATCAGGCCGGCGATCGCTCCCGTGCCGTTGAAGGCGTAGAAGTAGAGCCCGATCACGCGGCCGCGCAGACGGTCGGGCGCGGCGAGTTGCATGCTCGCGTTCGAGTTCGCCGACCACGCCGTGAAGCCCGCGCCGGCGACGAAGAGCAGCACTCCGGCGAGCAGCGCCGAGTTGAGCGGCGCGAGCAGGAGCTCGGCGGCTGCGAACAGCGCTCCGCCGACGAGGAGCACCTTCGTCGACGCGCGTCCGAGCGCCGCCGCCGCGAGCGCGCCGACGAGCGCGCCGGCGCCGAAGGAGGCGAAGAGCAGGCCGTACACGAGGCCGCGCTCGTTCAGCGTGACCTTCGCGAGCACCGGCAGCGTGACGTTGAAGTTGAAGCAGAAGGTGCTGATCACGAAGACGAGCGCGAGCAGCGCGAGCATCCGCGGCTGCCGCCGGATCCACCCGAGCCCCTCGCGCGTGCCGGCGAGGATCTTCGGCCGCTCGAACTCCTCGAGCGGGAAGAACTCCGAGACGCGCATCGCGAGGAGTCCGACGAGCACGGCGAGGAAGCTGATCGCGTTGACGAGGAACGAGACGCCGACGCCCGCCGTGAGCAGCAGGCCCGCGACCGCCGGGCCGAAGATCCGCGACGCGTTGAACAGCGTCGAGTTGAGCGCGATCGCATTCGGCAGATCCTCGCGGCCGACCATGCGGTACGTGAGCTGCTGGCGCGACGGCACGTCGAGCACGAGCACGGTCCCGTTGACGAACGCGATCACGTAGAGCATCCACGGCTGCGCGAAGCCGCCGAGCGCGATCCAGGCGAGCGCCGACGCCGAGACGAGCTGCGCCGTCTGCGTCGCGATCACGGTGCGGCGCGCGTCGAGCCGGTCGGCGAGCACGCCCGCGAACAGCCCGAACACCATGTACGGCGTGAACTGCGCGAACGCCATCAGGCCGACGTCGAACGGCGAGTGGGTCAGCTGGAGGATGAACCAGGCGAGCGCGATCCGCTGCATCCACGAGCCGGTCTGCGAGATGACCTGGCCGACGAAGAAGAGGCGGTAGTTGCGGTACTTGAGGCTGTGGAAGGTGCGCTTGGCGGCTCTCGTCACGCGCTGGGCTCCTCACGGGCGACGAGTCGAGCGAGGGGCTCCGCCGCTGCTCCCACCGCGGCGAGCTCGGCCGGCGTGAGGGCGCCGAGCCGGCTCGCGAGCCAGGCCGTGCGGCGGGACCGGACGCGGCGGAGCGTTCGCTGGCCGTCCTCCGTCAGTGTCAAACCGGTGCAGCGCCGGTCGGCCTCGCTCTTCGTGCGGGCGACGAGACCGTCGCGCTCGAGCCGCGACACGCGCTTCGACATCGCGGCGGTCGAGACCCGCTCCTCGGTGGCGAGCTCTCCGACCGTGACGCCCGGTGCGTACTTGATCGCGACGAGCAGGCCGACCTGCTGCGGCGAGACGCCGGCGATCTTTTCCCGCCGAAGCTCGCTGCCCAGGCGGAGCAGCGTGGGGCGGAGCCGGTCGGCCACCGCCATCGCATCGAGCTGCTGCTTCGTCGCCTGGGACATTCCGTAACCAGGTTAGCGAAATCCGTAACCTGGTTACGATTTCCTTACAAGGCCAGCTGCAGGGTGAGGCAGGTCGGGCCGCCGTCGCCCTTGCGCGAGATCTCGTCGCCCTCGTAGAGGAGCACCTCGACCCCGGCGGCCTCCAGCCGTCGGCAGGTCTCGTCGTTGCCGGCGAGCACGAGCGCGCGGCTACCGCCGGCGAGTCCGAGCACGTTCGGCCCCATGGTCTCGAACTCCTCGTCCGGCACCTCGACGAGAGAGATCCCACGCTCCTCGAGCAGCTCGACGAGCGGCGCCGGCAGCAAGGGCAGGTAGACGACCGCGAGCTGCCGCGAGATCGGATTGAGGAGCGAGCGCAGGTGGAGCACCTCGCCGCGCCCGTGGTAGTGCGGGAGGTGGAAGGCGCGCACGTCGACGCCGGGAAGCAGCCGTCGCAGGGCCGCGATTCCCGCCTCGTTCGTGCGGTAGCCCCGGCCGACGAGCAGCGTCGAGTCGTCGAGCCAGACCGTGTCGCCGCCCTCCGCGAGCTCGCCTTCCTCGAGGCGTCCCGCGATCGCGGCGCCAGCCGCCGCGAGGTCACGCTCCAGCGCTGCCGGCTCGCCCCGCCGCTGCTCCTTGCCGGGCCGCAGGAGGATCGCGCGCCCGTCGGGGGTGATCAGCGCCGGGTCGTACACGTAGATCGAGTCCAGATTCCCTGGTTCCCCGCGGGCCACGACCACCTCCGCGCCCGCCGCGGCGAGGGTCGCGCGGAAGGCCTCGTGCTCACGCGCCAGCGACGCGAAGTCGGGCGCCGCGCGCCAGCCGAGCCGCTGCCACGAACCGACGTCCTCCTCCGCGGGAGCCCTGACGAGGATCCTCATCGCCAGCGCCACCGCCCGGGTCTCTGTCCGCGCGCGAGGTCCGAGTCGGCGAGCTCGAGCTCCACGACTGGGCTGGCCTCCGCCACACCGGAGATGGCGGGAGGCGCTGGAACGGAGGGCCCCGCGATGCCGCGGCGCCGCCGGACCTCGAGCAAGACCGTCAACACGATCGCCGCGATCGCGAGCCCGATCGTCACGAGCCCCAGCTGATGAGCGGTCGTCCGGGCCGTCGCCTCCCACTCCCCGCGCAGGAACTGATCCTGCGGGCTGCGCTGCGGGATGTTGTCGATTCCGAGGGGGTACCGCTGCGTGTGCTCCGCCGCCCACGTCCCGAGCGGGAGCAGAAGCAGGATCGAGCCGAGGATGCCCGCGCCGGCGGGAACGAGGGCCGCGAGGCGCGAGCGGAGCAACATCGCGAGCGCGCCCACGAGGACGAGGGCTCCCACGACGGCGAGCGCGACCAGGTAGATCGTCCCCACGGTTCCCTTGGTCGGGTCGCCGAGCGCGAGCGTCCCCTTCTTCGTCGTGTGGTGGGACGCCTTGTCGAGCTTGAGCGAAAACGCCATCAGGGCGACGAAGAAGAGCGGCAGCGCGAGGATCCCCGCCACCGCGAGCGGAGCTTTCGACGCGCCGTGAAAGCGGCTCACAGCCTGCCTCCCTCCAGCACCCGGGCGAGGAACTGTCGCGTCCGCTCCTCACGCGGCGCGGAGAAGATCTCCTCGGGTGTTCCCTCCTCGCGGATGACGCCGTCGTCGAGGAAGCAGACCTTGTTCGCCACCTCGCGGGCGAAGCTCATCTCATGGGTGGCGATGACCATCGTCATCCCGGAGTCTGCGAGCTCGCGAACGAGCTCGAGCACTTCGCCGATCAGCTGCGGATCGAGCGCCGACGTGATCTCGTCCAGCAGCATCAGCTTCGGGCCGGTCGCCAGCGCGCGGACGATCGCGACGCGCTGCTGCTGGCCGCCCGAGAGGCGGTCGGGGAACTCGTCGGCCTTGTCCTCCAGGCCGATCTGCCGCAGCAGCGCGCGCGCGTGAGCCTCCGCGTCGGCACGCGAGATCCCGAGCGCCTTGCGCGGGGCGAGCGTCACGTTCTGCACCACGGTCATGTGCGGGAACAGGTTGTAGGCCTGGAAGACGATCCCGATCTTCTGACGCAGCGCGTTGACGTCGATCTTGGCGCCGGTGATCGTCTGCCCGTCGACGACGATCGTGCCCTCGTCCACCTGCTCCAGCAGGTTGATGCAGCGGAGGAGGGTCGACTTGCCGGACCCGGAGGCCCCGATCAGGCAGACGACGTTGTGCTCGGCGACGTCGAGGTCGATTTCGTGCAGGACTTCGAGGTCGCCGAAGCGCTTCGTGACGCCCTGGAGAGAGAGGAAGTGGCCGTTGGTGCTCAAAAGGCCTGCGCCCGCTCTCGTCGCTCCCGCTGCCGGATGATGTGATCGGTGAAGCGGGCGAGCGGGATCGTGAGGAAGATGAAGAACACCGCGGCGACGGTGTGGCCCGCGTAGTTGAAGTAGTTGCTCGAGTAGATGTTGGCCTGCGTGACCGCTTCGGTCACGCCGATGATGCTGATGAGGGCTGTGTCCTTCTGGAGGCCGATGAAGTCGTTGAGCAGCGGCGGGACGACGCGCCGAATCGCCTGCGGCAGCACCACGTAGCGCAGCGACTGCCAGTAGCTCAATCCGAGCGAGCGCGCCGCCATCCGCTGACTCGGGTGGACCGACTCGATCCCGGCCCGGTACACCTCGGTGACATACGCGGTGTAGACGAGCGTGAGCGCGATCACCGCGTTCGTGAAGAGCGTCTCTGCGGAGAGCCCGACGTAGTTGAGCGTCGCGAAGCCGAGCACGATGTAGAGGACGAGCACGAGCGGCGTGCCCCGGAAGATGTCCGTGTACAGGATCGCGGCCGCGCGGAGCGGGGCTGCGGCCCGCCCGGGCAGTCCACGGACGATCGCGAGCAGCAGGGCGAGCACGAGGACGAGGGCCTCGGCGACGACCATGATCTCGAGGTTGACCTGGAATCCGTTCCAGATCTGAGGCGTGGCGCGGAGGAAGTCGAGCGGGCTGAAGAACGTATGTACGAACTGGCCCACTCCGACCTCCTCCGCGCTGCGCGCTACGTCAGGTCCGCACCTACTTCAGGACCGGCACCTTCGCCGGATCGAAGCCGAACCAGCGCTTGGTCAGCTTGCTGATCGTGCCGTTCGCCTGCAGCGTCCTGATCGCCTTGCTCACGTCCGGGATCAGCGGGCTGTTCTTCGCGAACACCGCGCCGTAGCCCTCGTGCGTGTCGATCTGCCCGACGACGCCGCCGTACGCGCCCGGCTGCTTCTGATTCTGCGCCTCGATGATCGGGACGTCGAGGATCAGCGCCTGACACGCGCCGGAGTGAACAGCGTCGAAGGCTGCGCTCGACGAGGCCGAGTAGACGCGCGGCTGCTTCGCCGGACGCAGCTTGTGCTGGATCCAGTCGAGGCCCGTGGTGGCTGCCTGGGCACAGGTCTGCAGGCTCTTGAGGTCGGCGATGCTCGTCGGCTTCTTGACGCCCTTGGCGATCAGCACTCCCTGGTTCGCGTCGAAGTACGGCGCCGAGAAGCCGACCACCTTCGCGCGCTGGGCGGTGATCGTCGTCTCCTCCATCGCAAAGTCGTACGGCTTCTTCCCGGCGAGCAGGATGGTGGCGAACGGCGCCCGCAGGAAGGTGACGTTGCTCGCGCTGATGCCGAGCTGCTTCGCGACATCGAGGGCGAGCCCGTACTCGAAGCCCGACGGGTTCTTGATCGTGTTGCCGGAGGCCCGGCCGTTCCAGAACGCGGCCGCCGGAAGGTCGAATCCGACGACGAGCTTGCCGGGGTGCAGCGTCGGCACGCTTTGCTTGGACGACGTGGTCGTCGTCGGAGACTTGCTGCCGCCGCCGCCGCACGCGGCCAGCGTTGCAACGAGCGCTGCGACCCCGAGCAGCGGGAGAAAACGATTCACGGATGCCCTCCTATGTCGAACCGGCGAGAGCGTGACTCTACCGTGCTCCGATGAGACGGGTTCAAGCGCCCAGCGCAGCCGCGGTGAGCGCCTGGAAGTGGCCGATCAGCTGCTCGCTGCGGCTCATGAGCACGCCGTGCTCGAGCGCGCCCGACGCGACGCCTCGCTGCACGCCCTCGACGAGCGCGACGTCCTCCTGGCCGACCTGGTTGTCGAAGGCGATGAGCTCGTCGATCCACGCCTGCTCGACGTCCGGGCCGAAGAAGTAGTCGAGGAAGCGGTAGGTCCGCTCGGTCGTCAGCGGCACGAACGGGCCGATCGAGAGGTTCGGCCGGCCGGGGAGGATGTTGATCCCGAGGTTCGGCCAGAGGAAGTGGAACTGCGAGCGCGGCAGCTCGTCGGCCGGCGCGACCGTGCGCGGCGGGCCGTGCTGGGTCGAGAGGCGCCCGTCGGTCGAGAGCAGGTACGCCTCGGGCGAGACGTCGATCAGCTCGCTGAAGGCGGGATGCGCGACCTGGCAGTGGTAGCACTCTAGGAAGTTCTCGCTGACGATCTTCCAGTTCGCTGCGACCTCCGTCTCCCAGCGGGAGTGGTGAACGAGCGAGTCGACGTCGAGCCCGAGCTCGGCGACCTGCGCCGGCAGCGAGCCGAGCGCGTCGGCGAGCGGCTCGGGGTCTCGGCCGGCGTTCGCGAAGACGAACGGGCCCCAGGTGTCGACCGCGACGGGCACGAGGCCCAGCTCGTGCTGCGGGAAGTCGGGCTCCTCCTCGCTGCGCGGCGCCTTGCGCAGGCGGCCGTCGAGCCCGTACGTCCACGCGTGGTACGGGCACTGAAGGGTCTCGCGGCCGGCTTCGCCGTCGGCGAGCGCGAACCCGCGGTGCCGGCAGACGTTGACGAAGCCGCGCAGGACGCCGTCGCGGTCGCGCGTGACGACGACGGGCGTCCGGCCGACGGCCGTGGCGAAGTAGCCGGGGTTCGCGAGCTGCCCGGTGTGGCCGGCGTACTGCCACGCGGGGCGGAAGATCCGCTCCTGCTCGCGCCGCAGGATCTCGGGATCCGTGTACCAGCCGTACGGCAGGGTCTTCTCCATGACGCGAGCGTACCGTCCCCCCGAGCCACGTCCGGTATCTGGTACCGGACATGGCCGCGTGGGACGATGGCCCCGTGCGCGCGATGGTGCTCCATGCGGCGGGTGAGCCGCTCCGGCTCGAGGAGGTCCCGGATCCGGTGCCGCAGGCGGGCGAGGTGCTGCTGCACGTGGCTGCGTGCGGCGTCTGTCGCACCGACCTCCACGTCGTCGACGGCGAGCTGCCGAAGCCGAAGCTCCCGCTCGTCCCCGGCCACCAGATCGTCGGGCGGACGGACGACGGGCGCCGGCTCGGCGTGCCCTGGCTCGGCTGGACCGACGGCACGTGCCGCTACTGCCTCTCCGGCCGCGAGAACCTGTGCGAGTCGGCCCGCTTCACCGGCTACGACCTCGACGGCGGCTACGCGGAGCAGGTCGTCGCCGATGAGCGCTACTGCCTCCCGATCCCTGACGGATACGACGACCTGCAGGCGGCGCCGTTGCTGTGCGCCGGGCTGATCGGCTACCGCTCGCTGCGCCTCGCCGGCGATCCCGAACGGCTCGGCCTCTACGGCTTCGGCGCGTCGGCTCACATCGTCGTCCAGGTGGCGCGGCACGAGGGACGCCGCGTCTTCGGCTTCGTGCGACCCGGAGACGACGCGGCCGCGGCCTTCGCGCTGGAGCTCGGCTGCGAGTGGGCGGGCCCGTCCGACCAGCCGGGCCCCGAGGAGCTCGACGCGGCAATCATCTTCGCGCCGGTCGGCGAGCT
>DATFCX010000002.1:0-23961 GCA_035252585.1 Gaiellaceae bacterium
AGCGCGGCCTCGTTGACGAGGTTCGAGAGGTCGGCGCCGGTGAAGCCGGGCGTGCCGGAGGCGAGCGTGTCGAGGTCGATCTCGGGCGCCAGCGGCTTGCCCTTCGTGTGCACCTCGAGGATCTTGCGGCGGCCGACGCGGTCGGGCCGGTCGACGACGATCTGCCGGTCGAAGCGGCCCGGGCGCAGGAGCGCCGGGTCGAGGATGTCGGGCCGGTTCGTCGCGGCGATGAGGATGATGTTGTCCTTCATCTCGAAGCCGTCCATCTCGACGAGCAGCTGGTTCAGCGTCTGCTCGCGCTCGTCGTGGCCGCCGCCGAGCCCGGCGCCGCGATGGCGGCCGACGGCGTCGATCTCGTCCATGAAGACGATGCACGGCGACGCCTGCTTCGCCTGCTCGAACAGGTCGCGCACACGCGACGCGCCGACGCCGACGAACATCTCGACGAAGTCGGAGCCGGAGATCGAGAAGAACGGGACGCCGGCCTCGCCCGCGACCGCGCGCGCGAGCAACGTCTTACCGGTGCCGGGAGGCCCGTACAGCAGGACGCCCTTCGGGATCCGCGCCCCGAGCGCCTGGAACTTCTTCGGGTTCTCGAGGAACTCCTTGATCTCCTGGAGCTCCTCGACGGCCTCGTCCACGCCGGCCACGTCCTTGAAGCCGATCTTCGGCGCGTCGGGCGTCATGCGCTTTGCGCGCGACTTGCCGAAGCTCATCACCTTCGAGCCGCCGCCCTGCACCTGGTTCATGAGGAAGATCCAGAAGCCGAACAGGAGCACGAACGGCAGGAGGCTGCTGAGGATCGACCACCACGGCGACGAGCCGACGCCCTTCGAGTTGAAGTCCACCCCGCCCGACTTCATCGCCTTCTCGATGGCGAACTCGGACTGCGGCGTCGCGTAGTGGACGCTCACCTGGCCGTTGACGGTCGGCGTATGGACCTGCGCGGTGATCGACTGCTTGTTCGGATCGATGACGGCCGTGTTCTCGACCTGCCCCTGTTCGGCCGCCGTGATGAACTGAGCGGTCGTCATCGGAACCTGCTTCGGGCTGTGGCCGCCCAGCGTCTGCAACGCCAGCCAGACGAGGGCCGCGATGATGACGAGCGGGAAGAGCGCGCTACGGAAGAAGCGATTCACGAGATCTCCCGGCTGAGGGTACCAGCGCCATGCCTCTGTAACGGCGCCGCGAGGCCCGCGGCTACGCGCCTTCGAGCACGAGCGACTCGTCGAGCACGCCGACGTACGGGAGATTCCGGTAGCGCTCGGCGAAGTCGAGGCCGTACCCGATCACGAACCGGTTCGGGATCTCGAAGCCCGTATAGCGCACCGGGACGTCGATCTCGCGCCGGTCGGGCTTCGTCAGCAGCGTGCAGACCTCGAGAGTGGCGGGGCCGCGCGCTTCCAGGTTCCGCATCAGATACGAGAGCGTCAGCCCCGAGTCGATGATGTCCTCCACGACGAGCACGTGACGTCCCTCGATGTTGATGTCGAGATCCTTGAGGATGCGCACGACACCCGACGAGTCGGTCGACGCGCCGTAGCTCGTGATGGCCATGAAGTCGACCTCGCACGGCACTGTCAGGTGGCGCATCAGGTCGGCGAGGATGAAAACGGCACCCTTGAGGACGCCGACGAGCAGCAGGTCGCGGCCCTCGTAGTCGGCCGAGATCTCGACGCCGAGCTCCGCGATGCGGCGCTGGAGGTCGTCCTCCTCGATCAGGACCTCGGTCACGGCGCGCTCGAGCTCAGTCGCGGACAATTTATTGCTCCTCCGCCGCCGGCCAAGCCGGCGGCTCCGGGTCACGTGCTCCGTCCAGCCTACGCACGTAAACCTCCGGGTGCTCCACGATCCCCGGGACGGCCACGACCTCGTCGCCGCGCACGACGAGCGGCCACGCCTCCCGCTCCGAGCGCGGCACCTTCGCGTCGACGAACACGTCCTGGATCTTGCGCCTCCTACCGGCCAGCCGGTCGCCGGGCTTCCATCCGCGCACTCTAAGCCCTTGGAGCTCGGAGCGGATAGTCCACTCGCCCCAGCGGATCTCGCCGGCGAGGTCGACGGGGCCGCGCTCGAGCCAGAGCCGCTCCTGCTCGCGCACCGCCTGGACGCCGCCGCCGAGGTCGACGCGCTTCGAGCCGACCGGCGCCGCGAGCAGCTCCGCGAGCGCCGGCGACAGCGTGGCACGCGTGTCGAGAGCACGCAGCAGGTTCTCGTCCGCCGCCGGGTGGAGGCGGCGCAGCAGGGGCAGGATCTCGGCGCGGATCAGGCCGCGCTTCGTCTCCGCGTTCGAGGCGTCGACCCGGAACTCGAGACCGGCGTCGCGGCAGTACGCCTCCGTCTCCTCGCGCCAGACCGGCAGCAGCGGATGGACGACCCCGTCGCCGCTGCGCGGAGCGATGCCGGTCGCCGCGCCGCGGGAGACGAGCCGGTAGAGGATCGTCTCCACCTGGTCGGAGGCGGTGTGGCCGGTGGCCCGGAGCTCGTGGCGACTCGCCACCTCTCGGCGTTGCTCGCGGAGCTCGGCCTCGGAGAGACCGCGGCCGTCGCGCTCCACGACCTCCGCGCCGAGCGCGTCGGCGCAGAAGCGCGCGTCGTCGTCGGAATCCGCACCGCGCAGCTTGTGATTCACGTGCAGCGCCGAGACGCGGTAGCCGAGCGAGCCGAGGAGATGCCAGAGGCAGGTCGAGTCCGCGCCGCCCGAGACGAGGCACGTGACCTCCCCGCCGACCGGGATCAGCTCGTGCTGGCGGACGAAGCGCTCGACACGGTCGCGCAGCTCCTCCATCCGTCGATTGTGCCGCTCAGAAGACGAGGCTGCGATACGTGAGCTCGCGGGTCATCCCGATCGAGTCGTAGAGGCGCAGCGCCGGATCGTTCTCGGGCCGCACGAAGAGGCAGACGGCCGGGACGTGCTCGAGCAGCAGCCGGCACAGGTCGGCGAGCGCGCGGCGCGCGTAGCCGCGGCGGCGCGCCTGCGGATCGACCCAGACCTGCTGGAGCTGGACGGCGGCCGGCGTCCACGCCGACGCCTCCGCCTTGAACCGGATCACGCCGTCCTCGAGCCAGATCCACGAGCGTCCCTCCTCGATCTGCTGCCGCGTCCGCCAGCGGAAGCCCTCGGCGTCGCGCTTGAGCGGATCGACGCCGATCTCCTCCCGGTGCGCCTCGGCACACGCGGGCACGAGCAGATCGAGGTCGAAGAGCCGCGCAGGCCGCAGGTCCGTCTCACCGGGCTCGGGCGGCTCGCGCAGCGCGTAGACGGGCTGCCCGGGCCGATCGTCGCGCGGTCGAGGCATCCGCGACCTCGCGGCCTCCCACAGATCGCCGACCGCGCCCTCCTCCCCGATCACCATCCGCGCTCCGCTCCGGGCTGCAGCGTCGGCGAAGGCCGTGCAGCCGTCGCCGGACGGAACGATGTTGGCGCCGACGTGGCAGAGGGCCTCGAGCGACCCGTCCGCCCGCGCGACGGCCGAGAAGCGCCCGAGCCCGCGCCGCGCGATGTCCTCGAGGAAGACGCGCTCCACCGGCTCCTCGGCGCAGAAGGCGAGCACCTGGTCGAGCGTCGGCGACACGGTCTCGGCCACGGCCGGAATCATGGCCGGGATAGAGTCGCGCCGTGCCGATCCACCTCCGAGCCGAGCCGGGCGACTACGCGGATGCCGTCCTCCTCCCCGGCGACCCGCTGCGGGCGAAGTACATCGCCGAGACGTACTTTGAGGACGTGACCCAGGTGAACGAGGAGCGCGGGCTGCTCGGCTACACCGGAACCTGGGAAGGGAAGCGCGTCTCGGTGCAGGGAACGGGGATGGGCTGTCCCGGCGCGACGATCGTCTTCGAGGAGCTGATCCAGCTCGGCTGCAAGCGGCTGATGCGCGTCGGCACCTGCGGCGGCCTGCAGTCGCACCACGCGCTCGGCGACCTGATCGTCGCCCTGAGCGCGGTTCCGGCCGACGCGACGGCGCGGCACCTCGTCGCCGAGGAGCCGCACTGCCCGACGGCCTCCTGGGAGCTGATCCACGGTGCCGTCCACGCGGCGAAGGAGCTTGGGCAGCCGATGCACGTCGGCCCGATCGTCACGAGCGACGTCTTCTACAACCCGAGCGAGGGGCAGTACGAGCGCTGGTCGGGCCGGGGCGTCCTCGCGGTCGAGATGGAGGCCGCGGCGCTCTTCACCGTCGCCGCAATCGGCGGGATCGGCAGGGTGCACGGAGTCCAGGGCGGCTGCCTCCTCACCGTGTCGGACATCGTCGTCGAGGGCGTCTTCACGCGCATCACCGACGACGAGCTCCGCGCCGCCGTCGATCGCATGACGCGCGTCGCGCTCATGACCGTCACCGCCGGCGATTAGCGAAGGCGTCCTCTTCCTCGTCAACCCGGCGTCCGGCAACGGCGCGACCGGGAAGCGCTGGCCCGAGCTCCGGCGGCGGGCAGCCGAGCTCGGGCTGCGCGGCGAAGAGGTGCTGTCGGAGTTCCCGGGGCACCTCGCGCAGGCGGCTGGCGAGGCGAGGGACTCGCTGCTGGTCGTGATCGGCGGCGACGGCACGGTGAACGAGGTCGTGAACGGGATCGCGGAGACGGACGCCGAGCTCGCCGTGCTGCCGTGCGGCACGGGACAGGACTTCGGCCGCACCCACGCCCTCCCGAGCCGCTTCGACGACGCGGTGCAGGTCGCGCTCGGCCACGACGCGCGGACGATCGACCTCGGGCGCGTCGAGCTCGAGGGCGGCACGAGCCGCCTCTTCGCCAACGTCGGCTCGGCCGGGATGAGCGGCGCCGTGGCGCGGCGGGCGAACGGGATGACGAAGCGCTTCGGCGGGCGGGCGACGTTCTTCTATGCGCTGACGCGGGAGTTCCTCGCCTGGCAGAACACCCGCGTCGTGGTCGAGCTGGACGAAGGCGTCACGCGGGAAGGACCGATGCACGACGTGATCGTCGCCAACGGCCGCTTCCACGGCGGCGGCATGAAGCTCGCACCCGAGGCGCGGCAGGACGACGGCGCCTTCGACGTCGTCCTGATCGGCGACGTCACGAAGCCCGACTTCGTCACGACCGCCCCGAAGCTCTACAGCGGCCGTTATCTCTCGCATCCGAAGGTCGAGCTCTTGCGGTCGTCGGCTGTCTCGATCAGCGCGGGCGAGCCGCTGCCCTTAGAGGTCGACGGCGAGCCGGTCGGCACGACGCCGGCGCGCTTCGAGATCGTACGGTCGGCGCTGCGGCTGCGGGTGCCTGCCGCTGCGTAGCCTCGCGGCAGCCGCGGCCGCGGCGTTCGCCGCGCTGGCCGCACTCGTCGGCTCCGGTGCGACGGCAGGTCTTGACCGATGGGCTGCCGAGCACGCCATGTCGTTCGCCGGACCTCCAGGCCCGCCAGCGACTTCGCTCGAGTCGGTCGTGCCGCTGCTCGACGCGCCGTTCCACCCGGTCGGCCTCGGCGTCGCGCAGATCGTCACGCTGCCGGGCCAGGTCGTCCTGTCGTTCCTGCTCGTCGCCGTGGCCGCGTGGCGGCTCTGGACGCGCGGCAGAGGCGACGCGGCGCTGGGCTGGACGGCCGCGTGGTTGCTCGGGGTGGCGGTGGAGCTCGCGTTCCGGCACACGCTGACGCGACCGGCGCTCTACCGCCACGGCGTGCACCTCACCGGCCTGGACATGTCGTGGCCGAGCGGTCACGCGCTCCGCTGCGCGCTCGTGGCGGTCGCCCTCGCCGCCGCGTGGCCGCGGCTCCGCGTCCCACTTGCGATCTGGCTCGCAGCCGCGGTCGTGCTGCTCGAGCTCGCAGGCTTTCACGCGCCGACGGACGTCGCCGGCGGGCTGCTCCTCGCGACGGCGGCCGCGGCGGGTGCCGTCACCCTCGAACGCTCAGGGCAGCTTGGGCTTCTTGGGCGTCGAGCCGCTCCTCGGCGTGCGCGTACGGGGCCCTGACGCGGACGCCTTCGGCTTCGCCAGCGAGTCCACCCGCTTCTCGAGCTTCGCCAGCCGGCCCTCGAGCTCCTCGAAGCCGCGCGTCCGCCGCTGCAGGTCGTCGACCCGGTCGGCGAGCCCCTTGAGCGCCTGGAGGACACGGTCGGCGCCGGGCGCCTCGGCGAGCCGCTGGACGGCCTCCTCGCTCAGGTCGGCGAGCCGGCCCAGCAGATCCTGTTTCCGTTCAGCCATCGCTCCTCCTCGGTCGCTCGGCCTCGACGATACCGAGCGCGCTCTCGAGCCCGCGCAAAGTCTCGCCCGCGCCGGCGTCGATCACGAGCTCTGCGCGGGAGTCCCACGGCGTCGCGCCGCGGTTGACGATCGCGAGCGCGCCGCCCGACGCGAGCGTCTCGCCCGGCAGAGCCGCGACAGGGTTCACCTCGAGGGAGGATCCGACCACGAGGAGGAGCCGTGCGTCCGCGGCAAGCGCCTGGGCCCGCTCGATCGCCGCCGCCGGGAGGAGCTCGCCGAACATCACCACCCCGGGTTTCAGCACCTCTCCGCATTCGGGGCACGGCGGGAGCGGTAGCGAGGCCACGGCGTCCTCCATCGGCACCCGGACGCCGCAGTGGATGCACTCCGCCTCGTGCAGGGAGCCGTGCACCTCGACGACCTCGCGGGAGCCGGCGCGCCGGTGCAGGCCGTCGACGTTCTGCGTCACGACGGCTCGGACCCAGCCGCGCTCCTCGAGCTCGGCGAGAGCGCGGTGACCCTCGTTCGGCTCTGCCGCCGCGAGCGCGTCGAGCCGGAGTGCGTAGAACTCCCACACCCGCGCGGGATCGCGGCGGAACGCGTCGATGTGCGCGACCTCGGCCGGGTCGTATCTCTCCCAGATCCCGCCCGCCGACCGGAAGTCCGGGATCCCCGACTCGGTGCTGATGCCGGCGCCCGTGAGCACGACGCAGTGGCTGGAAACGCCGGCGGCCGGGCCGCCCTGGGCGGCCCGGGGGCGCCGGCCTTCGATCAGCTCAGCCAGCCTCGTGACGCTCATGCAGCGACGGTACGCGAACCCTCTGGTAGGCGAACGCGCCGGCGAGGAGCAGCAGGCCGACGGCGAGGAACGAGGCCACGCGCCAGATCGACTCGAGGTTCGCGAGATCCACGAGGAAGACCTTGCCCACCGCGAGCATCAGGACACCGAGGCCCCCGAGGCGGAGCGCCCGTTTGCCCTTGATCAGCCCGCCGACTAGGGCCGCGAACCCGAGCGTTCCCCAGAAACCCGAGAGCGCGAGCTGCGACGTCTGCGTCGAGTGGTGCGGATGCGCACCGGCGAGGTCGACCACGAGCCCGCTCGCCAGGTAGACGGCGAGCCCGGCAGCGGCCCAGCCGAGCTGCTCGCCGACCTCCTCACCGTAGTTGACCAAGATCCCGGCGAGCGCCAGCAGGACGAGCGCGACCGCACCGATCGCCACGGGGATCGAGTCCAGGCCCCACGCCAGCGAGGTCGGCGGGGCTTCGAACACGAGCACGTGCGCGCAGGCGAGTCCGGCGAACACGAGCCCTGCGGCGAGACCGCGGCCGGGCGTTGAGGACCGCCGGCCGGCCCAGGCGAGCACGACCGCTTCGGCCGACCACGCGCCGACGAGCGCAGGCCCGCTGAGGGCGACGGCGAAGGCGATTCCCAGGAACGCGCTTCCGACTGCGTAGAGCAAGAGCGCAATCTCACGGCTCGCGCGCGACCGGTGTACGAGCGCTCCGAGCACGAGATGCGCGCCCGCGAGCGCGAAGAGCCAGGCGTTCGCGCCGCTCCGGTGCCCGGCGTCGTCGATGAGCCACCAGACGCCGGCCGCGGCGACCGTCGCGTTCGTGAAGAGGAGCGACGCCGACGAAAGGCGCAGCTCGTCCGTCGGCTCCCGCAGCTCGTGGCCGACGGCGGCGACGACGTAGAGCAGCCAGAACGCCGACGCGACGGCGATCGTCAGTCCGAGCCGGCCGTCGTGCTCGTTGTAGAGCCAGGCCGCCGCCTGCGGAACGCTGACGACGTACGCGATTGCCGCGAGCCACGTCCAGCGTTGCCGGACGACGACCCCGATCGCGGCGACGAGCGCGATCGTCATGAAGACGAGGGAGCTCGTGTGCGGCCCCGCGTCCACGAACACGGGCGCGAGGAGCGAGCCGACGATCCCGATGCCGGCGATCTCCTGCGAGCTCCAGCGCACGGCCGTCATCAGCGCGAGGGCGCCCACGATCCCGGCGATCACCAAGCCGACCGAAGACGACACGAGGTGGTAATGGAGCGTCGTCGCCGCGTCGCTCGCATACAGCGCGGCCAGGCCGGCGGCGACCGTTGCCAGCGCCGCCTGTGTCCGTCCGCGGCGCTCGTAGAGCCAACCGCCGAGGCCGGCGAGCACGGCGGAGCCGGCGAAGGCGAGCTCCATCCGCGCGGCCTCGCCGATCCAGCCGTTCCGCACCGCCATGACGACGAAGAAGACGGCGGCGATCGCCACGGCGATGCCACCGACCCAGCCGAGGACGCGTCCACCCAGCAGCTCCTCGAGATCGCGCGCCGGCGCAGGCGCCGGGGATGCCGCCGGAGCCGGCGGCTTCGGCGTTGCCGTCCGCGGGGGCGCGAACGGCACCGGCCGCGGAGCGGGTTCGGCGCGGACGTCCAACAGGCCTTCGAGGGTCTTCACGCGGGCCTCGAGGAAGTTGAGGCGTTGCTCGACCGTGGATTCCATTTCCTCTCCTCCTTGGGAGCCGGTCATAGCATTCCTGCTATACGTGTATATAGCAGTTTTGCTATGCATGTCAAGCCTCGGATAGGCTCGCGCCCCGTGGAGGGCTTCTCCTTCTCGACGCCCGTGCGCGTGCGGTTCGCGGACACCGACGCCCAGGGGATCGCGCACAATTCGGCGTTCCTCGTCTGGTTCGAGGTCGCGCGCGTCGAGTACCTGCGCGCCTTCACGGGCGGGTACCAGGCGCTTCGCGACCACGGGATCGAGGCGATCGTCCTCGAATCGCTGTGCCGCTACCGGCTTCCGGTGCGCTTCGACGACGAGCTCGTCGTCAACACGCGGTGCGTGGGCCTCCGCGGCGCCCGCTTCCGCTACGAGTACACGATCGCGCGCGGCGAGGAGCTCGTCGCGGACGGCCACACCGAGCACGCCTGCGTCGACGCCGTGACGTTGCGGCCGACGCGCGTCCCCGCGTGGCTCTCAGAGGCGATCCGCGAGGCGGAAGGCGCCGCGGCTACCCCTTCGGCGTGAAGATCTCGCGCGCGATCACGAGCCGCTGGATCTGCGACGTCCCCTCGTAGATCTGGAACAGCTTCGCGTCGCGCATGAGCTTCTCGACCGGGTACTCCTTGATGTAGCCGTAGCCGCCGAGCACCTGCACCGCGTCGGTCGCGACCTTCATCGCGGTGTCGGCGGAGAACCGCTTGGCGAAGGAGGAGTAGAGCGTGGCCTCGCGGCCGAGGCCCCCAGGGCCCCATCGGGGCCCGTCCCCGCCGGGCGTCGTGGGCTTTGCCGACGACGCTTCCAGCGACCTGTCCAGCATCCACGCGGCCTGCCAGCAGAGGAGTCGCGAAGCCTGGATCTCGGTCGCCATGTCGGCGACCATGAAGGCGACCGCCTGGTGCAGCGCGATCGGAAGGTCGAAGGTGACGCGCTCCTTCGAGTACTCGCGCGCGTGGTCGTACGCCGCCTGCGCGACCCCGACCGCGCCGATCGCCGTCCCCGGCCGCGTGAAGTCGAGCGTCGCCATCGCGATCTTGAAGCCGTCGCCCTCCTCGCCGAGCCGGTTCTCGGCCGGCACCCGGACGTCGTGGAGCGCGAACGCGGAGGTGTCCGTGGCGCGCTGGCCCATCTTCTCGAGGTGCTTCTCGATCGTGACGCCCGGCGTGCCCATCTCGACCACGAACGCCGACATCCCGCGTCGCCCGGCGGCTGGATCAGTCTTCGCGAACACGACCGCCCATTCGGCGTGACCCGCGTTCGTGATGAACGTCTTCGAGCCGTTGAGGACGTAGTCGCCGCCGTCGCGCACCGCGGTCGAGCGCAGCGCCGCGACGTCGGAGCCTGCGCCCGGCTCGGAGAGCGCGAACGAGCAGAGGATCGGTCGCTCGATCAGCGGCGGCAGCCAGCGGGCCTTCTGTTCCGGCGAGCCGAACAGGAGCAGCGGACCGGCGCCGAGTCCGTTCGCCGTGATCGACGTGCCGATCCCCGAGCAGCCCCAGTAGAGCTCCTCGCCCACGAGCAGGCCGTCGAAGGCGGAGAGGCCGAGACCGCCGTACTCCGGCGGCACGTGGAGGTTCATCAGGCCGAGCTCGTGGGCCTGGGCGATCAGCTCGGCCGGGTGCCGCATCTCGGCGTCGTGCTCCGCCTCGCGGGGCCGGATCTCCCGCTCGGCGAAGGTGCGCGCGAGCCGGCGCAGCTCCTTCTGCTCCTCGGTCAGGGCGAAGGAGACACCCGCCGCCGTGCCCTCGTCGATCGCAACCATCAAGCCCTCCACCGCGCTTGATTGACTAGTCAGTCAAAGATACTCGCTGAACCGCGAACCGGCTAGACCCGTACGATTGCCCCATGGCGACCACCGAGAAGAAGACCGAGCTCGACCCGCGCGACTTCCTCGCGCTCGACGCCCTCCTCTCCGAGGAGGAGCGCGCGATCCGCGACACGGTGCGCCGGTTCGTGACGGAGCAGGTCAAGCCGTACGCCGGCGAGTGGTTCGAGCGCGGCGAGCTGCCGGGCGACCTGATCCCGGAGCTCGCGAAGCTCGGCCTCTTCGGGATGCACCTCGAGGGCTACGGCCTGCCCGAGGCGAGTTCGGTCATGTACGGGCTCGTCTGCCAGGAGCTCGAGGCCGGCGACGCCGGCATCCGGAGCCTCGTCTCCGTCCAGGGCTCGCTCTCGATGTTCGCGATCTGGAGGTGGGGCTCCGAGGAGCAGAAGCAGCGCTGGCTGCCGCCGATGCACGCCGGGGAGCAGATCGGCTGCTTCGGCCTGACCGAGCCGGACGCGGGCTCCGATCCCGGCTCGATGCGCACGACGGCGAAGCGCGACGGCTCGGACTGGATCCTGAACGGCGCGAAGATGTGGATCACGAACGGCACGATCGCGGACGTCGCCGTCGTCTGGGCGCGCACCGAGGGCGGCGAGATCAACGGCTTTCTCGTCGAGAAGGACATGCCCGGGTTCGAGGCGCCGCTCATGCACCGCAAGCTCTCTCTGCGCGCGTCCGTGACCTCCGAGCTCGTGCTGCACGACGTGCGCGTGCCCGAGGAGAACCGCTTCCCCGAGATCTCGACCCTGCGCGGGCCGCTGTCGTGCCTCGACGAGGCGCGCTTCGGAATCGTCTTCGGCGTCGTGGGCTCGGCGCGCACGTGCCTCGAGACGGCGCTCGACTACGCAAGGGAACGGATCGTCTTCGGCAAGCCGATCGCCGGCTACCAGCTGACGCAGCAGAAGCTGGCCGAGATGGCGCTCGAGGTGAACCGCGGCGCGCTCGTCGCGCTCCACCTCGGCCGCATGAAGGACGAGGGGACGCTCCGCCCCGAGCACGTCTCGATGGGGAAGATGGGCAACGTCCGCGGGGCGCTCGAGGTGGCGCGCACTGCCCGCTCGATCCTCGGCGGCAACGGGATCACCCTCGAGTATCCCGTCATCCGCCACATGAACAACCTCGAGACGGTGCTCACCTACGAGGGCACGCACGAGGTGCACACGCTCTCGGTCGGCAAGGCGCTGACGGGCGAGAACGCGTTCCGCTAGCCCGGACCTTCGCCCGCCCAGTAGCCGACGGCGTCGTCGAGGCGGAAGCACTTCCCCATGGCGCCGACCTTGCCGCTGTCGAGATAGACCGGCAGCGTCTGCCGGTTGAGCGTCGAGAACAGCGCGACCCGCGCGTCCTCCTCGGAGTGGTTGAGGAACGTGTGCGCTCCCCCCTCGCCCTCGGGGAAGGCGACGACGTCGCCCGGACGAAGCTCACGCTGACCCTCGGGGGTGCGCACCGTCGGCGTTCCCGCGACGACGACGGCCCACTCCTCGTTGCCGAGGTGGTAGTGGTAGGGCCAGAGCTGCTCGCCCGGCGGAATGTCGTACAGCGCGCAGCCGAGGAGCTCGGCGCCGAGCGCGTCGCCTACCGCCCGGCCGCGGAAGCGGAACCCGTCGCGGTCGTTCTCCTCACCCGGCTCTGCAGCGAGGAGGCTGACGATCATCGTGGCGCCAACCAACCGCGGATCGTCTCCATGTCGTCTCGGTTCGAGCCGGCGATCACGCCGATCCGGTCCTCGTCCGGATAGACCGCCACCTCCGGGTCGGAGACGGAGGAGAAGAAGGCGGCGCGAACCCGGGAGCGCGTGTCGTTGCGGAGCTGGTGGGCGCCCGCCTCGCCACGCGGGAACAGCGCGGCGTCCCAGGGCTTCAACGTCCTCTCGCCGCCGGGCGTGCGCAGCGTCGGCTCCCCCTCGAGCACGAGGAGCCATTCCTCCTCGCCGACGTGCCAGTGGTACGGGCTCGCCTCGCCCGGCGGGAGCTCGTACACGGTGCAGCCCCAGCCGCGCGCGCCGAGCGCGTCGCCGAGCCGGCCGGTGTCCTCGAGCAGGTTCAGAAGCCGGGCTCCCGGCGCGGCGGGAGCGGGCTCTGCTGCAGGCCCTCACGCGGCTCGCCCTCGTTGTACTCGTGCGGCGCGACGTCGTTCGGCCCGTCCGGATAGAAGATGCTCGCGAGGCGCTGGATCTGCAGCCGGCCCGGGCCGAGCTCGTACTGGCCGCCACCGTACATCCGGATGCCGCGCTCCTCGCACGCCTCGATCGTCTCGAACAGCTCGCGCACCGTCCCGAAGCGCGAAGGCTTGACGTTGAGCCAGCGCGGCTCGAGCGGCAGCCCGTCGAGATCCTTCAGCGAATGAACGGGAGCGTCGAAGCTCAGCCGATCCTCGGCGCCGGCGAGCGCCTCGCGCAGGCCGTCCTCGAGCCAGGCGTCCTCGATGATCGCCTCCGGCAGCTCCTCGACCACTGCGCGATAGAGCTCCGGATCGGGTGCGAGGTCGACGCTCGTGCCGCGGTAGTACGCCTTGAGGTCGACGACACGGACGCGGTCGAGCTCGCGCAGGCGCCGGAGCAGCTCGCGGTCCCAATCCGTCTCCGCGTCGAGCTTGAACTCGAGCCCCGGCGCGACCGCGAGCCAGCGCTCGGGCGCCGCACGGGTCGAGACCACGAAGCGGACGGGACGCTCCTGGCGCCCGAGCGCTTCGCCGAGGCCGACCTCACCCTGCCGGAGCGCGAGGTCGAGCGCGGCGCTCTCGAACGCCCAGCGGCGATAGCCCTCGGTCAGCTCCTCGAAGTCGTCGAGCCGGCGGGAGAAGTCGTCGAGGCTCCACGTCCCCGCGAGCATGAGCTCGTCCGGGACGCCGTCGTGGTTCTCGGGTTCGTAGGTGACGTCCTCACCCTGGCCGGTGGCGCCGGCTCCGGCGAGGCCGACGGTCGTCGTGACGCGTGTCCAGCCGGACGGCGTCGTCGACTCACGGCGCTCGAGCCGGTAGCCGTCGACCCGCAGCTCGAGATCCGCGACCGATTCCCAGAGCGACATACTGCGAGCATATGAGGCGCGGCCTGCTCGCACTGACCTTGACCGTTCTGATCCTCGCCGCGCCGGCCGCTGCAGCACTGCCGAAAGCGGGGCGGCTCGTACCCGGACGCTCGCTCGGCGGCATCCGGCTCGGGGAATCGCCGCGCGCGGTCCGCCACGCGCTCGGCACCTTCTACGGCGCCTGCCGCGGCTGCCGACGCCGGACGTGGTACTTCACATACCGGCCGTTCGAGAAGCAGGGGCTCGCCGTCGAGTTCACGCGCGGGCGCGTCTCCGGCATCTACACGCTCTGGCGGCCGAAGGGCTGGCACGCGGGGCACGGGCTCGGGTTCGGCTCGAGCCCGCTCGCCGTGCACGCTCTCGTCGGGAGCACGCAGACGGTCGTGTGCCGCGGGTACGAGGCGCTCGCGCAGGACACCGTCCACGTGCGCACCGTCTACTACCTGGTCGACGGACGGCTCTGGGGCTTCGGTCTCTTCCGGCGCGGCGCCTCTCCCTGCAGATGACGGTCGGCCTCCAGGACGTCGAGCGCGCGGCGGAGCGGCTCGCAGGCGTCGCCCACCGCACGCCGGTCTTCACCTCGCGGACGCTCGACGAGCGCACCGGCGCCCGCGTGCACGTGAAGGCGGAGTGCTTCCAGCGCGGCGGCGCCTTCAAGTTCCGCGGCGCGTTCAACAAGATCTCGTCGCTCGACGAGGACGCGCTGCGGCGCGGCGTCCTCGCCTACTCCTCCGGCAACCACGCACAGGCGGTCGCGATCGCGGCCGGCCTCCTCGGCTCGCGCGCGACGATCGTGATGCCCGAGGACGCGCCCGCCGCGAAGCTCGACGCGACGCGCGGGTACGGCGCCGAGGTCGTGCCCTACGACCGGTGGACGGAGAGCCGGGAGGAGATCGGCGCCCGGCTGGCGGCGGAGCGCGGGCTCGAGCTCGTGAAGCCGTACGACGACCCGCTCGTGATGGCGGGGCAGGGAACGGTGGCGCTCGAGCTCCTCGAGGATGCGCCGGAGCTCGACCTTCTGCTGGTGCCCATCAGCGGCGGCGGCCTGATCGCGGGCTGCGCGGCGGCGGCGAAGACGCTGCGGCCCGGCATCCGCGTCGTCGGCGTCGAGCCGGACGCCGGCGACGACACGCGCCGCTCCCTCGCTGCGGGCGAGCGCGTTCACATCGACGTCCCGAAAACGATCGCGGATGGGCTGCAGGCGGCCGAGCCGGGCGAGCTGACCTTCGAGGTCAACCGCAGGTGGGTGGACGAGGTCGTCACCGTGAGCGACGACGAGATCGTCGAGGCGATGGCCTTCCTCTTCGACCGGCTGAAGCTCGTCGCCGAGCCCAGCGGCGCGGTGGGAGTCGCCGCCCTGCTGAGCGGGAAGCTCGACGCGCGCGGCCGGGCAGCCGGAGTCGTACTCTCGGGCGGCAACGTGGGCGCCGCGAGGTTCGCCGAGCTGGTGGCTACGGCTTCTGGAGCCCGAGCAGGCTGACCTCGAGCAGCGTCCGCTCTGCAGCGGCGACGTCCTCCTCGCCCGAAGGCAGTCGCCCCAGCACCCACGCGGTCAGCAGCTCGTCGATCGACCCGTACACCACGGCCGCCGCGAAGCGCGGGTCGACGTCCTTCCGGAACTCGCCCCGCGCGATGCCGCGCTCGATCACCCGCTGGATCGCGTCGATCGGCCGGGTCAGCTCACCGAGCCGTTCCGCCAGCTCGGGGCTGCGGCCGAACTCGCGGATCACGACGCGGACGACGTCCGGCAGGTGGAGCCAGGTGCGCAGGACGATCGTGGCGATGTGACGGAGCTGGTCGGCGGCGGGCTCGTCGGTCTCCTCCACGCTCGCGATCCGCGCGAGGAGGACGTTCCAGTTCTCGTGGAAGACCGCCTCGAGCACCTGGTCCTTGGACTCGAAGTAGTGGTAGAGCAGGCCGTGGGCTACGCCGGCCTCCTCCGCGATGTCGCCGACCCGGCTCGCGTGGAACCCCTTGCGCGCGAAGACGCGCACCGCGGCCTCGAGAAGCTGCCGCCGCTTTTCCTCCGCAGCTGCCGGCTTGACTGCCAAGCAGGCGAGAGCCTACTCGGGCTTGTTCCCGTCTGTCACAGCCGGCGGCGACGGCGCGGCCGCAGCGATGTCCTTGACCGCGCCCGCGACCCGCCCGACCGCCTGCTGCAGGTCGCTCGGGATGATCCAGACCTTGTTCGCCTCGCCCTGCGCGATCAGTGGGAGCGTCTGCAGGTACTGGTAGGCGAGCAGCTCGGCGTCGGGCTTCCCCTCGTGGATGGCGCCGAACACCGTCTCGATCGCCTTCGCCTGCCCCTCGGCCTGCAGCATCGTCGCCTGCTTCTCGCCCTCGGCCTTGAGGATCGCCGCCTGCTTCTGGCCCTCGGCCTGCAGGATCTGCGACTGCCGCTCGCCCTCGGCCTGGAGGATGGCCGCGCGCTTGTCGCGGTCCGCACGCATCTGCTTCTCCATCGAGTCCTGGATCGACGCCGGCGGGTCGATCGCCTTCAGCTCGACGCGGTTGACGCGGATGCCCCACTTGCCGGTCGCCTCGTCGAGGACGCCGCGCAGCTGCCCGTTGATGTCGTCGCGCGAGGTGAGCGTCTTCTCGAGCGCCATCCCCCCGATCACGTTCCGGAGTGTCGTGACCGTGAGCTGCTCGATCGCCTGGATGTAGTTCGCGATCTCGTAGGTGGCCGCCTTCGCGTCGGTCACCTGGAAGTAGATGACGGAGTCGATGTTGACGACGAGGTTGTCCTCGGTGATCACCGGCTGCGGCGGGAACGAGACGACCTGCTCGCGCAGGTCGATCAGCGGCCGCACGCGGTCGATGAACGGGACGACCATGACGAGGCCCGGCGAGAGGGTGCGCGAGTAGCGGCCGAGCCGCTCGACGACCGCGGCACGCGCCTGCGGGACGATGCGGATCGTCCGCGCCAGCGTGACGAGGACGATGACGGCGACGATGATGATGACGATCAGGGCGACCATCTTGGGCTCTGCTCCTATCTGTAGACGAGGGCCGTGGCCCCCTGGATCTGCGCGACCTCGACCTCGGTGCCGACGTCGAACTCCTCGTCGGGTACGTACGAGCGGGCGCTCCACTCCTCGCCGCCGATCTTGACCCGGCCACCGCGGCCGTCCACCCGCTGGAGGACGATCGCCCTCGCACCCTCGAGCGCCGCGGCGCCGGTGCGGATCGCGCGGGGCATCGTCAGGTGTGCGCGCGCGATCGGACGCAGAAGGCCCACCGCCGCGAACGAGCCGGCGCCGAAGATCACGATCTGCAGCCAGATCGGCCCTCCGGCGGCCGCAGCCGCGGTCGCCGCGACGGCCGCGACGGCGATCGGCCCGAGGAAGAAGAGCCCCGGCGTGAAGATCTCACCGACCGCGAGGAGAACGGACACGATCGCCCAGGCGACCCACGCCGGCATGCCCACAGATTACGCCTGTGGGGCGGCTGTGCAACGTATCCTGATGCGCATCATGAAGCGGGCGCTCCTCGCGGGCCTGGTCGGACTCAGCTTGCTCGTCTTCGTCGGCGGCGCCTCGGCCGCAACCTCCCGGCCGCGCGTGCTCGCGATCACGTTCGGGCCCGATCTCGAGATCAACCCCGTCACCCAGGACTACCTCACGAGCGAGCTCTCGCGCGCCGCGAGCGACCACTACGCCGCCGCGGTGATCCTCCTCGACACGCCGGGTGGGCTCTCGACCTCGATGAAGACGATCTACCAGGCCGAGCTGGCCTCGAAGGTCCCGGTCATCGTCTACGTGTCCCCGGCGGGGGCCCGAGCCGCCTCGGCGGGTGTCTGGGTCTCGCAGGCGGCCGACGTCCTCGCCATGTCGCCGATCTCCAACATCGGCTCGTCGACGCCGATCGACTCCAGCGGCCAGAACCTCGGCAAGGACCTGCGCCGCAAGGTGATCCACGACGCGGTGAAGTCGCTGACCGCGCTCGCGCAGGCCAACCACCGCAACACGGAATGGCCGGCCAAGGCCGTGCGCGTCGCGTCGAACCTCACTGCGAGCGAGGCGCTGCGGATGAACGTGATCGACTTCATCGCGCCGACGCTGCCGGCCCTCCTGAAGAAGCTCGACGGCTACCACACGAAGAACGCGCAGCGCCCCTTCACGCTCCACCTCGCCGGCGCCGAGATCGTGACCGTCAAGCCCGGCTTCGTCACGCGCTTCCTCAACACGATCATCGACCCGAACCTGATCAGCCTCCTGTTCCTGCTCGGGATCGTCGGGATCGTCTTCGAGGTGCTCCACCCCGGGATCGTGCTGCCGGGGGCGCTGGGCGCCGTCTCCCTCGTGATGGCGCTGTACGGATTCTCGGTGCTCACGCCGAGCTGGGGAGGTCTCGCGCTCATGGTGCTCGGGATCATCCTGCTCATCGTCGACCTGCACGCCCCGACGCACGGCGTGCTCACCGTCGGCGGGCTCATATCTCTCGGCTTCGGCCTCGCGCTGCTGTTCCAGAACCAGCCTGCCGCGTATCGCGTCAACGAGTGGCTGGTCCTGGGGATCGGCAGCGCCATAGGCGCCTTCTGGGTCTTCGCGACGGGGAAGGCGCTCGCGGCGCGGCGGCTGCCCGTGGAGACGGGCATCAACACGATGATCGGGCAGCGGGCCGAGGTGCGCGCGCCGGGGCTCGTCTTCGTCGACGGCGCGCTCTGGCAGGCGCAGGCCGCGGATCATTCGGACCTCGTGCCCGGTGAGTTCGTCCAGGTCGAGGCCGTGAACGGCCTCCGCCTCACGGTACGTAGGTAGGAGTAGGATCACGCTCGTGCTCGGTTTCGTCCGGGTCCTGAGGGAGTACGAGCGGGCCGTCTTCTTCCGCTGGGGCCGGCTGCTCGACCCGCCGCGCGGTCCCGGCCTCGTCTGGAAGATCCCGATCGTCGACCAGCTCGTGAAGGTCGACCTGCGGACGATCACGCTCAACATCCCCCCGCAGGAGGTCATCACCAAGGACAACGTGCCCGTGCGGGTGAACGCGGTCGCCTACTTCAAGATCGTCGACCCGAAGAGCGCCATCGTCCAGGTCGAGAACTACATGGTCGCGACGTCCCAGATCGCGCAGACGACGCTGCGGTCGGTGCTCGGCCAGCACTCGCTCGACGAGCTCCTGTCCGAACGGGAGAAGATCAACGAGATCCTGCAGGGGATCATCGACGAGGCGACCGGGCCGTGGGGCATCAAGGTCACGATCGTCGAGGTCAAGGACGTCGAGATCCCGAGCGGCATGCAGCGGGCGATGGCCCGGCAGGCGGAGGCCGAGCGCGAGCGGCGCGCGAAGATCATCAACGCCGAGGGCGAGTTCCAGGCGGCGGAGAAGCTCAAGGACGCAGCCCTCGTGATCGAGGAGCACCCGATCGCCCTGCAGCTGCGCTACCTCCAGACGATGCTCGAGGTCAGCGGCGGCGGCTCGTCGACGATCATCTTCCCGGCCCCGGTCGACATCATCCGCCCCTTCCTCGAGCGCGCCGACAAGTCGTAGCGGCTAGGCAGCGAGGCCGAGGAGCGGCGGGAGCTCGTTCAGCGTCTCGACCCGCGGCTCGAAGTCGGGGCTCCGGCCTTCGCGATCCATGAGGATCGCGCGCATCCCGAGCGCGAGTGCGCCCTCGACGTCGTCGACGATCGTGTCGCCGACCATCACCGCCTCGGCCGGCTCGACGGCGAGCAGGTCGAGCACGGCGCGGAAGATCGAGGCGTGCGGCTTCGTGCGGCCGTGGTGGAAGGAGCTGATGCCCGCGTCGACCTCGAGGCCGTGGTGGCGGGCGAACTCGCGCACGTCGCGGGACGAGTTGGAGACGAGACCGAGGCCCAGGCCCGCCGCGCGGAGCGTCGCGAGGGTATCCGGCACGTCGTCGTAGAGCTCGAAGTTCTCGTGCCGCTCCCAGGCGCGCGTGATCTCGACGGCGCAGGCGTATGCCGAGTCGGCGTCCCCGCCCATCCCGCGCACGATCCGCTCCGTGAAGCGGAACCAGATCTCGTCGTCGTGCTCGAGCTCGGGATGGCGGCGGAGATCCACGAGCGCGGCGTCGCGGGCGGCCTCGTAGCGCGCCGGCTCGAGACGGAGGCCGTAGCGCTCGCCGGCGCGGACGTACCCCTCGGGGCCGAGCTCGGGGCCGGGCCGCGCGAGCGTGAAGTCGACGTCGAAGAGGACCGCGCGTAACGCCGCTGGGCGGAGCATCGCTCGCTACCCTATGGCGCGGTCTCGGGGTGTGGCGCAGCCTGGTAGCGCGCTCCGTTCGGGTCGGAGAGGTCCCCAGTTCGAATCTGGGCACCCCGATTTCCTCCTCTCTCGCCGACGGAGTCCAAGGCAGGCGTGGGGACGCTGGCGCAGCCGAGCGAATCGGCACCGCTAGGATCTTTCTACGCACCAGCCACGACCCAAGAGACGCCGTTTTGAGCGGCGGCGCGGAATGTCGCAGCCGCGCCTGCTCACCGGCGCGCCCACACCGATCCCACGACGGAGGCGACGCCCGCGCCTCTTCGCAGGCGCACTGACCGGGCTTCTACTTCGCCGGAAGCGACGACCCGCCGGTGACTCCCCCGGAGACCGGTACTCCGCCAGCGGTTCCCTCGCTCCTTTCGACTTTCCCGACGAGCCGGACTCCGAAGGGGGCGTCGGCGTCCGGGAGCCTCGTCGCCCGAAGCCGTCAGGATTGTCAGGCGCGGAGGCGCTCCCGCTACCCGACTCCGACGAAGGCGCTTAGCCGCAGTCAGGGATCATTCCGGAACACTGGCCCATGCGAGGGATCCGGCTCCCGGCGGCTTTATCTGACCGTGACCGTCACGTTCTTCGGCGTCGCCGGTTTCCCGTTCGCCACCCTTACTGCTCGGATTGTGACTCGGTTTCCCGAGACGTGGAGGGACGTTGGCCTATACGTGTCGTCAAGGCCGGGGACGTGGTAGCGATGGAGTGTTCGGCCGCCGTCCTTGGTGACTGAGAGCGACACGGTTCCTGCTCCTCCGCAGGCCGGACAGACACCCACGAAGTAGGCGGAGCGCGGCCCGTGCAGCCTCCAGGGACCAACTTCGGCGTCGATCCCGTGCGGCGCATGGACGCCGAGCGCGAACACAACACGCCAGGTGCGTCCGCCGTCGCCAGACCGGACCCCCACGTATTCCTCGTGCATCATCCCGACGCCGTTCACAAAGACAACCCACGCCGTCGAGCCGCTACATCGAGTTTGGTGCGTCATCGCCACCCTCGCCGGATCGCGATAGGTGATCGCGCCGCTGCGATCGAGAATCCGGGTTCCCACTACGCGGATCTCGCAGGACGACGAAGACGATGCCACCCGATTTGGCCCGCGGCTCGACGCAGGCGACCGGCCACCAGGAACCAGCGTGGCGTAGATACCGACAGTCGCGCCAGCAACCAGCGCAACCAGTGAAGCAATGATGATTCGCCGCTGTCGTTGCCGTGCCCGAGCCTCGCGAACCAAGGCTTCCGAGTCGTTCTGCGATGGTGGGCGCGGCGGCGGCGCTATCGCCATAGCGCCATTATCGCTAGCACCACTCCGACCGTCAAGCTGCTTCCCTCAGGGGTCATTCCGGAACACTGGCCCAGCCGAGCGTCGCCTGGCGGCCGGGATGTGACACCAACGACCAGCAGCGGCGTATAAAGAGTGAGATGCACCGCGCACTGCGTCGCCTTCGCTCCCTGAGAGGGAAGCGCCTCGCCGCTGCTGTGACCGTCTCAGCGGCCGTCGTGGCCGGGATCGTCGTCGGCGCGATGGCGAGTCTCGGAGACGCAGCCCCCGCGAACGATGCGCTGATGCGAGCGCCGAGCCTTGACGCCGTCGTTGCTCAGGTGAGGCACGACTTCGGTGACCAGCAGATCGTGTCGGCCTCTGTCAAGGGATCGATTCTCTCGGTCACCCTGGACTTTCCGGGGACCTCCAGGACACCGGGATACGGCGTGAAGCCTGTGTTCGAGGCCCAAGTGCTCGGGGCGGCCGTCGCGGACTGGATGCATGCCCACGGGAAGCAGCCGATCACCACCGTCCGCTATCGGAACAAAGGCAAGGTGATCCCCGGCTGGTCCGCGAACGGCGATCCCGTCGAGACCGACCCGCACGCTCCTCCACTGCCCGCCCACGCCTGCCATACGGCGGCGAAGTCCGCCGGGTCAGCTTCCCTCACACTCCTCTCTGCGCAGACGCTCCCGTACCTCAACGGCACCTGCGTATTCACCTTCGAGGCAGCTGATCTGATGGCCGGTTCGGGGGCGGCAATGGGAGCGCTGTATCGGATCGTCCACGCCATCGGCGGGGCACCGGACGAGCGTCCCTGGTTGTTCGAACTCGACGACGAGAAGGGCGTGCCGAAGAGTGGCGCCAGCTGGATGCCGGCCGGTGGCGGGGTGGATTGGACGACACCCGGCCTCCCCTACCCGAAGCTGAACCCTTAACCACCCAGGTGCTCGTTGTGAGCGTGCGTCAGGCAACGGATTCCGATCGGAGAACGCTGCAGGAGCTGTACGGGGCGTTCTTCGCCGAACTCGAGACCCCCGCCTACTGGGGGGTGACGCTCGAAACCGAGTTGGCCGAGGTGGACGAGATCCTGGCGGACGGGCTGGCGTTCGTGGCGGAAGAAGACGGCGACGTCGTCGGCTTCGCACTCGCCCGCCGCAAGGAGGGCACCCGCGGGCTGCTCTCGGACATCTACGTCCGGCCGCGGTCGCGCCGAAGCCATCACGGCACGACGCTCGCCGGCGCGGTCGCCGAGGCGCTACACCAACGAGGGGCGACCCACGTGACGCTGTCCGTCCACGTCGCCAACGCTCCGGCCAGGGCCGCGTACGAGCGCTGGGGCTTTCGAGAGCGGACGCTGACGCTGGAGGTCAGGACCGACGAGCTCAGGCGGCGCCTCTCCGAGACCGGCTAGCACCGCCGCATAGGGTTGTGCCGACGTGACGACGGGACTCGTAGCTTTCCACTACCCGGGACCCGACCACCGCGACGAGCTGGTGCAACGCATGCGGGCCGCCGCCGAGGTGATGCGGACGGTCGACGGTTGCCTCGACGCCTCGGTCTGGGAGGTACGCGAGAGCGAAGCGATCGTCTCCACGGGGACCTTCGCATCCGAGGAGACGTGGAGCCAGGCCGTGCGAGCGGTTCTGGCGGCCGGAGTCGACTTCGACTACGACGAGCGAGAGCTGCGTCCGCGCGAGGTCTACTTCCTCGAGCAGCCGGAATGCGGGCTTTAGGAAGTCGCCGAAGGCCGGTGCGAGCTGCTGCGCTTGCGCTCGAGCCGGCGGACGTAGGCGTCGAACTCGTGCCGCGGAACCAGGCCGGGACGGATCCCGCAGGCCACCGTCCGCAGCTCTCCGTCGCGGATCAGACCGCGGACCTCGTCCTCGGAGCAGCGGAGTTCGACCGAGATCTCGCGGACGGTTAGCGGTGCGGGCCAATCCATGCCGGGAACCTTACGCCGAAGAGACCGACCGCCCGCGCCGGGTCACTGCACCGCGACCGCTTCGACCTCCACCATCATCTCGGGCCGCGCGAGTTCGGTGACGCCGACGGCGGTCGAAGCGGGCTGCTCGCCCGCGAAGAACTCGCCCTTGATCCGGGTGTAGTCGCGCAGCAGGCTCATGTCGGTGAGGAAGACGGTGAGCTTCACGATCGCGTCCAGCTCCATACCGGCTTCGCCGAGCACGGTGCGCAGATTCTCGAAGACCAGACGGACCTGAGCGTCGAAGTCGCCCTCGCCGACGAGTCGTCCGTCAGCCGAGATCGGAGCCTGCCCGGAGACGAACACGATCGCGCCGGCGCCTTCGACGCGCCAGGCCTGCGAGAACCCGGCTGCGTCCTGCCACGTCCAGGGATTGACCTGGCGCTTGTCCACGGAGACGCGCTTTACCGCCCGCAAGTCCTCACAAACGTCGTCGGCGCGCCGTGGGTTCTCCTACGCGAAGTTCGCGCGTAGCCAGCGGAGCCTTTCCGCGAGCACCGGGCCGAGCTCCGGCCGACGCGGCAGCGCGACCATGAAGGAGGCGTAGATCCAGGCGGCGTAGATCGGGAGGCACTCCTCCAGCAGCGCCGCGTCGTGGTCGCCGTACGCCTCGAGCGCAATGCGCGACGGGTCGTCGTCCCGCACCTCGTCGGAGAGGGCGAGCGCCGCGAGGTCGAACTCGCGCGGGCCGCGGCACGCGGTCTCGAAGTCGTGCCAGAGCGGCCCGGGCAGGCAGTTGGCGAGATGCGCGTCCCCGTGGATTGCCTGCTCGGGCCCGGCCGGCTGCCGCATCCCGAGCTCGCGGAGGAACTCCACGTCGGCCGACGGCTCGAGGCTGTCGGTGATCGCGACGAGGTCGGCCGTGTGCAGGGACGGCAGCTCGCGCTCGTAGTCGGCGAGCGCTTCGTGGATCGCGCGGAGCGCCTCCCCGGCGGCCACGGGCTCGACCTCCCGCGGCGACCCGGCGTACTTCCAGAACGCGACGACGTGGCCGCCGTGCCGGTGCGGGCCGG
>DATFCX010000003.1:0-7073 GCA_035252585.1 Gaiellaceae bacterium
GTCGCCGCGGTCGACGAGCACGAGCCGCTCGCGGCCGGTGATGCCGTGCCGCCGCAGCCGTAGCGCTATCTCGCGGGCGAGCGCGCCGGCGGACTCCTCGTCCGCGGCGGGCGGCGGCGAGCCGAGCACGAGCGGACGCGAGCCCGGGATGTGACCGCGCATGTGCGCGTTCGGGCCGCGGACGTCTCCCACGACGAGGTCGTCCTCGCCGAGGTGCGCAACGAGCCACTCCGAGTCGACGACCGCTCTCACAGCGCCGCGACGATACCGGCTTCGGCCGCGATCGACGGCCGCTGCTCGAGCCGCGCGAGCCAGTCCACGAGAGCCGGGAAGCCGTCGAGCTCGACGCCGAGCATGTCGCGGGCGCGGAGGAACCAGGGGACGAGCGCGATGTCGGCGAGCCCGAACTCCATCCCCCCGAGGTACGACCGCCCGGCGAGCATCGAGTCATACCGCCCGAGCGCTGCGTCGAGCTCCTCGCGCGCGCCCTCCTCCCCGCGCCGTAAGGCGTAGTAGGGGTCGGTCAGGTCGTGGTCGCGGAAGACGACGAGCCGGGCGAAGGCGCGGTCGGCAGGATCGGACGGGAGCAGCGGCGGCTCGGGGTAGCGCTCCTCGAGGAACTCCATGATCACGGCCGACTCCGGCAGCAGCAGGTCGTCCTCCTCGAGCACCGGCACGCGCCCGGCGGGGTTCTTCTCGTAGAGCCACGCCGGCCGGTCGGAGAGGTCGATCTCGACGACCTCGAATTCGATCCTCTTCTCGGCGAGGACGATGCGGGCTCGTGCGGCGTAGGGGCAACGAGCGGCGTTGTAGAGCGTGATCACGGCTGCACTCCGATGACGGAGGCGATCTGCTCGTACAGCTCCTGCGCCGGCGGCAGCTCGTCGGGCGAGGCCGCGGTGCGCGCGACCTCGCGGACGCGCCTCGGATCGGCGCCGGTCAGCCGCCCGACGACGGTCGCGTTCGCGCCGAGCGCGTAGGCGTCCCCCGGCGGCAGCGCCCCGTAGTACTCGGGAACGGACAGGTACTCGTCGACGTCCGAGCCACGGTCGAAGAGGTCGTACCGGACGACGGCGCCGCGCTGGATGCCGAGCGAGAGCACGACCCCGCCGCTCGTGTACGAGAGTTCCTTCGCGAGCTGCTTCAGCCGGGTGGGATCGGCGTCGGTCGCGTCGGAGCGCACGCGCACCCAGCCGCCCTCGACCTCGACGTCGGGCTCGCTGCGCAGCACCTTGACGGCGTCCCGCTTCACCTTCTCGACGTCGTCGGTCTGGACGTGCACGAAGCCGAACGTCGGCCCGTCCGCGGGCGCCAGACGCTGACCGAGCTGCGCCACCGACGCGCCGAGCGTCAGCTCCACCGGCTTGAAGCCCCAGTGCTCGTAGATCGCCCGCGCCTCCGAGTTCGAGGCGAGAACCTCGAGCTCGAGCATGTCGGCGCCCGCCTCCTGCAGCCGGGTGACGACCTCGCGGACGAGCTCGGCGGCGAGGCCCTTGCGCCGCGCGTCCGGGCGCACGTACACGACCTCGAGGAAGCCCAGGCGCTCGCCCTTCCGGCGCGCGACCGCGAGCCCGTCGTCGTCGGCGAGCAGTACGACCTCCTCCTTGACCGCCTGCTCGAGCCAGTCCAGGTCCTCCGCAAGGTCGTCCTCGCGCCACGGCTCGTCCGGGATCTCCTCGTTGAACGCCTGCCAGAGCTCGCGGACGAGCGGCAGGTCGTCGGCGGTCGCGGGACGGATCACGAGTTCAGGTACTGGGCCAGCAAATAGTGCGCGGTCAGGTTCTGGAAGGGCTCGAAGCGTGCGCCTGCGGCGCGGACGTCCACGTCACCATAGATAGCGAGCACGGCCTTGCGCAGTGCGAGGTCGCCTGCCGGCCAGGCACGCGGCCGCCCCAGATAGCGGGCGAGGAACCAGTCCGCCGTCCACTCGCCCAGCCCGCGCACGGCGGTGAGCTGCGCCTTCACCTCCTCGTCGGGAAGCAGCGCCAGCGCGTCGAGATCGACGTCCGAGCGCGCGAGCCCGATCACGTACTCCGCCTTCCGGCGGGAGAAGCCGAGCGAGAAGAGCTCCTCCTCCGAGGCGGCGGCGAGCCGCTCGCCCGTCGGGAACGCCCAGACGCGGCCGACAGGCTCGCCGAACCGCTCCACGAGCCGGTTGCGGATCGCGACCGCTGCGAAGAGCGACACCTGCTGCGCCGTGATCGCGCCGACGAGCATCTCGAACGGATCCGGCGCGAGCGTGGGCCGGAAGCCCGCGAAGCGAACGACGAGCGGGGAGAGCAGCTCCTCTCGCGCCGCCCAGGCGGAGAAGGCGACGAGGTCGAAGTCGAAGCCGAGCACCTTGCGGACGACCGCCTCCGTCTCGGCGTCGAGCGGATCCACCTCGACGCCTTCGTCCGCCGGCGCGATCCGCAGCTCCCGACCGCCGAGGGCGCGGTACAGCGCTCCGTCCTCCCACACGGTCGCCCGGTCGAGCCCGAAGGCGCGAAAGCGAGCCGTCGTCAGCTCGAGGGAGAACGGCTGCGGGACCGGCAGCAGCGGCACGCCGCGGCGCGCTACAGGTGCGAGGTCAGCCCGGCGCCCGACGCGTCGGCGCCCTCGGGCGCGTCGCCTTCCTGCGCGTTCGCGTACCAGGAGCGCCAGTACGTCCCGTCGTCGAGCGCCTCCGCGAACTTCGTCAGCTTGAGCGGGTGGAACGTGTCGCACATCACGGCGAGCTCGTGCGTCTCGTGCATCCCGATCGCCTTCTCGGCGAGCCCGGGCTGCGGCCCGTGCGGCAGGCCCGACGGATGGAGCGTGATCGACCCCACCTCGACGCCCTTCCGCGAGCCGAAGTTGCCGGAGACGTAATAGATCATCTCCTCCGACTGCAGGTTCGAGTGGTGGTACGGGATCGGGACGGCGAGCGGGTCGAAGTCGAGCTTGCGCGGGCAGAACGAGCAGATCACGAAGTTCCGGCCGGCGAATGTCTGGTGGGAGGGCGGCGGCTGGTGGATGCGGCCGGTGATCGGCTCGAAGTCGTGGATCGAGAACGTCCACGGGTAGAGGTAGCCGTCCCAGCCGACGACGTCGAACGGGTGGTAGTCGACGACGTACGTCTGGTAGCCGCCGCGGACGCGCACCTTGACCGGGTACTCCCCGCGCTCGCGCACCGTGTGCAGCTCCGTCGGCGGGTGGATGTCGCGGTGGTAGTACGGCGCGCCCTCGACCAGCTGCCCGTACTGGTTGCGGTAGCGGCGCGGGATCTCGATCAGCCCGGGCGTCTCGAACACGAGATGGCGCTGCTCCCCCTCGGGCTTGAAGCGGTACGTGGTGCCCCGCGGGACGACGACGTAGTCGCCCTCCCTATACGGCAGGTCGCCGAAGATCGTCTCCAGCGTGCCCGAGCCCTCGTGGACGAAGATCACCTCGTCGCCCTCGCCGTTGCGGAAGAAGTAGTCCATCGAGGCCGACGGGCGGCAGAGCGAGATCTCGACGTCGTCGTTCCACATGAGCAGGCTGCGGCCCGTGATCTCGTCGCCGCCGGGCTCGGTGTCGAACGTCTTGAAGTGCAGGTGCCCGTGCTGCTCCGGCACCCACTCCTCGCGTACGATCGGCTCGAAGCCGCCGAGTTCCATCACCCGGCAGGGCGACTGGAGGTGGTAGAGGATCGACTCGTTGCCGGTGAAGCCCTCGAGGCCCATCACTTCTTCGGTGAGGAGCGTTCCGTTGTCGCGGAACTGGACGTGCCGCTTGCGCGGGACGTCGCCGAGGCGCTGGTAGAACGGCATGGAAGAACGTTAGCTCAGGCGGCGCGCGAGCCACTCGGCTAGGAACGGCTCCATGATCCGGTACTCCCCCGCCCGGTCGCGCTCGACGAGCTCGTCCGCGATCAGCTTCGTGACCGCTCGCTGGACGCTCGAGGCTCCCGGCAGGTCGTGGCGGCGCCGGTACTCGCGCGCGAGGACTGACGACGTGGACTCGACGGCCAGTGCCTGGAGCACGAGCCGCTGCCCCTGCGAGGCGTTCTCCCAGACGAGAGAGAAGTGCGCGTTCTCGGAGCGGAGGACGCGGTCGAGCGCCCTCGCCAGCGACTCGGCGCAGGCGGCGCGGCTGCGTGGCGTCTCCTCCCAGAGCGCGTAGCAGAGCTCCTGCGTCGCGTAGGGATGGCCGCCGGTGATCGCGAGCACTCCCTCTGCGATCTCCGGCGGGAGGCGGCGGTTGGTCGCCGCGAATCGCTCGACGAGGAACGGTGCGAACGCGTCCCGCGGGATCACGTCGAGCTCCATTCGCTTGGCGCTCCGCCAGAAGGGCTCGTTCGCGTCGCCGAAGAGCCTCTCCATCATCGTGTGCTTGCTCCCGAGATAGACGTGGGAGACGTCGGGTTGGGTCTGGAAGACCGAGCGCATGAGCGACGGCAGGTGCGGGTCGAGGGCGAGGATCTCCTGGAACTCGTCGAGCACGAGCGCGACACGCTTCCGGCGATCGGCCGCGAGCTGGGCCGGGAGCTCGAGCAACGACTCGAGGGTCGCGTCGACGTCGGCCTGCACGTGACCGGCGCGGAAGCTGAATCCGAGACCGCCGGAGGGGTCGACGGTCATGACCGGAGCGATGCGAAGACCGCCGAAGATCTTCTCCGCCCGCTCCCGCGCGCGGAAGAGCGGCGTCGCGATCTCGTCGTAGATCGCCTTCGCGAGCGCCGCTGCAAGCTGTTCCTTCGTCGTCGTCCGCATCAGGTCGACTTGGGCGACCAGCGCCTCGTTCTTCGCCACGAGCTGCTGCGCGGCGCGCCAGACGAGCGAGCTCTTCCCGTAACGGCGCGGGGCGAAGACGACGAGGTTCTGGCCGTTGCGGATGTCCGCGACGACCTCCGCCAGCTCGGCGTCTCGATCGGCGAAGCCGTCGTCGAGCGCGAGATCGCCGAAGTTGAACGGATTGCGGGTCACGTCCATCCCCGCAGTGTATTACGCAATCCTGCGTTACGCAATCATGCGTTACGCAGCTATGCGAGTGCCAGCGCGGCGAGCCTGCGGCCGACCGCGGGCGCGAACTTGAAGCCGTGCCCCGAGCAGGCAGAGCCGACGACGACGCGACCGCGCCGCTCGAGGATGAAGCCCTCGTCCGCCGTGGTCGTGTAGAGACAGGTCTGCGCCTCTACCGGGTCCGGGTCGACGTCGGGGAAACGTTCGCGCACCCAGGACGCGATCCGCTCGACGAGCGCGGGATCCGGCGTTCCCTCCGTTTCGGGGTCGATCTCAGACCCGGCGTGGTGCGCTCCGACCTTGAGCCCGTGGACCGGGTCGTGAAGGGAGTACATCCCGTGGCCGCCGGTCTCGACGCTGAGGTCGACGATCGAGGCCACGGGCGGGCCCTCGCGCTCGAAGTACGCGAGCGTCTCGCGCGTGACCGTCACCGGCAGGTCGGGGACGAGATCGCGCACCCACGAGCCCGCGGTGACGACGACCACATCCGCGTCCAGCTCGTCGGTCGACTCGATGCGCCGGTTCGTCTCGACCTCGACTCCGGCCGCTTCGAGAAACGCATGCCGCGCGCGATCGGCGAAGACGACCCCGGCGTCGGCGAGATGCAGCGCCGTCCAGCCGTCGGGGAGGTTCGCGCCGAGCGCGCGCACCTCGTCGCGGTCGAGCAGACGGTACGGCACTCCGCAGGCCTCGAGCGCGCGCGCCGACGTGGCCGCCGGGTCGGCGACGAGCTCGACGAGGCCGTAGAGGCCGAGGAGACTCGGGTCGAGGTCCTTCCAACCGGCGTACGCCTCCTGCGCGAGGCGGACCCAGTACGGCTCGGGATACGCGAGCCGGAAGATGCGCGTGCGTCCGTGGCTCGAGCCGCGGGCGTGGTCGAGGTCGAACTGCTCGTAGACCGCGACCTCGGCGCCGCGCTCGCGGAGAGCCCACGCCGTCGCGCAGCCCATGACCCCCGCCCCGACGACCGCGACCTTCATCGGACGATCAGGTCTCCGGGATAGAGGATCGTGTTCTCGGCCGCGTGGACGACGAGCCGCTCCCAGTCGACCCCCGGCGGGACCTCCTCGTCCGGCGTCGTCACGACCGGGCCGAGCGTGAGCGCGAAGTCGCGCTGCTTCGCGCCCTCCAGCTGCGGCGCGACCCATTCCACGAGCGGCGTGAAGCCGCCGATCGCGCCGCCGGCGCCGACGATCGCCGCCACGCGCTCCACCTGTCGAGCTCCCTGCACGCCGGGATCTTCCCCCACCGCCTTGATCGCGGCCGGATTGGCGAACACGAAGTCGCCGGCCTCGTCGAAGATCCGCACCGACGGCGGATGGAGAACCGGCGCGCGGAACACGACGTCGGCGAGCGGATACTCCGCGTGCTCGCGCGCCTGACCGCCGCCGGTGAAGAACGCCTGCAGCGTCTGCGCGGCGAGCTGGATCACCGTCTCGCCCTCGATCCGCCCCGGCCAGCCGCGCTCGAGGTCCTGGCCGCGCGGCGAGAACATGCAAAGCTTCAACGGGGCTCCGTGTGGACGACGACGTCGGCGATCTCGGGCCGCTCGCGGCGGATCAGCTCCTCGATCCGGCTCGCGTCGGCATGCGCGGCCGCGAGCGTGTCGGAGCCGAGGCGCACCGTCAGGTACGCGACGAGCCCCTCGTCGGTGTCGACGAAGCGCAGCTCCGCAGGATCCACGCCGAGCTCGGCGCGGACGATGCGACGCACGGTCGCGGCGTCGCCGCTGACCTCGGTTCCCGCGGCCTCCTCGCCCAGCGGCTCGAGGTGCGTCTGCACCGACGCGAGCTCGGGAACCGCCCGGCCGATCGCGCGCTCTACTTCCTCCGCGATCGCGTGCGCCTCCTCGAGCGAGAGCCCTCCCGGCAGCTTGAGGTGGAGCGAGAGCTCGGTGCCGCTGTCGACGGAGAGAACCGAGACGTTGTGCACCTCGCGCACTCGCGGGACGTCGAGCGCGGCGGCATGCGCGCGCTCGCGCACGTCGGCGTCCGCCGCGCCGCTCGGCTCGACGTGGACGACGACGTCAGCCTCCGGCAGCGCGGCCTGCACCGCGCGCTCGACCGAGTCCGCGGCCGCGTGGCCCTGGCCGACACCGGCGCCGTAGTCGAC
>DATFCX010000004.1:0-12454 GCA_035252585.1 Gaiellaceae bacterium
TGCGCCGGAGTGAGCGGCGCGTCGGTCGCGACGACGGCGATGCAGCTGCCCCCCGGCGCCGGCGTCCCCTCCGGCCGCTCGTCGAGCAGCTGCCCGACGGGGACGCCGTCGACGCGCAACTGCTCGCTCGAGCCGAAGTTCGTGAGCAGGAGGACGCCGACCGTGTGATCGCCGGCCCGGCGGCTCGAGGAGCCGATCCCGCCCTTCCAGTCGAAGCAGCTCATCCCGGCGCCCGCACCGACCGCGCCCTGCTCGAAATCGGGCGTCGCACCGGCCACGGCCCGGGCGACGTCGTCGGGCTGCACGTGCGGGATGCGGGCATCGGAGAGCCAGCTGTCGTCGCACTCCCCCACCACCGGGATGACCACGTCCTCGACACCGACGCGCGAATCACGCGCCATCGCCACCGCGACGGCGCCGTCGTACACGCGGCCGACCGCGTGCGTCGACGTGAGATAGACGGGTGTCTCGAGAAGGCCCCACTCCCGGATCTCGAGCGACCCCGTGAGCTCTCCCGCGCCGTTGAGAACGGCCGTGCCCGCGGGCAGCGGCAGGGACGACGGAACCACCGCCGTCACACCCGTCCGCTCGACGGTGACGTGACCCACCGTCACGCCGGCGTCGGCGATCGAGTTCCGCGGGCCGGGCTCGAGCGCGCCGATGACGATGCCGTCGTCGCGGGGCCGTGACATGGTGCGACCCTAATGCCGCCTCTCACGCTGCCGCCGTTCGTCTGGAGCGACGACTGTCTCCGGCACGAGCCGGTGGCGGAGGTGTGGGTCGGCGTGAGGACGACGGCGACCGAGGTGCCGGCGCGCGCAGTCGCGATCCGGAAGGCGCTCGCCGCTGCCGGCGCACGCGAGGTCGCGGCGAGCGCGCACGACGACTCGGCGTTGCTGGAGGTGCACGATCCGGCGCTCGTCGAGTTCCTGCGCACGGCGTGGGACGAGTGGTCCGCCGCGAGCCTTCCCTCCGATCGCGTCGTCCCGTACGTCTTCGCACGATCCGGGCTGACCGGCGGGCGGGAGCCCGCGCCTCCCGCGGCGGTGTCGGCGCGGCCGGGGCTGTTCGCCTACGACACGATGACCCTGATCGGGCCGGGAACGTGGGAGGCGGCGCGGGCCGCGGTCGACGCCGCGCTGACGGCCGTCGACCTCGTCGCCGGCGGCGAGCCGCTCGCATACGCCTGCTGTCGACCCCCGGGTCACCACGTCACGCGTTCGCTCTACGGCGGCTCGTGTTACCTCAACAACACGGCGATCGCCGCAGCCGCGCTGCTCTCACGGACCGGAGGCCCGGTCGCAGTCGTCGACGTCGACGCCCACCACGGCAACGGCACGCAGGAGCTGTTCCTCGGCCGAAGCGACCTGCTCACGGCGTCGGTGCACGTCGATCCGGGCGCGGGCTGGTTCCCCCACTTCCTCGGCTTCGCGACCGAGAACGACGACGCCAACCGCAACCTGCCGCTCGCGCCGGGCACCGGCGACGAAGGGTGGCTCGCTGCCGTCCGGAAGGCGGCGGAGTTCGCCTCCTCCGCGCGGGCGCTCGTCGTCGCGCTCGGAGTCGACGCGGCGGCCGGCGATCCCGAGAGCCCGCTCGAAGTGACCGCCGCCGGCTACCGCGAGGCGGGACGGATCCTCGGCGGGCTCGGCCTCCCGACGGTGGTCGTCCAGGAGGGCGGCTACGACCTGGAGACGATCGGCCCGCTCGTCGTCGAGTTCCTCACCGGTGTAGAAACACGCCGATGAAAGCGCTCCCGGAAGGCGGCACGATCGGCGTGGCCGCGCTCGCGAGCTCCTACGACATGCGCTCGGAGGTCGAGCGCGGAGTGGAATGGTGGGAGCGTCGCGGCTACCGGGTCAAGCTCGCGCCCGGCGTCTACGCGCGCGACGACTACGTCGCCGGAGACGCCCGCAGCCGTGCCGCCGACCTGCACGCGCTCTTCGCCGATCCGGAGGTGGACGTCGTCCAGACGCTCCAGGGCGGGTTCGGCTCGAGCGAGCTGATCCCCCACCTCGACTTCGAGCTCATCGCTGCGAACCCGAAGCCGTTCCTCGGCTACTCCGACATCACGTCCCTGCACGTGCCGATTCGCCAGCGCGCCGGCTTTCCCACGTTCTACGGCTACGGCCTGATGGGCGTCGGGGACAAGGACACGAGCGAGTTCACGCACGAGCGCCTGCTGGCAGTACTCCGCGGCGACGTCACGGGCGAGGTACCGCGCGACCCGGACGATCCCTACGTGCGTGCGATCGCACCCGGCCGTGCCACCGCGCCGCTCGTCGGCGGCTGCCTCTGGCTCCTGCTGCAGACGCTCGGTACGCCGTGGGAGCTGGAGACCGAGGGCACGATCCTCTTCTTCGAGGACACGCACGCGCCGCCGTACTACGTCGACGGGCAGCTGACCCAGCTCCGTCATGCCGGAAAGCTCGACGGGCTCGCCGGCGTCGTGGTCGGCGACATGAACAAGTGCGACTACGGCGACCTGCCGCGCGAGGTCGCCGACTGGCGGGCGACGAAGTCGATCGAGGACGTGCTCGACAAGCATCTGGAGCCGCTGGGCGTGCCCGTCCTCTACAAGCTGCCGCTCGGTCACGGCAAGCACCAGGCTTCCATTCCGCTGGGTGTCCGTTATACGCTCGACGCGGACGGACGCACGTTGACGGTGGACGAGTCCCCGTTCGAGGGCTGACGAGGAGGGCGAGATGCGTAAGAGGTGGCTGGCGGCGGCTCCACTGATCATCGCCGCGCTGATCTTTGCGACGACTGCGACCGGGTCCGGGAAGAAGGCGGCGAGCAGCGGAGGCACCTTCCGCGTCGGCACGGCCTCGGGCATCGACTCGCTCAACCCGTTCGTCGCGTTCAACCAGGACGCCTACAGCACGTTCGAGTACATCTATCCGGTCCTCGTCCAGTACAACAGCCACCTGAAGTTCGCACCGTTCTTCGCGCGCTCGTGGCACTCGTCGAACCACGGCAAGACGTGGACGTTCAAGACGCAGCCGCACGCGAAGTGGAGCGACGGGAAGCCGCTCACCGCGGCGGACGCGGCGTGGACGATCAACACCTCGATCAAGTACAAGGGCGGCGCGACGGCGAACGTCGCCGGCCTGATGGCCCACATCACGCAGGCGAGCGCGCCCAACGCGACCACCCTCGTCGTCCACTACAAGCAGGCGGCCGGCAACGTGCTCGGCCAGTTCCAACAGTTCTTCATCCTGCCCAAGCACATCTGGGCCAAGCACCTCGGCAAGAAGGGCGCCGGCCTGAAGACGTTCGCGAATCCCGCGCCGGTGGTCGGCTCCGGCCCATTCGACCTCGTCCGGTTCCAGAAGAACTCGATCGCGATCTTCACGCGGAACAACACCTACTGGGGCCCGAAGCCGAAGATCCAGGAGTTCGGCCTGCAGCAGTACTCGAACGACGACGCGATGGTCACGGCTTTGAAGGCGCACCAGCTCGACGCGCTCGAGACCGTGCCCGCGACGTCGATCAAGACGCTGCGCCACTCGGGCTTCGCCGTCTCCGACGTGCCGGGGCTCGACCAGACCGACTTCATCATCAACTCGAACCCGAAGAAGAAGAAGCACCGCGAGCTCCTCAACCTGAAGGTGAAGGCGGCGTTCGACCACGCGATCGACCGCAAGAAGATCGACAGCGTCACCTTCCTCGGCGCGGCGCAGCCGGCCGACTCGATCATCCCGGCCACGACCGGCAACTGGCACAACCCGCACCTGAAGCCGGTCAGCTTCGACCTCAAGCTCGCGAACAGGCTCCTCGACAAGGCCGGCTTCAAGCGCGGCCCCGGCGGGATCCGCGTCGCGCACGGCAACAAGATGTCCTACAACGTCATCGCTCCGACCGACGTGCAGAGCATCCCGCGCACCTTCCAGATCATCCAGGCCGACTTCGCCAAGATCGGCGTGCAGCTGAAGCAGCAGGCGCTCGACTCGAGCGCGGCCTTCGCCCAGATGACGAAGCCGAACAACACGTACCAGGGCTTCGACCTCGCGATGTGGGACTGGACGGCGCTCATCGACCCGGACTTCATGCTCTCGGTCGTCACGTGCGACCAGTACGGCGGCTGGAGCGACTCGGGCTTCTGCAACAAGAAGTACGACCGCATGTACTCGAAGCAGCAGCTGACGCCGAATCAGACGAAGCGCCGCAAGATCGTCTGGCAGATGCAGGCGTTCCTGTACAAGCAGCGGCCGTACCTCTGGCTCGCCAACGACGACTCGGTGAGCGCCGTCTCGAAGAACTGGGCGGGCTTCAAGAACACGGCGCAGGGCCCCTTCAACGAGCTCAACATCCAGAGCCTGACGCAGGTGCACCAGAAGTAGGAGGTTCCTCGTGCGGGGGATCGACTACGTCCTGAAGCGGATCGGCTTCGCCGTCGTCACGATCTTCGTGGCGGTGACGATCAACTTCGTCCTCTTCCGCCTGGCACCCGGCAACGCCGTCTCGAACCTGTCTCGCGTCCCGCACGCGACCCAGCAGCTGCGGCACGCGCTCGAGGTGCAGTTCGGGCTCGACAAGTCCAAGGGCGCGCAGTACGTCATCTACCTGAAGCAGCTCCTGCACGGGAACCTCGGCGTCTCGTTCGAGTACGAGCAGCCCGTGTCGAAGGAGCTGCGGATCGCGGTGATCAACACGCTGCCGATGGTCACGCTCGGGACGGTGTTCTCGATCCTGATCGGCACGCTCACCGGCGTCGTCGCGGCCTGGCGCCGCGGCACGGCGACCGAGGCGCTCACCGTGTCGAGCGCGCTCGGCTTCTACTCGATGCCGACGCAGTGGCTCGGACTGATGCTGATCATCATCTTCTCGGGGGTCCTGCCCACAGGCGGGATGACGAACGAGTTCCTGCTCAATCCGGGGTTCTGGGAGCACCTCAAGGATCTCGCGTCGCACATCGTCCTGCCGTCGCTGACCCTCGGGCTCGTGCTGTACGGCGAGTACACGCTGATCGTGCGCTCGGCGATGCTCGAGACGCTCGGCGAGGACTACGTCCTGACCGCGCGGGCGAAGGGCCTGAAACCGTGGACGATCGTGCGCAAGCACGCGCTGCGGAACGCGATGCTCCCGATCACGACGCTCGTCGCGCTCTCGCTCGGCTACATCGTGGCCGGCGCGATCCTGATCGAGATCGTGTTCTCGTGGCCGGGCATCGGCCGCGCCGTCTTCGAGGCGGTGCAGCAGCGCGACTACCCGATGCTGCAGGGAGCGTTCCTGCTGCTGACGATCTCGGTCGTGATCTGCAACCTGATCGCCGACCTCCTCTACTTCAAGCTCGACCCGAGGATCACCGAATGACGAACGTCGCGCCGCTGATCGAGGCTCCGGAGGAGGTCGCGTCGACCCGCCGCGGCTTCCTGCTCCGGACGCTGCGCCGCCGGCCGGCCGCGGTGATCGGGACCACGATCCTCGTGCTCGTCGGGGTCACGGCGGTCCTCGCTCCCTGGATCGCCCCCTACGGCCTGCACACGCAGGTCGGGTCCGTCTTCGGGCATCCCTCGTGGCGACACCCGTTCGGTCTGGACGACGGGGGGATCGACATGGTCACGCTGCTCATGTGGGGGGCGCGCGTCTCGCTCGTGGTCGGCTTCGCGGCGACGTTCGTCTCGATGGCGATCGGCGGCGCGGTCGGCGTGATCTCGGGCTACTTCGGAGGTTGGGTCGACACCCTCCTGATGCGCATCACCGACTACTTCCTCGTCATCCCCGACGTGCCGCTCATGATCGTCGTCGCCGCGATCTGGGGACCGAGCCTCTTCCACATCATCATCGTGATCGGGATCCTGCTCTGGACGAGCACGGCGCGCGTGATCCGGGCCCAGGTGAAGAGCGTGCGCGAGCGGGTCTACGTGAAACGGGCGCGGGCACTCGGCGCCGGTCACACGCGGATCGTGCTGAAGCACGTGTTGCCCCAGGTGGCGCCCCTCCTGATCGCGAACACCGTGCTCACGATCGCCGTCGCGATCTTCGACGAGACGGCTCTCTCGTTCCTCGGCCTCGGCGACCCGAGCACCACTTCGCTGGGACAGGTGATCGAGCACGCGTTCGAGCGGGCCGCGATCTCGTCGGGCGCCTGGTGGGCGATCGTGCCGCCGGGCGCACTCGTCGCGCTGATCATCCTCGGCTGCAGCCTCGTCGGCGGCGCCCTCGAGGATGCGCTCAACCCCAGGCTGCGCGTCGCGCACCTGTCCGCGCGCACGTTCCGGTTGCGGCCGCTCGTCGGCCGGGGACAGGACGCGGTGTGACGGCGCCGATTCTCCAGGTCGAGGATCTGCACGTCTGGTTCGACCTCGCGGACGGCGGCGAGCTGCACGCGGTGCAGGGAATCGGCCTCTCGCTCGAGCCGGGCGAACGTCTCGGACTCGTGGGCGAGTCCGGGTGCGGGAAGACGACGACGGCCCTCGCCATCATGGGGCTGCTGCCGCCGAGCGCGAGCGTGGCCGGCCGGGTCATGATCGACGGGCACGACATCCTCTCGGGTGGCGAGGCCGCGATGCGGCCGCACCGCTGGGTGGACGTGGCGATCGTCTTCCAGGGCGCGATGAACGCGCTGAACCCGGTGCGCACGATCGGCGACCAGATCGTCGAGAGCCTCGAGCTCCACAATCGCAGCAAGGGGGCGGCCGCCCGGATCCGGACGGCCGAGCTGCTCGAGGCCGTCGGGATTCCCGCGGGTCGCGCGGCGCGCTATCCGCACGAGCTGTCGGGAGGGATGCGGCAGCGGGCGGCGATCGCGATGGCGCTCTCGTGCAATCCGAGGGTGCTGATCGCCGACGAGCCGACCACCGCGCTGGACGTGATGGTGCAGGCGCAGATCCTCGAGCTCCTCGACGCGCTCTGTCGCGACTTCGGCCTGGCGCTCGTCCTCGTCACGCACGACCTGCCCGTCGTCGCCCAGCTCTGCGACCGCTGCGCCGTGATGTACGCCGGCGAGATCGTCGAGCGCGGGCCGCTCGACCTCCTCTACCACTCGCCTGGCCATCCGTACAGCCGGATGCTGTTCGCGGCGTCGCCCGATCTCGCCGGGCTGGACGAGCCGGTGCTCTCGATCCCCGGCGCGCCGCCGCGGCTCGACCGGCCGATCGAAGGCTGCCCGTTCCGCCCACGCTGCGACTCGGCCTTCGCGGCGTGCGTCGAGCGCCCGGGCCTGCAGGAGGTGGGTGCCGGCCACGCTGCCGCCTGTCACCTCAACGATCGCGTGCCGGTGTGAGCGCGGAGCCGAGAATGCTCGAGGTCGAGGATCTCGTCGTCCACTACCCCATCCACCGCGGCATCGTCGGGACGGTGACCCGCCGGCCGCGCCGGAAGGTGCACGCCGTCGAGGGCGTGTCGCTCTCGCTGCAGGGCGGGGAGATGCTCGCGCTCGTCGGCGAATCGGGCTGCGGGAAGACGACGACCGCGCAGGCGGTGCTGCGGCTCGTCGATCCGATCTCCGGCTCGATCCGCCTCGACGGCCGCGACCTCGTGCCGCTCGGCTCGCGCGACCTGCGGCCGCTTCGCCGCCGGATCCAGGTCGTCTACCAGGATCCCTACGAGTCGCTCGACCCGCGCTTCCGTGTGCGCGCCGTGGTCGAGGAGCCGCTCCTGATCCACGGTCTCGGCGGCTCGCGCAAGGAGCGGGGCGCCCGGGTCGAAGAGGCACTCCGCCGGGTCGAGCTCTCGCCGCCGGAGCTCTACCTCGACCGCTTCCCACACGAGCTCTCCGGCGGGCAGCGGCAGCGCGTGGCGATCGCGGCCGCGCTCGTCCTCGAGCCCGAGGTGCTCGTCGCCGACGAGCCGGTCTCCATGCTCGACGTCTCGGTCCGGGCCGGCGTGCTCAACGTCCTCGACGGCCTGCGCCGGGACGGTCTCGCCATCCTGATGATCACGCACGACCTCTCGACCGCGGCCCGCTTCGCGCAGCGGATCGCAGTCATGTACCTCGGCCGGATCGTGGAGGAGGGACCCGCGGCCTCGGTCGTGCGGAACCCGCAGCACCCGTACACGAAGGCGCTGCTCTCGGTGGTGCCGCGGCGCGACCCGCGCGACCGGCAGCGGCCGCAGATCCTGCAGGGCGAGACCCCTGACGCCGTCGCGATTCCGAGCGGCTGCCGGTTCCATCCCCGCTGCCCGGTCGCGGTCGAACGCTGCGCGGTGGAGGATCCCGCGCTCGCCCGGCCGGCGTCAGCCGAGGAGGGTCACCGGGCCGCCTGCCTTCTTCTTCCCGTCAGTGCGCCGGAGCCGCCTCCGGCTGAGTGACCTCCGGCTGCGGCGGCGGCTGGCCGTCCACGACCGGCGCCGGCGCGAGCGTCCGGCCGAACGAGTTCAGGTAGGCGACCTGGTCGGGCGCGGTGAAGAAGTCGTGCGCGGCGTTCACACCCCACGCGTACAGCGACTCGGCGTCCGCCTTCGTGAGCCCGAAGTCGGTCGTGCTGATCTGGTGGGTCGGAATCGAGACCGTGCGCGCCGAGACGACCTGTCCCATCTGCTCGCGGTCCCACGCCTCGGTGGCCGCCGAGAACATCGCCTTCAGGAGCGGCACCTCCCAGAACGGGCGCGGGATCTTGCGGTACGGCAGGCCCTCGTTCACGCTCGTGCCGCCGTGCAATCGGAACCCCCACGTCGGCCGCTTCGGATTCGGGCTGTCGAACAGCCAGATCGGGAAGTTGGAGAGCAGCCCGCCGTCGACGACGTAGACCGGACGGCTTTCCCGGTGCAACACCACCGGGCTGAAGAGGAACGGGTAGCTCATGCTCATCCGGACGGCCTGGACGAGCGGGAAGCTGTCCTTGTCGAACGGCTTGCCCGCCGCGTCGGTGTAGTCGGGCAGATCGTCCGGGAGGATGATCATGCGGCCGGTGGTGATGTCGGAGCCGATCACGTGCAAGCGGTACTTCGCGCGCTCGTACTTCGCGTCGGTGATGTCCGGAAGCTGGTCCCTCGGCGGCAGGTCGCGCCGCTTGACGTCGGCGAAGGTGAGCTCGCTCTTGCCCAGCTCCCTGGCCAGCGGCGAGGCCGCGAGCTGCTCGCCCATCCACTCGAGGAAGTACTTGCCGGGCGCCGCGCCACGCAGCCGGAAGAGCGCGTTGAACGCTCCGCCGACCCAGACGCCGCCCGGGCCGGTGTCGGCGAAGCGCGAGTACTTCGCGTCGGCGAGGAGCTTCTGGATGCCCGTCGCGTCGTAGCCGGCGACGAGAAGCGCGGCCACGATCGAGCCGGCCGACGTGCCGGCGAGGTTCACCCACTCCCTCACTCCCGCGTCGCGCTCGGCTGCCGCGATCGCCCCGGCGAAGGCGATGCCCTTCACGCCGCCGCCCTCGAACACCCCGTCGGCCCGGTGCCTCTCGTCCACTGCCACGATTCGCCTCCTATTCGACCTGCTCGATCACCCAGAAGTCCCGCGCGAGGGTCCGGCTCGTCACGTAGCCCGCCGGCAGCCAGAAGCAGCCGCCGTCGGCCCAGTCCGGCCCCCAGGAGTTGACCGCCTGGTGCTTCAGAGCCGCCCTGTACGCCTTCGCCGGCGGCTTGCGCGCGAACCTGGAGATCACGTACGCCATGCCGTCTCCGGCGGCGCGCCGAGCTTGCTGTCGGCGGTGCACGAGCCCAGCTGCCCCTGGTCGTAGACGGGCGGCATCTGCGCGCGCAGGCTCACCCGGCGCGGCAGGCCCTTCGCCGGCTCGACGGCCATGAGGAAGTCGTGCATGTCGGGATGGTCGGGCCGCCAGCCGTAGCGCTTCTGCGTCCGCACGGCGAGACCCGCCGGCGCGTCACTCATGAGCGGGCTCCTTGACCGGCGGAGGGTCCTTGCCGGCGGCGCCTCCGGCCCTGGACTTCCCCTGCCCGCCGGGCAGGACGGAGGTCAGCGTGTCCTGCGCCCAGCGCTCGCTGAAGCCGGCGAGGAAGGCGAGCACGAGCAGCGCCAGGCGCCGGTCGTGCGTGCTCGCACTGGCGGCGACGGGAAGGTGCAGCAGGCCGCCGTCGAAGGCGAAGGTGATCGCCATCCCGAAGGCGCCTCCGATCAGCGGGCGCAGTCCGCCGAGGAACATGGCGTACGGGCCGCCGACGTCGTAGTCGAGCTCGAACGTGCCGGTGTTGATCCGCTGGATGACGCTCACGACGGCGCCGATCGCACCCGCCATGAGGGCGGCGACCGGAGTCGCCCAGCTGATCGTCAGCCAGAGCGCTGCGAGCGCGGCGACGGCCACCATGACCGCCGCGATTCCGCCGAAGTAGACGAGCTGCGCCTGTCCGTTCGCCGCCTCGCGGTAATAGGCCTCGATCTTGGCGATCTCGGCGCGCTCGTGTGCGAGCGCCGCGGCGTTCTTCGCCTTGTCGCGGGAGCCGGCCCGCTCGTCGGCCAGGCTGAGCAGGTGGGAGGCGCTGGAGACGACGAGCTCGAGACAGATCCTCTGTCGCACTCCGGTGAGCACCGCGTCGGCTCGCACGGCGAGCTCGTCGCAGCGGTGCAGCTCCGCGGCGACGTCGGGGACGTTCTTCGTGGCCCAGTCGCTCTCGCGGTGGAAGCCGTAGTCGGGCGAGACGAGGCCGCCGAGACGTGGCCGCTCGGTCAACGCGACGGCGCTCTCGACCTCCGAGCACCAGTACGCGCGGACGATCTGGCCGTGACGCGCCTCGAAGGCGGCGAGGACCGAGTCGTACGCGGCCTCGCTCGCAGCGTCGAGCGTGCCGGCCCGGCGCGCCCTCCACCAGTCGTGATGCGCGTAGACGAGCTCGGTGAACGACGGCGGGCGGCCGTCGTCTCCCCTGGATTTCGCCTCCACCTGCCGCACGGGTGAGACGTCGCTAATGGGCTCGATCAGCTCGGTCACCCGGCCTCCGTTCCCGTACGGCAGTCTCCTCCTCGTGTGACCATAGGTGCTCGGCGCAAGGCGTACAAGACCCTCACTTGAGGATCGGGTTCGGGAGTTCACCGGGCGGTTGACATCGCGCCTCGAGAGGAGGAGGCTTGAGTTGCGGCGCGGCCTCGAACCGAGATCGAGAGGGCCTCGTGTCGGATACGACCAAGAGCATCGTCGTCGGCGACCTCGTCTACGAGGCGAGTGACACTGCCGGCCGTCTGCTGCGCCGGCGCGGGCAAGAGCCGTCGCCCCAGACGAAGACGACGCCTGCGGCGCGTCTGCCGCTGCCCTTCACCGAGCTGCTCGACCGGGAGACCGAGCTGCAGCTGCTCCGCGCGGTGCCGCCCGGAGGCACGACCGAGCTGAACGCGCGCCCGGGATTCGGCAAGACCGCCATCCTTCGCTTCCTCGCCGCCCAGCAGCAGAACGACCTCTATCCGGACGGCGTCGTGTACCTCGGCCCGGACTCCCTGGGCGGGCCTGCTGACCTGGTCGAGGCGCTCGCCGCGGAGTTCGTCGCAGGCCGGCCCACCCGGCGCCCCGGCGACGAGAAGCTGTGGGAGCTGCTCGAACGGCAGCGGGCCTTGCTCCTGCTGGACGAGCCGCCGCTGACCCGGGAGGCTCTCGACCAGCTGCGTGCACGCGTCCCGCAGTGCTCGCTCGTCGTCGCGCGTAGCGAGGCGCCCGACGAGGTGCCCGCGGCGGTCGAGCTGACCGGCTTGCCCATCGAGGCCGCGGTCCGCCTGCTGGAGCTCCAGCTCGGCCGCCCGACCGCGGGGGCCGAGCGCGACGCCGCGGTCAGGATCTGCAACGCCTTCGCCGGTCATCCCCTGGCCCTCGTGCAGACCGCCGGGCTCGCGCGCGGGGGAGCTCCTCTTCCCGACCTCGCGGCGGAGCTCTCCGGCTCACCGCACGAGCGGCTGGCAGAGCTGCTGCTCGCCTCGCTGACCGAGGACGAGGAGCGCGTGATCGCCGCGCTCGCTGCACTCGACGGCGCGTCGCTGGGAGCCGAGCGGCTCGCGGAGCTGGCAGGAGTCGACCCGATCGGGCCGGTGCTCGACTCGCTCGTGCGCCGCGGATTGCTGCGGCGTGACGAGCGACCGGACCGGGTCGCAGGGCTCGCCCAGCTCAACGAGCGGCTGCAGCAGATCTCGGACCTCTCGAGCTGGGCCGAGAAGGCCGTGCACCTGTTCACCGGACTCGCCACCGGAAGCCTCACTGCCGACGAGGCGCTCGACGACCTGGGCGCCGTCTTCAACCTGCTCGACTGGGCCCACGAGAGCCGGCGTTGGCAGGAGGCGCTGCAGCTCGTCAAGGTCGCCGAGACCGGCCTCGCGCTCGCGCGCCGGTTCGACGCGTGGGGCCGCGCGCTCGAGCACGGACTCCACGCCGCGGACAAGCTCGGCGACAAGCACTCGCAGGCATGGGCGCTCGACCGGCTCGGCAGCCGCGCCGCGCTGCTCGGCGACCGGGCTGCGGCCAAGGACTACCTCGGGAGAGCGGCGAGCCTGCACGCCGAGGCCGGAGAGCGCGCGGCGGCGGCACTGAGCAGGCGGAACCTCGGCCGTCTCGGCGGGCCGAGAGGAATCCGGGCCGTA
>DATFCX010000005.1:0-10305 GCA_035252585.1 Gaiellaceae bacterium
CTCGAGCTTGATCTCCTCCGCCGTCTGCTGGCCGATCAGGAGCTTGTAGTCGCGCTTGATGTGGTTGATGATCGCCTCGTCCATCTCGTCGCCGCCGACGCGCAGCGACTGCGAGACGACGATGCCGCCGAGGGAGATGACGGCGACCTCGGTCGTGCCGCCGCCGATGTCGACGATCATGTTCCCGGTCGGCTCGGCGACGGGCAGCCCGGCGCCGATCGCGGCGGCCATCGGCTCTTCGATCAGGTAGGCCTGGCGCGCTCCGGCCGACAACGTCGCCTCCTCGACCGCGCGCTTCTCGACTCCCGTCACACCGGAGGGGACGCAGACGACCACGCGCGGGTGCGCGAAACGATGCTGGTGCACCTTCTGGATGAAGTGGCGGAGCATCTGCTCGGTCACGTCGAAGTCGGCGATGACGCCGTCCTTGAGGGGACGAATCGCCTGGATCGTTCCCGGCGTGCGCCCGAGCATCCGCTTCGCCTCGACGCCGACCGCGTGCACCTCGCCGGAGCGCTGGTCGATCGCGACCACCGAGGGCTCCGACAGGACGATGCCGCGCCCGCGCACGTAGACGAGCGTGTTCGCGGTGCCCAGGTCCACCGCCATATCGCGGCCGCCGAAGCCGGTCAGTCCCGAGAAGAGGCCCATAGACCGCCCGGAGCATATCCGCAAAGTTGCGAAGTCTTTATGGAGTCCCGACTCTCGAGTCACGACTTCGCGCCTAGTTTCGGGGCGAGCGACGACGGAGGCGAACGTGAACGTGGTGACGCTGATCGGCAACCTCGCGACCGAGGTCGAGGTACGCGAGGTCGGCCAGGACAAGAAGGTCGCGAGCTTCGTGCTTGCGGTCGACCGCGCGAGCCGGGACGGCGGTGCGGACTTCGTGCGCGTGTCGGCGTGGGACCGGCAGGCGGAGCTGTGCGCCGAGTATCTGGGCAAGGGCCGGCGCGTCGCCATCGACGGGCGGCTGAGGTCCCGCTTGTGGGAGGACGAGGGCAAGCGGCGGAGCGCGCTCGAGGTGGTCGCCCGGCGGGTCGAGTTCCTCGGCGGCGGCCCGCGCAGCGACGAGCGCGGAGAGGGCGCCGACGTGATTCCCTTCGAGGCTCCGGCGGCCGTCTAACCGAGGGAGTCCACGAAGTCGCCGATCGCGGCGAGGCAGGCGTCCGGCCGCTCGCCGATCAGCAGGTGGCCGCAGCCGGCGATCGTCCGCAGCGGTGCGCGCAGCCGGCGGGCGTACTCCATTCCGTCGTCGAGCCGCACCCAGTTGTCGCTCGCCCCCCAGAGGCAGAGGCAAGGACAGGCGACCCGGTCGAGCTCGGCGCGCGGGTCCGAGACGAGCAGCGCGCGACCCGCCTGGCGTGTGTTCGTGTGGTGCGCAGGACCGACGAGGAAGGCCTCGGCGAGCTCCGGCTCGAGCGCCTCGGGATCCGCGGCGCCCCACCAGCCGAACGCGACCCGGCGACCCAGCCGCGAGCGCGACCACGCATGCCGGTACGGCGCGATCAGCCGGCCAGGTCGCGCGAGGCCGAGCACGGCGAGCGTGACCTGAGCGGCGCGAGACGCGGAGCCGATCCCCGCCGCTGCAGCGAGAACGAGACCGCGGGTGGCGTCCGGCCGGAGCACGGCTGCGCGGAGCACGACCACGCCTCCGAGCGAGTGGCCGACCCAGACCGCGCGGCGAAGCCCCTCCTCGTCCGCGATCGCGAGAACGGCCTCGGCCAGCGCGTCGACGTCGCGAGCCTCGGGCAACGGCGCCGAGCCTCCGTGACCGGGAAGGTCGGGCACGAGGACGCGGTGGCGCGCAACGAGCGGCGGCGCGAGCGCGCGCCAGTTCTCGATCGTCCCCCCGAGCCCGTGCACGAGGACGAGCGGCGGCCCGTCCCCGCCGACCGCGTAGCGGAGCCGCGTCCCGCGCCACTCGAGTTCGCGTTCCTCGAATCCCTCCAACCGGTGTTTGCGGTCTGTCCCCACCGAGACATATTCTTGGGGTAATGGATGCTTCTGCAGGGCGGGCGGAGTGATGTCCGCAAACTCGACAAGCCGGGGTGCGATCTAGCCCGCCAGCGCGTTGCGCGCGGCGGGTTTTTTCGTTCCAGGGGAAAAGGAGTTCAACCGATGGCGAATCACCTCACGCCCGAAGAACTGTCGAAGGAGCTCGGTCTCGACAGGCAGGAGGTGATCCGGGTGTGCGTCGAAGAGGGCGTGCCGATCTATCAAGGGAAGATCGACAAGTATCTCTGGCAGCTTGCTACCACCAAGGCGAACGAGGCTCACCAGCCTGCGGCGTAGCGCACAGCTGAGACGGGTCGAACGGGGCGGCGACGAGCCGCCCTTTTCGTGCGCCGAACGTCTTCATCCTCCCGGATGGGAGCTGCATATGAACATGCCCGACTCGACCCACTCTCCCCGTGCCTCAGGCGTCGGGTTCCCCGGCGAGACCTTGACGGTGATCACATACTTCGCGCTCTGGCAACCGCCGTCCCAGTCGCTCGGAGAGAGCGTCCCCGACCACGTGGAGAGGGGTTGCGTGCCCGGAGGCCCGCTCTTCGGCGATGCCAGATTGGTCATGGGAACGTGCTCCTGGAAGACCACCTTGCCGCCGGCGAGACTCGTTTCGGTGATATCGGCGCCGACGACCCGCACCACCCGCACGAGCGCGGTTCCGCCGAGCGTCGAAGCATTGATCGTGACGCCGATCGACGTGATTCCCTGGTCGCCCCGCGTGAAGCTGAGGTCGATCGGCAGGAAGTGTGGGGGCTCGGCCGGTAGGGCGCCCTGCAACGTCTTGGCCACGCTCACGAGATCGCTGACCGGACCTTTGCTCAGCAGAGTCACGAGATGTCCGCTGGGGAGCGGGAGCATCACGGTCGCGAAGGTGAAGCCCTGGGTGCCCGCGGATTCAACGATTGCTCGGACGCCGTTGATCTCCTGGATCTCGTCGCCTGGAACGCCGACGTAATCAATGCCGGTGCCGCCGTAGGTCAACTCGATGCCGGACGAGGGGTAATAGGCGATCGCCGCTCCGCTGGGTGCCTCCCAGACATTGCCGACGTTGTTCGAGTTCGCCAGCGGCGAGTCGGGAAGCGGAACGTTGTACCCCCGCTTGGCCATGTCGGCGACGAACTGCTGAAGCGTCACGAGCTTGCCGTCAGCCCCGAACGGATTGCCGTTGCCGAGGCTCGTGATCCCAGGTCGACCCAGGTCTGGACGCGCCGGTACGGGGCCTGACCCCCGATGACTGGAACCCTGAAAGAGCGTACTGACCCCGAAACCGATTGCGGCAGCCGCGCAGGCGGCGACGGCGGCGGCGATCAGCAGCAGCTTCCGGCGAGGCAGCGAGCGTGTCTCCTTACCTTGCGTAGCCCGCACGGCGTCCGCGATCGCCAGCAGATGCGGATGGTCGCGGAGAAGCTCGACCGTCTCGCGGTCGTCGAGAATGGTCGCGCCGCTGCTCACGGCGTCACCTCCTGTTCCTCGAGAAAGAGGCGTAGCTGTTCGAGACCGCGCAGGAAGCGCATCCGACATGCGCCCTCGCCCGCGTCGAGCGCTGCCGCGATCTCGGCGAACGCGCGTCCCTGCACGAGTTTCATCAGAACGACCTCCTGCTGCAGCCGCGGGAGTCGTTCGATCGCGCTGCGCAGCGCTTCGGATACCTCCCGGCCGTACTCCGCGGGAGGCTCGGAGACCAGTTCGAGCACCGTGTCGGCGGAGACCTCTCGCCGTCGCGCCTGGCGACGGGCCTTGTCGATGAGCCGGCGCCGCGCCACCGCGTACAGCCACGCGATGGGCGGCCCCTCGCTTGGCTCAAAGCTCGCGAGAGCACGCGCGGCGTCCGCGAACACGTCTTGCGTGACGTCTTCGGCGTCCGCATCGCTGCGCGAGCGGCGGCGCACGTAGCGATAGATCTCGCGGTAGTGCCGACGAAGAGAGGCCGGTTCGGTCGCCTCGCTCACTCCCTACTACTACGCCACAGCCGCCGGAACGTCACAACCGGCGCGTCAAATGCGCGTCAGGCGGATTTCTTCGCCGGCGTCCGGCGAGACCGGGAGCCGGCCTTCGAGCCGGCTTTCCCGTCCTTGGAGCCTTCGGACGAGCGCCGGCTCTGCGCGTCGGCGACGCTCTGGCGCAGCGCCTCCATCAGATCGATGACGGGCGCCTCGGCGACCGGCTCCGGCGCGACGATCTCCTGGCCGGCGAGCTTCGCCTCGAGCATCTGCGCGAGGTCGCGGCGGTAGTCGTTCTCGAAGTCCTGCGGAGCCCATTCGCCGGCGAGGCTCGAGATGACCTGCTCGGCGAGCTTCAGCTCGGCCTCCTGCACGTCGGTCTCGGCGACGGCCTCCTCGATCTCGTCCCGCGCGCGGACGTCCTCGGCGAAGAAGAGCGTCTCGAGCAGCAACGCACCGGCCTGGGCGCGGATCAGGCAGAGGTTCTCCTTGCCCCAGAGCACGAACTTGCCGACCGCCGCCATCCCCGACTCCTCCATCGCGCGCAACAGGAGGACGTACGGCCGGCGCTGGGCGTCTCCACCGGCGGGCGCGAGGTAATAGGTGCGGTCGAAGTAGACGGGATCGACGTCCTGGAGCCGGACGAAACGGAGGATCGCAATCGACTGCGAGCGCTGCAGCGCGACGGCCTCGAGGTCGGCCTCCTCGACGAGGACGTACTGGCCCTTCGCGAACTCCCAGCCCTTGACGAGCTCCTCGGGCTCGACGTCGCGCTCGTGGACCGGGCACCAGCGCTTCTGCTTGATCGGCGTGCCGCACTCGCGGTGGAGCGTGCGGAAGGACACGTCCTTCCGCTGGGTCGCGAGCGCGAGCCCGACGGGGATGTTGACGAGGCCGAAGCTGATCGATCCGTTCCAGATGGTCCGCATGGAGATTCCAGTTTAGTTGGGGACCGGCGGAATTCTCGATTCTCATCGGCTTCCCTGCATACGATTCCGCGTATGGAGCGCCGCACCACGCCGGAGTTGTGGCGCGACGCCGTCCGCGACGCGCCGGCCGAGCCCGCATATCTCGAGGAGACGGCGGAGGGCTGGCGGCCGGTGTCGTGGGACGAGGCGGCGGAGCGCGTCGAGGCGCTCGCCCAGGGGCTGCTCGCGCGCGGCGTGCGGCACGGCGATCGCGTGGCGGTCCTGGCGCGGACGCGGCTCGAGTGGATCCTGCTCGACTGGGCCGTGATGTCGATCGGCGCCGTCGTGGTCGGGCTGTATCCGACGAGCTCGGCGAAGGAGTGCGAGTACATCCTCGGCCACTGCGAGGCGGTGCTCGCTTTCACGGAGGACGAGGAGCAGACACGGAAGCTCGTCTCGGTCCGCGGCACCCTGCCGACGCTGCGCGAGATCATCCCGTTCGACTGGCTCGAGAAGCTCGAGTCGGACGGTCGCCTCTCGAAGCATCTTCAGGCGGATCCCGTCGAGGAGGACGATCTCGCGACGCTGATCTACACCTCCGGCACGACCGGCCCGCCGAAGGGCTGCATGCTGACGCACGCGAACCTCGTCACGGCGGCGATCCGCGTCGTCGAGGGCATGAACCAGCCGGGCGACGTCGTCCTCCTCTTCCTCCCGCTCGCCCACAGCTACGGCCGGCTCGCGCACCAGGCCGGGACGCATCGCGGAGCGACCGTGGCGCTCGTCGCGGACGTCGCCCGCGTGCCCGAGGCGCTGACGGCGGTGCGCCCGACGGTCCTCCCCGCCGTGCCGCGCGTCTACGAGAAGGTGCATGCGAACACGCTCGGCGAGATCGAGCGCGCCGGCGGCCTGCGCACGCGAATCGGCCGTTGGGCGCTCGGGGTCGGCGCCCGCGTGAGCCGGGCCCGTCGGGACGGGTCGTCGGTTGGAGGCCTACTCGCGCTGCAGCAACGGCTGGCGGACAAGCTCGTCTTCGCCAAGGTGCGCGAGCGGCTCGGAGGGCGCCTCCGGGTGGGCGTCTCCGGCGCCGCCCCGCTCTCACCCGACGTGATGGAGTTCTTCCACGCGCTCGGCGTCCCGGTGGTCGAGGGCTACGGCCTGACCGAGACCTCCAGCTCGGCGACGGTCAATTCGCCGAGCGACTTCCGGATCGGCACCGTCGGCCGCCCCGTCGAGGGCGCCGAGGTCCGCCTCGCCGAGGACGGCGAGATCCTGATCCGGAGCAGCTCCGTCTTCGCCGGCTACTACAAGGAGCCGGAGGCCACGGCGGCGGCGCTGACCGACGACGGCTGGCTCCGCACCGGCGACGTCGGCGAGCTCGACGCCGAGGGCTTCCTCCGAATCACCGACCGGAAGAAGGATCTGATCATCACGGCCGGCGGGAAGAACATCGCGCCGCAGAACCTCGAGAACGCCCTCAAGACGTCGCGTTTCGTCTCGCAGGCGCTCGTCGTCGGAGACCGGCGCCCGTTTGTGACGGCGCTCGTGACGCTCGACGAGCCCGAGGTCGCCTCGAGCGGGCGGAACCCGCAGGAGCTCGTGCAGGAGGTCGTGGACGAGGTCAACCGCGACCGGACGCGGGTGGAGCAGATCAAGCGATTCGCGATCCTCCCGCGCGACTTCTCCCAGATCGACGGCGAGATGACGCCCACGCTGAAGCTCCGTCGCAAGGTCATCCACGAGCACTTCGCCGACGAGATCGAGCGGATGTACGCGGACGGAGCGGGTGCCGGCGGCTAGCCCAGGATGCGCTTCGCGCCGTAGTACTCGGACCGGTACCAACCCTCGTTCAGGCTGTCGATCCGCACCACGTCGCCGGTGTGCGGCGCGTGGATGAACTGTCCGTTGCCGACGTAGATCCCGACGTGGCCGAGGCCGGCGAAAAAGACGAGGTCGCCGGGCTCGAGCTCGCTTCGCGGCACCGAGACGGAGTCCCCGTAGTTCCACTGGGCGACGGTGTAATGCGGCAGCGACACGCCGACCTGGCCGTAGACGTACATGACGAGGCCGGAGCAGTCGAAGCCGCTCGGGCTCGCCCCGCCCCACACGTACTTGACACCGAGGTACTGCATCGCGATCCCGACGACGCTGCTGTAACGATCGCCCGGGATCGAGCCGCTGACCGGGTCCGGGGCGTGGAAGCTGCTCGGCGATGGTGCCGCCTGCGTGGCCACCCGTGCGGCGCGGGCGGCCGCTGCCTGCGCCGCCTGCTGCGCCGCGATCATGTGCTGGATCTGTGACCGGACCGAGTTGTAGAGGCGACTCTCGGCGGCGCGTTGGCCCTCGATCCGGTCGCGCTCAGCGGCGCGTGCCGCGACGAGTCGGTCCTGGCGGACGCGCTCGCGGCGCAGGAGCGTCCGGCGCTGCACCATCTGGTGCTGGAACGCGAGCACCTGCTTGATGAGCTCGTTGTCCTGCCTCGACACCGAGTTGACGGTCTCGATGCGTGAGATGAGATCGTCGAGGCTGCGGGCGCCGAGGATGACGGCGAGCGAGGACTGCTGGTCATCGGACGTGTAGATCGCGACGAGCCGCCGCATGAGCGTGCGCTGGGCGTGGCGGAAGTTGCCGTGGGCGACGCCGAGCGCCTGCTTGTTGATGCGGAGCTGCTGCTTGACGAGCCGCAACTTCGCGTTCGCGGCCCGGTAGCGGTTGTTCGCCCGCTGCGCCGCCGCATCGAGCTGCTGGAGCCGGTCGAGCACGTTCTGAGCCTGAGCCCGTTTCGCGGCGACCGGGTCGGCGTGTGCGCCCGGTACCGAGGCCCCCAACAGGCCCGCCACGAGCAGGCCGATCAGAAGCGCCGAAAGAGCCACAAGCCGTCCCGGCGCACGCAATGACGTCCTCCCGCCCGTCACAAGCGGTGCACCGTAACAAGCCTGCCGGATGCTCGCAACGGAGAACCGTCGCGAAGATGCTGCAATTTGGCACCCCGGCTGCACACGGAGCCTGCGACTGCCGCCGCACAAAGTCGCGCGGTCGAGTACGGTCCGCCCTCGTGCTCGGGAGGATGCGATCCCGCGCCGCGCGGCTCGCAGGCCTCGGCGCGGCGCTCACGCTCGTTGCCGCCTCGGCCGCGCTCGCCGCTCCCGGAGCGGCCAAGCGCGGAGGGACCGGCGGCAACGACGCCACGACCCTGCAGCTCGACACGGAGGCACATCAGGCGCTGCTCGGTCTCTACGCCCTCGACTCGCGGCTCCAGGCGTGGCAGACGCGCGTCGCCTCGCTCGAGCGGCGCGCGGTCGCATTGCGCCGCCTGCGCGCGTCGATCCGGCGCGAGCTCGACGCCGCCCACGCTTCGCTCAAGACCGGCCAGCACCGGCTCGCCATCGACCTCCGGGCCCTCTACGAGCGAGGCGACGTCGATCCGGTGGCCGTGGTGTTCGGAGCGGAGTCTCTGGCCAAAGGCCTCCGCCGGCTCGACGCCCTGTCGCGCGTCTCGGCCCAGAGCCGGCAGATCGTGTCGGCGACGAGCACGGCGCGCAATCGCCTGCTGCGCACGCAGCGCCGCCTCGCGGTCGAGCAACGCCGTCTCGACGACTCGCTCGCCGCCGCGCGCCAGGCCGAGCAGAGCCTCGCCCGAACGGTGGCGGCCCGCCGCGCGTACATCTCCTCGCTGCGGGCGCGAGCGCGGCTGCGAGCCGCGCAGGTAAGGACGGTCGAAGCCGCGGCGCACACGGCGCAACAGAAGTCGCAGCACCTGCAGGCTGCGACGACGACGCCGCCGCCGCCGTCCGGCAAGCGGCGGCTCACGGTGAGCGCGACCTGCTACGACCTGTCCGGCACGACCGCGACCGGGATGCCCGTCGGCCACGGGGTCGTCGCGGTGGATCCGTCCGTCGTCCCGCTCGGAACCCGGATGTACGTCCCCGGCTACGGCAACGGCGTCGCCGCCGACGTCGGCAGCGGCATCAAGGGCGCGGTCATCGACCTCTGGATGACCGCCTCCGAATGCGCGTCGTGGGGCCGGCGAGCGGTCACGATCACGATTTACTGATCCTCCACTACACTGAGCGCCGCGAGAGGGGGGAATTCGCGGTGACTGAGCTCGTGGAAACGGCCGAAGACCGGCAGACGGAGCCGCTCCGTGTGCTGCTCGTCGACGACCACGACCTCTTCCGGACGGGCCTGCGGAATCTGCTCGAGGAGCAGGACCTCGTGATCGTCGGGGAGGCGGCGACGGGCGCCGAGGCGGTCGTGCACGTCCGCGAGCTGACGCCCGACGTCGTGGTCATGGACCTGAACATGCCGTCGATGGGCGGCGTCGAGGCGACCCGCCACATCGCCGAGGTCGCACCGCTGACCCGCGTCGTGATGCTCACGATCTCGGACGAGGACAGCGACGTCACCGACGCCATCCTCGCCGGCGCGTGCGGCTACCTTCTCAAGGACGCCTCGATCCAGGAGCTCGTGTCCGGAATCCGCGCCGCCGCCCGTGGCGAGGCGCTCATCTCACCGCACATCGCCGCGAAGGTGCTGCAGCGCATCCGGGCCACGAGCGCGCAGCCGGAGATCGAGGAGATGATCCGCGCCGAGCTCTCCGAGCGCGAGATCGAGGTGCTGAAGCTGATCGCGAACGGCAAGGACAACGCCGTCATCGCCGCCGAGCTCCACATCAGCCCGAAGACGGTCAAGAACCACATCTCCAACATCCTCATGAAGCTCCAGATCGACAACCGCATCCAGGCGGCGGTGTACGCCGTCCGCAGCGGGATCGTCTAGTCCGGCCGGCGCCGCGCCCGGCGGACCGACCGGGCTCGCGCCTGGAGCGAGCGGAGGAGAGAGCGGAGTCGCGCGAGCTCTCCGTCTGCCGTCTCGAGACGCTCGGAAAGCTCCGCGAGCTCGGCTGCGACGCTGTGCGCCTCGACCTCGTGGGCGTCCCGGGCGACCTCGCCGAGGCGCCGCTCGAGCCGCCAGCGCTCCGCCTCGAGCTGATGAGCGACGGCGTATCCCTCCGTGAGAGTCGTCTCGAGCGTGTCGAGGCTCGGCGCGCCCGAGCCGTTCTCGGGCAGGCGCAGCAGCTCTGCGATCTCGTCCCGCAGCGGCATGGCCACGATTATCCGGCGGCGAAGCGATCGTGGGAATGGTCCAGACGACTCATCTTCGTACGCGGTTCGACCCATTCGGCTTGACGTTTGCCGCCCTGCTTGAAAAATGGAAAGACCGTGTTCTTCCGTCTCTGCGCCGCAACGGTCCTGGGCCTCACCTGCTTCCTCGTGCCCGTCGCCCAGGCGGGACCACGGGACGCGCTCCAGACCCAACTCGCGCACGCGTTGCGCGCTCGTCACGTCAAGCCCGCGCAGACGGGCGCAGTCGTCCTCGACCTGCAGACCGGCCGCACGCTCTTCGCCGAGCACGCACGCCTCGCGCTCCGGCCGGCGTCGAACGAGAAG
>DATFCX010000006.1:0-23829 GCA_035252585.1 Gaiellaceae bacterium
GCCGAGCTCCTTGCCGATCGTCTCGAGCGAGGCGGGCTCGGAGTCGAAGCCGAAGCGGAGCTCGATGATGCGGCGCTGCCGCTCGGGCAGGTCCGCGACGGCGCGCTGGACGCGCTGCCGGCGAACCGACTCCACCGCTTCCTCGGCGGGATCGACCGTCGACTCGTCGGCGAACAGGTCGCCGAGCTCCGAGTCGCCGTCCGAGCCGAGGCCCTGGTTCAGGGAGACGGAGTCGACGGCGTCGAGTGCCTCCTCGACGTGCTCGAGCTTGAGGCGCGTCGCCTGGGCGAGCTCCTCCGCCGTCGCCTCGCGGCCCAGCTTCGCCTGCAGCTCGGCCGAGGCGCGGTTGAGCTTGATGCGGCGCTCCTGGACGTGCACCGGGATACGGATCGTCTTCGACTGGTTCGCGACCGCGCGCTGGCAGGCCTGGCGGATCCACCAGGTCGCGTAGGTCGAGAACTTGTACCCCTTGCGCCAGTCGAACTTCTCCGCGGCGCGGTTGAGGCCGATCACGCCCTCCTGGATCAGGTCGAGGAGAGGCACGTCGTGGCCCTGGTAGCGCTTCGCGATCGAGACGACGAGGCGGAGGTTGGAGTTGATCATCTTCTCCTTCGCCGCGAGGTCGCCGCGCTCGATGCGCTTCGCGAGCGCAACCTCGTCCGCGGCCGTGAGCAGCTTGTGGCGGCCCGCCGCGTCCATGAACAGCTGCAGCGGGTCGAGCGTGCCCGTGACCGGCGCGGTTGCCACTGGGCGCGTCTCCTCGGGCGTCTCGTCGCGCACGACGACGTCGCGCTCTTCGAGCGCGGCGCGCAGGCCGGCGAGGTCGCCCTCGGTCAGCTCGTGCTCGTCGGCGAGAGCCTGGATGTCCTTCTCCTCGACGAAACCGCGCTCGGCGGCCTCCTCGAGCAGGCGCTCGACAGGCGAGAGGTCGTGCAGGTGAATCGTTTCGCTCAGTGTCATTCCTTTCGCTCGTTGGTGGGCTGCCGGTTTCTCGGCGCCCCGGCGGCGTTACACGGCATCCGCGCGGCGCCGCCACCCATCCGAGTTATAGAACGGCGTTGCACCGAAGTCCATTCCCAAACCAGGTGTTTTTCTATTTCCGTACAAACTCTCATTCCCTGCTCATGCAGGGAAAATTCATCTTTCGACGGTTCGGCCGGAGAATTCGTCGAGTCCGATCCGGAGGACGACGACATTCCGCCCGAGCGGCCTCGGCTCGGCCGTCCGCCCCGACGTGCGCGCGAAGCGCTCGCGCAGCAGCGCGAGCGCGGGCTCGATCGCGGTGCCCCCGAGCTCCTCGTAGGTCCCGTAGGCGATCACGCTGCGCCAGCTACCTCTTCCGTCGGCGTCGTATTCGTCCACCTCGACGCAGACACGCGGATTTTGGCGCAGCATCACGGTCTTGCGGCCTTCGGTCGTGACCGCGACCACCGCGCCGTCCTCGTACGCGTAGATGAGGGGGACGATGTAGGTCACGCCTTCGGCATGGCAGCCGAGGCGCGCGATCCGCTGCCCGCGCAGGAAGTCGTCGATCTCGTCGCGTGAGAGCTCGCGCGGGACCCCTCTTCCCCCGGCGGGACCGGCCATATCGGTCTGAGCGTAGGCCATACTGAAACAGTCATGTTGCGCGTCTCGCTCCTGACGGCGCTCTGCGTGGCGCTCGTCGCAGCCGGTGCCGTCGCGGCCGCCTTGCTCGCCTGGCCGACCGTCGGCGTCTCCGCGTCGCCGAGCGGTCTCGCGGGCGTCTCCCTGCCCGGCTTCTCCGGCCACGTCGAGCGCGTCGTCGTCCGGAAGGACGACGGCACCCCCGTGCCGGTCAACGTGCGCCACGGCACCGTCTGGCCACGCGTCCGGCTCGAGCCCGGCGAGCGGGTCACCGTGACGGTCGACGTCCGGCGGCCGGGCTGGGCGGGCTGGCTCGTCGGCCGGCATGAGCGGAGGACGGTGACGGTCGTGACCCCGGCTGCGCACATCCGCTCGACACTGCTCCAGCCGAAACGCGGCAGCCCCGTGACCGTCAGCTTCGCCGAGCCCGTGAGCCGCGTCCGGATCGGTCACGCGCATCGGCGATGGACGGCCGGGCGGAACGTCGTTCCACTCGGCATCGTCGCCTCGGGGTCCGCGACTGCGGGCACGACGACGGTGGCGGCGGCGGTGCGGTACTGGGAGAAGCTGTCGAAGCCCGCCCGCGTGTCGTGGTTCGTCCCGGGCGGACGGACGAGGGTCGTCTCCCAGCCCGCGCCCGGCGCGCGGATCTCTCCGGGCGCCACCCTGACGCTGACCTTCGCGAAGCCGGTGTCCACGGTGCTCGGCTCGCGGCTGCCGCGGGTCGAGCCCAGGATCTCGGGCCATTGGACTCAGGTCGACTCCCACACGCTCTCCTTCCGTCCGGCCGGTCTCGGCTTCGGTCTCGGCGGCACCGTGACGGTGCGACTCCCGGGTGAGTCGCTCGGGTGGAAGGTGGCGGGAGGATCGGTGTTGCGGCTGCAGCAGCTGCTCGCCCGGCTCGGCTATCTCCCCGTGCGCTGGACGGCAGCCTCTGCTTCGCCGTCGACGCCCGCCGCCGAGATCGCCGCTGCCGTCTCTGCGCCGTCCGGCACCTTCTCCTGGCGCTATGCGCAGATTCCGGGCTCGCTCCGGAACCTCTGGAAGCAGGGCAGCTGGAACGTCGTCACCCAGGGCGCCGTGATGCGGTTCGAGGACGAGCACGGCCTCGCGACCGACGGCGTCGCGGGGCCGCAGGTCTGGCGGGCGCTGCTGCGCGACGACCTCGCCGGCCGCCGCTACGACGCCGGCTACAGCTACGTCTTCGTCCACGAGACGGTGCCGCAGTCGCTCAGCCTGTGGCACGCCGGCAGCGTGATCCTCACCTCCCCCGGCAACACGGGCATCCCGCAGTCTCCGACCGCGCCGGGGACGTGGCCGGTGTTCGAGCACATCCCGGTCGGCACGATGAGCGGCACGAATCCCGACGGCTCGCACTACCACGATCCCGGGATCCGCTGGATCAGCTACTTCCACGGGGGCGACGCGCTCCACGAGTTCCCGCGCGCCTCCTTCGGGACCCCGCAAAGCCTCGGCTGCGTCGAGCTCCCGGAGGCCGCCGCGGCGCGCATCTGGCCCTATACGCCGATCGGAACGCTGGTCACGATCGAACCCTGAGCAAGCGCTGTGAGATCCGCGTAAAGCGTGGGCGCGAGCTAGTCCTCCTCGGCGGCAGTACGGCAGAATCGCTCGGTGGTGAGCTCGAGGGGTCTCGCAGGACTGCTTCTCGGCGTCGTCGCTCTGCTGGTCGTGACGGGCGCTGCCGCAGGCCATCGGCCCAGACCGCGGCCCGTTCCCGGCGAGCGGGCGGCCCTGGCGGCGGTGAAGCGCGCGGTCGCCGCGGGTCGGCTGAGCCGTGCGGCCGCCGAGACGGACCGGGCCGTGATCTCGCGTTCGGTGCATCTCGTGCGCGTGCTCCCGCCGTCGCGCCGGGCGCGGGTGGAGGTCGCGCTCGAGCAGGCCGCGGCTCTCGGTCGGCGTCTGACGAGCCAGCGTGCGGTGGCGGTGTTCGGTCAGCTCCAGGCGAACGACGAGTACTTCGCCCGGCACGGCGTCCCTCGCGACCGCACAGACATCACCGGCCCGGACGGCATCGTCTACCGCTACTTCGCCGGCCGGTGCTTCGAGTTCCATCCGCTCGCCAACGCGTCCGCGCTCAATGCGCGTGTCGCCGCCAAGGACGTCGCGGGAACGGAGCGGTTGGCGGCAGCGCTGATGGCCCGAGCGGTTCCCCGCCGGGGAGGCGGGGTCGCCTGGGAGTACTACTTCCCGTTCGGGGGCGGCCACCCGCCGTGGGTGTCGGGCATGGCTCAGGCCGTCGCGGCGCAGGCGTTCGCGCGCGCCGCGTCGCTCGCGACAGACGAGTCCGCAGACCTGTTGCGCGAGGCCACGGCGGCATTCGAGGCAGTCCCCCGGTTGACGACGACGGTCGCTGCCGGGCCCTGGATCAGGCTCTATTCCTTCAGTTCGCTGCGGGTCTTGAACGCCCAGCTGCAGTCGGTGCTCTCGCTCGAGACATACGCGAAGGCGACCGGTGACTCGGCGGCGGCGGCCCTCGCCTCGCGGCTGGAGCAGGCGGCGGCGGCAACCGTGTCTCGGTTCGACACCGGCTACTGGACGGACTACTCGCTCGGCGGCGGCCCCTCTCCTCTCTCGTACCAGAAGTTCATCGTCGAGCTGTTGCACAGGCTCGCGCCGGAGGACCCCCGCTTCGCCGAGGCGGCCGCTCGCTTCGCCGCATACCTGCGGGAGCCTCCGGCTTTCAAGCTCGCGAACGCCCCGGTGGGCGCGCTTCGCTTCTGGCTGTCGAAGCCGGCCACGGTCACCGTGTCGACGCCGGGCCGGACGGTGCGGCTCGGCCTTCATGCCGGCTGGCACACCGTCCATTTGCACGAGCCGAAACGCCCCGGCTTCCGCCGGGTCCACGTGACTGCGGTCGGCTGGGCGGGGAACCGAGCGTCGTTCGACGCTCTGCCGATCGTCCGCGTACCGAAGACCGGGCGTGCCTCGCCTCTCTTGCGCCGATCCTCGGGAACCGGCGGCACGAGCGGCGTCTCGCCGCTCGCCGTGGGTGCCGGCATCGACGACTCCGGCCAGGGAGCTCTGGCCGCATCGCTGGGACTCGGTCTCGTCCGCATGACGACCTTCTGGCAACCCGGCCAGTCAGCGCCGGATCCCGCGACGGTCGCCTCGCTGAATGGCCTTCCCCCGGCTGTCGGGCTCGTGCTCGACCTCGACGCCGCTCAGCTTCCGACCGGCGATGCCGGCCGCACGGCGCTGGCCGGTTATGCATCGTCGCTCGCCCGGCAGGTTCCGGCGCTGCACGATCTGGTGCTCACGCCCTCTCCGGCGCGCGAGATCGCGGGACGCTACGCCGGCGCCCTGGCTGCGGTCGGAGCGGCTGTCGCGCCGGTGAGGCCGGATGTCGCGGTGGGGCCTTCCTTCGACGGGTCGACGGCAAAGCCGCAGCTCACTGCGATCGCGCTCGGGCGCCAACTCGCGCAGGACGGCACCCGGCCGGATCTCGTCTCCTTCCTCCCCGCGCCGGTTCCCGGTAACGGGACCTGGGCCGTGGGCGACCTCGGCAGCCTGGAGTCAGCGTTGGCCAAGGGCCTGGGAACTGCACCACCCGTGTTGCTGGAAGCGGTGCCGCGGCCGACGAGGATGCCCCCGTCGCAGCAGGAGAGCGCCGTCTCCCCGGCGACACAGGCTTCCGCTTATGCCGCCGCGGTCGAAGCTGCGTCGTGCAGGCCGGAGGTGAGCGCGCTGCTCCTCGACCGGCTCGTGGATGGCGCGGCAGCCTCGACGCCGGCAACCGGGCTCTACGACGCGAGCGGTGTCCCGAAACCGTCGGCGGCTGCCGTCGCGAAGGCGATCCGCGCGGTGGCCCGCGGCGCCGTGGTCTGTCCGGGGCAGGCGGCCCGCGTCACGTCGACCACCCTCACCTTCCCGGCCCAGCTCTCGAACTCGTCCGCCGCCTCCGTCGTGCTCGGCTGCAGCCGTGACTGCCTCTACCTCGTCACGCTCGACCGTGCGAACGGCCGGCCGATCGTCGCCCGGCACGGCGCGCTCGAGGGCGGCAATGCCGCCGAGACGATCGCGCTGCCGAAGCGCAAGCTGGCGCGCGGGAGCTACCGCCTCGACGTCCGGCTCGTCAGCCGCTTCGATCCCGGCGTCGTGAAGCGCGTGCGGAGCGGCCTGCTTTCCGTGGGCTGACGGCGCGCCACCGGAGAACCCGCTGCGAGCCGGGCTAGACTGGACTCCCCGCCGACGTAGCTCAGCTGGTAGAGCACATCACTCGTAATGATGGGGTCCGGGGTTCGAGTCCCCGCGTCGGCTCTCGAATCACCTGCAAATGCGATATTGCAGGTAGTGGGTTCAGCCGCTAGATTCCGGGTGATGCGGATTTCGCATTACCCATCGCGTTGCCCAGTCAGTCGGTGAGCCTAGAAAAGCGGGGCAAGAGCTGGCGGGTGCGATGGCTGCAAGACGGCGAACACCGCTCGCGCACGTTCTCGGACTACACCGAAGCGCGGAAGTTCAACCTGAAAATGCAGTCGCTAAAGCTGGAGGGGCGGCTGCGTTCAGCTCCCCGGATCACCCTGGACGAGTTCGCCGAGCGTAAGTGGTTCCCGGAGTATGTGAGCAGGTTGGCGACCGCAACGCGGATCAACTACGGGCGCGCTTGGTATAGGCATGTCGCCCCGCGAGTGGGGATCTCTGCCGTCGAGCTGATGGACGCGGAGAGATGGGAGGACGACCAGAAGCCGTCGTCGCTGCCGGACTCGCTAGGCGCGCGGCGGCTGCGTGATCTCAGCAATGCCGTCGTCCGCGAGTTCGCCACCGAGCTGGAGAAGAAGACCGGCCCGTGGATGGCGCGGACAACCTTGATGGTGCTGTCCTCGTGCCTGACTCACGCCGTGGAGGTGGATTACCTCGATGCAAATCCTGTCCGAGCAATAAAGAAGACACGCCAGTCGCGCCTGGGCAAGGCGGTGCGTCCGCTGCCTCCGTCGGAAGTGGAGAAGCTCCATGCTGCGCTGCTGGTCGTTGGCGCTCGGGGCCGCCGCGACGCTGCCTTTGTCTCGCTCCTTTCCTACTGCGGTCTTCGCCCCGGCGAGGCGCTCGCGCTCCGGTGGGGCGACGTGCGAGAGAAGACCATCCACGTTCATCAGTCCATCTCGTATGGGACTGCGAAGGAGCCGAAGAACCGCAAAGCGCGCTCGGCGCTCCTGCTCCCGGTTCTCCGGGAGGAGCTTGCGGAGCTGAGGAGCGCAGTGAGCGGACGGGACGACGACCTGCTATTCGGTCGTGGCGACGGCGAACCGCTTCTCGACACCGACTACCGGAACTGGCGCCGCCGAGTCTTCTTGCCTGCCGTCGAGCGGAGTGGAATCCGTCTCACCCATCCTTACGCGCTTCGACATTCGTGGGCTTCGCTGCTCCTACGGTCGGAGGACTACGGGAGCAACCCCGCTCGAATCGCGGAGACGATGGGGCACTCAGTTGGAACTTTCTTTCGGGTCTATGCGCACGAAATCGAAGAGCTACGCGACGCGCCGCGTATAAGTCCAGAGGCGGAGATTCGTGACGCCCGCGCCGCCGCCTCCGGTCAGCTCCGGCTCCTCGCCCACTGAGCTGCCGTCGACATTCGTGCGGGGATTTGGCTCAACCATGCGGGTCTGAGTGCGCCCGAGCTCGCGCAAGGCGCGAGCTCGGGCTAATAGCCCCACCTGAAATGCGAAAAGCGGGCTGCGCTGAGCGCGCGAGGCGTAAGAGGCTCTTGTGGGAGCTTCGAGCGTCACTACCGAGCAAGGCGTGGTTGAAGGCGGCGCAGCCGCCGGAGACCGCGCAGCGCATCCGGCGCAGCCGGATGCGCCTTCACTTGATCTTCCCTTTAGGCCAAAGTCCTCAGACCCCCTGGTCGAGGGCGACGGGCTAGAGGTAATCCGCCGCACAGAGCGGACGCCCGATCAAGGTCTCGGAACGGGTGGCGGCTCGCTCGTCTTTGAGGACGGCGAGTGGTGGATCGAGTGGGAGCGCGAGTTCTACCCACCGGGAAGCCGCGAGGCCGCTGTCTATGGCCCTGATCCTGCCTGGTGCGCCTCGGTCGTTTCGAGCGCGCGCCGGTCGTGGTGTTCGTCATCGAGGCGATACCTGGCCAGCGTCACCACCGGGCGCGCCTTCGCTCTGCCGTGTCATGCCTGGAACTGTCCGGGATGCAACAAGCGCAAGTGGTTCGCCTGTCGAGAGCTGTTCCGCATCGGAATCGAATCTGCCTGGGCTCGGGACGAGAGAGTCCGCTTTCTCACCCTCACTGATCAGCACGGGCAAATGTCGGTCGAGGAGCTAAGCGCCGCCTGGGACGATCTCGCGCAGCTCCTCCGGCGGGGCGGCCCTGCACCGAAGCGTCCCAACAAGCCAGAGAAGATGGAGACGCTCGCCGACAAGAAGGAGTGGGAGAAGCGCTACGCGAGTTGGGTCAAGAAATGCAAGGCGCGTAAGCCCTTGCTCCGCGAATACGCAGCCGCTGTCGAGTTCGGCGCGGGACACGATCGCATCCACCTGCACGTTCTGATGACGGGCCAGTATGTGAAGCAGGAGAAGCTTTCCTATTGGGCGCGCCGCTGCGGCTTTGGTGAGATTTCGTTCATCCGCGAGGTCGAGCAGGGAACGGCGGCGGAGATTGGCGGCTACGCCGGAAAGATGGCGAGCTACGCGGCCAAAGCGAGCAAGCACGTCGAGCTGATGAAAGACCGCGGCGCGCTCCGAGCGCGCCCGGTGCGGGCGAGCAAAGGATGGGTGCCGGGTGGCCTCCGCGGCATCGAAGAGCAGCTCGGCATCCGACCAAAGAAACGAACTGGCAGCGAGCCGCTGCGCGACGGTGGCCCGTGGGCGATCATCGAACTCAACTCCGGGGGCGTCCCGGAGTGGGTGCGGACGATCGGCGCGACCGATTCCCTGCCCCACGTCGGCTAGCCGTAGGCCCGCGACAGCGGCACTATGGGGGTATGGCCTGGAAGCTCCGAGTTCTGCGCGCCCTGAACACGGCCTGCACCGCAGTTGATGCGGTGGCGTATCGGCCTGCCGTCGTCCGCCTGACGATGCCCCTACCGCGATGGTGGAGCTGTCAGCTTGCGCAGCTCTCGATGTGGCTCGACGACCGCTGGGGCGTTGGCTATTGGTCCAGCGACGCGGCTCCGGCTGTGCCCGAGGGGCTTTGCGACGCTTGCAAGCGGCGCGCCGCCTGGCTGGTGGTAGGAGGAAGGTGGGACGACGACGACCTGGCCGATGAGGACGACGATCCCTCCTTCCTCACTCAGCACCCGGTGCATCTATGTGGCTGGTGTCGCTTCGAGGGCGAGGGGCCAATCGAGACGCATGCCGATCTCGAACGCGCGCTCAATCGCGCACGTCAGCGCAGCATCGCCTGGAACTGGCGCTAGGCGAACTGCGAAAGACGCCCGCGTGGTCGCGCGCCATGGCACCGTCGCCACATGGCGAGCGAAATGCTGGTGATGCTGCCGAATGCGGCGGCGCAGCTCTTCGAGGGGTCTGCGCGGCAGCTGCCCGACGCGACGGCCCTCCTCGATGAGTGGGCGACACTCCTCAACCCGGCGCGAGCGGCGGGTCAAGCGGCTGCCGTGGGTTGTGCTGATCTTGAAGGTTGGAAGGTTGCTGCCCGTGCGTTAGTCTCCGCGACCGTTCTCCGGGCGGCTCGGGAAACCGGTGCAGACGAGAGTTTCGTCGCAGCGTTGGCGGCGTCGCAAACGCTGCATGTCCTGGTGGAGGACGGCGAGCTTGCGGAGCGCTCTCTCGCGGTCGTCCTTGGCCTGGGCGCGCTCGCTGCGATCCGGCTCGGTCTCGGCCTCGAAGGTGCCGAGTTGAAGCGGAAAGGTCGAGAGGCGAAGGAGGCGGCTGCGGAGCGGCGCAGCGCCAGCGAAGCAAGCGAGCAGCCGCCGACGCTCTCGCCTCTCGGGCGAAGCGCCCCATGGACGGACGACTGACTCGCCGGGTTCGCCACTGTTACCCGAGCGGGGTGGGCGGGATCGTCCTGAGAAGCTCCGGCGTCGGTGGGTCGCTTCTGTCGTCGCCAGGCTCGTCTCGCTTCCACGCGACGTAAAGGAAGTAGCCGCTCTTGACCAGCACCTCATGCTCATCGCCACGATCGGCGACGACGACTTGCTCGACCTCCGGCGGCAGCGGGGTCACGTAGTTACAGAGCGGAGCTGCCCGCCAATCGCCCGCGTAGATCACGGACGAAGGTGTTCCACTTTGCAGGGCCACCCACCGATCACCTACACGTTCAGCAACTGTCTCGTCGAACTCGGCTGCTTGCCCTTCGCCTACGGCGAGCATGACCACAGCGAAGCGCCCGTCGGGGGCGACGCTTGCGCCGATGAGGTCAGCGTGTTCCGCAGGGACATCGCCGCGCGCGATGAGTTCAAGGTCTGGGTCGAGCGCGCCCATCGCCGTCAGCCTAGATCGCATCTGGCTGCGCTGGATTACTCCCTCGGGGGACTGAGGCAGGAGTTGAAGGTCTCGAAGCCGAATGGCGCGGCGCGTATCCGTTGCCGTTCTACGTGAGGGATACTTTGGTCGGATGAAGGGACACGATCTCCGAGGGGCTTACAACGGTGAGCGGGCGTCGGCGCTGTCGGGTGTCCCTCTCAGCACGATCCACTATTGGGCACGTCACGAAGTGCTGGTGCCGAGCATCTCGCCGGAGCGGATCAAGCTCTGGTCGTATCCCGACCTGATGGGGCTCCGAACGATCTACTGGCTTCGGCAGACAAAGACGGTTGGCGAGGGGGTCTCGGTGCCCGCAACGAGCATGCCCGCCGTTAGGCGCGCGCTCACTGCCCTGAGAGAACTCGACCTCGAAGTCTGGACGGAAGAGCACGGGCCGAGCGTCGCCGTCAGTCGGAGCGGAGAAGTCTTCTTTGACCTCCCCGGCTATGTCGGCAACGTGGTGGGGCAGCGTGCTCTCGATGCTGACCTGCTCGACCTGATCGCTCCGTTCCCCACTGAGCAGGGCGCGGCGCCCGATCTCTACGCACCGAGGCCGAGCCTGCGGATCATTCCCGGCAAGCTCTCGGGCTCGCCCCACATCGTGAAGACCCGTATCGAGACTATTGCCCTAGCGGCGCTCGAAGACCGTGGTCTCCCGGAGAGCAAGATCGCAGCCCTCTATCCACTCGCCCCACCGGCAGCGATTACCGAAGCTCTCGATCTGGAGCACCAGCTCCGTGCGAATCTGAAAGCTGCTGCGTAGGTCGGGGCCGCCTTGCCCCGGCTCTTCGCGCTCGATCAGAACTTCCCGCAACCCATCGTCGAGACCCTCGGGGAGTTCATGACCGAGGCCGAGCTAGTAGCCGTCGGAGACATAGATCCGCGCCTGACCGAAGTGGATGACTGGGAGCTGTTGCTCGCCCTCCACCACCACGCGCGCAGCTGGGATGGTCTCATCACGACCGACAGCGGAATGCTCTCGATCCCGCGCGAGCTATCCGTGCTGATGCAGACGGGGCTAACGCTCGTGGTCGCTGCCGCCGCTGGACACGATCCGCTGAAAGCGACTGGCCTCGTGCTCGCCTACCTACCGTGGATCGCGGATCACACCGAGGAAGATCGTCCGCAAGTGTGGGTGCTACGAGCTGCCAATCGCCCGCATGACGATCCGTGGGACTGGCTATCGAAGGTCGCGCAAAGGCGCGGCACGACGGCGACGATCCTCTATGACGAGGAGAAGCTCAGCGATGCAGAACTGGCGCATGACCCGCTTGCCTGAGCCGTCGGCGCCCGCTCCTGCTTACCCAAAACGTTGCCCAACATAGGGCATATATCGCAGTTTCTAGCTAAGACAAGCCATATAGATCGAGAATGGCGCGGTCACTCGTAATGATGGGGTCCGGGGTTCGAGTCCCCGCGTCGGCTCTCCGGATTTGCAGGGATTTCTTGTCGGAGCGGCTCTCCTCGGAGGGCCGCTTTTCCGTTGAGGGGTCTACGCGGGGTCTACGGGCAGCGGCGGCGCGTGCCGTCCGGATCGCCTGCGAGATCGGGACGCGGCGGCGGTGCGACGCATCGCGCATGACGTGCGCGTAGGTGCGCGCCGTGAAGCCGGGGTCGGAGTGGCCGAGGTGCTCGGCGACCTCGTTCAGCGTGCGGCTCTCGTAGAGCAGGAGCGTTGCGCAGGTGTGGCGGAGGTCGTAGCTGCGGAAGTAGGGGACGCCGGCGCGCTCGAGCGCGGGGATCCAGACGCGGCGACGCCAGTTCTGGCGGCGGAGGTGGCCGCCGGCGGCGTCGGGGAAGACGAGCGCGTCGGTGGGCGGGCGGCCCTGGGCGAGGTGGAGTGCGACGAGCTCGCGCGCGACGGGCGTGAAGAGCTCGGGCTCTCGCGCGCGCTGGGACTTCGGCGTCGTCACCTCGCCGTCGGAGAGCGCCGTGCGGACCAGGAGGCGCTTGCGGGCGCGGCCACGGTCGTCGAGCACGTCGCCCCAGGTGAGCGTGTACGCCTCGCCGGTCGCAGGCCCTCGTAGGCGAGCACGCTGACGAGCGCCGCGCTCTGCTGGTCGAGCTGCCGGCGGACCGCCTCGACGACCTCCGGCGTCCGTGCATCGATCGTGGTGGCGCGGCTGTGGCTGAGCCTGCGGGTGCCTACGACCGGGTTCCAGGCCAGCCGGCGCCACTCGACGGCGCGGTGGAAGACGCCCTGCAGCAGGCCGAGCGCCCGGTTGACCGTCGGGACGCCGGCGCCGTCGAGCCGCAGCTGGGCGCAGTAGCCGTCGATCGTCTCGCGCGTGATCTCGCGCGGGCGCTTGCGGCCGAGGTAGGGGACGATCCAGCGATCGAGCAGCGTCGTGTAGCCGGCGAGCGTGTTCGGGCGCAGGTGCGTGACGGCGTAGGTGTCCCACCACTCGACGAGGAACTCCTCGAGCGTCGCGTTGGAGCCGATCACCTCCGAGGCGAGCTGGCCGAGCTGCCGCGCGCGCCGCAGCGAGGCCTCGAAGAGCTCGGCGTCGCGGCGCCGGTCGAAGGTGCGCTTGCGGCGCCTGCTGCCGCGGCCGCTCTCGTACCAGCGAACGACGTAGGCGCTCTTGCCGTCCTTACGCCTGAGCCGCTCGATGCTCATGCTGGCGTGAGCGTAGGCGCTCGGAAAAGGAGACGCGGGCACCGCGTGAAGGCGCGGACGCGGTCGGCGAGCGCGGTCGGTGCTGCCGCCGCCCGCTGCTTCTCCCGCTCGGTGAGCGCCGCGACGTCGCCGGGGTCGAAGCGGACGGCGGTGCCGAGGTGGATCGCCTCGAGCTGGCCACGCTCGACAAGGCGTTGAACCGTACGCGGGTGGACGTGGAGGAGCGCGGCCGTCTCGCTCGTCGTCAGCAATCCCGGCGCGCCCTGCGCTTCGTCGGCGGCCGGCGGCTCGGACAGACGCGCCGTCGTGTCCCCGGCGGCCGTGGGCTCAGGGCGAGGGTCGGCCGGCTGCGGGTCGAACAGCGGGAGCGAGAGCTGCTGCTCCGATACCGACATGCCGCGCGTAACTTATCAGTAGCTAGATGCCGAGTCAACACGGAGGTAGAATCGGCGGCGATGACGGCGGCGCAGATCATCCGGGAGGCCCGGCTGCGGGCCAGCCTGACGCAGAGCGAGCTGGCGTCGCGGCTCGGTCGCGAGCGGGCGCAGGTCGCCCGCTGGGAGGTCGGCGGCCAGGAGCCGAGCTTCGAGAACCTGCGCGCGGTCGTCGAGGCCTGCGGCTTCGTGTTGCGGATCGAGATCGGCGAGCGGGAGGAGACGCCGGTGCTCGATGCCGAGCTGGAGACGAGCCTGCTCGAGGCGCCCCAGCAGCGCGTCCAGGCTCTGCTCGAGCGTCTCGAGGGCCAGGCGTGACCAAGGAGCCGCAGTTCGATCCCTATGCCCTCCTAGCGGCGCTCGACCGCGAGCGCGCGAGTTACGTCGTCGTGGGTGGCTTCGCCCGTGTCGTCAACGGGAGCGGTGAGACCACGCGCGGGCTCGACGTCGTCCCCTCGCTTCGCGAAGAGAACCTGCGCCGGCTCGCCCGCGCCCTCGAGCAGCTCGAGGCGCCGGTAAACGCCGACCAGCTCGCCTCCACCGAGCCGGTGACCGCGTCGACGCGTGCCGGCGAGCTCCGGATCGTGCCGACGCCGTGGGGGACGCGCGGCTACGACGACCTGCGCCGCCGCGCCGAACGCGAGAACCTCGGCCGCGGCCTCCGGCCTGCCGTCGCCTCCGCCGTCGACTGCGTCCGCATGCTGGAAGCCAGCGAACGCGAGGTCGACGCCGACCGCCTCCTGAGACTCCGCCGCATGATGGAGCTCGAGCGCCAGCTCGTCCCGGAGCGCGGCTTCGGCATCGAGATCTGAGCCGTTCAGCGCGGCGGATCGGGAATCCGAAGCTGACGGCAGATCGCCCGCGCGGTCCCGAACGGGATCTCGCGGTGGCGCGGCACTGTCACGGGCCGCTCCGCCTCGGGGCTGCGCCAGACGTCGTGGCGCGATCCATGGCGAACGCGCTCGCAGCCGTTGGCGATCAGGTGCCGCTCGAGCTCGCGCAGCGACGTCACGGGCTGGAGTATCCCGCGGCGGCCGGCGTCGAAGTACCCTGTGGGCATGGATCTGCACGTCGCCTTCGAGCCGGACGAGCAGGGCTGGGTGCGCGCGACGATCGAGGAGCTGCCCGGCGTGATCACCTGCGCGCCGACCCTGGACGAAGCGCGCGAGCTCGTCCGCGACGCCCTCGACGAATGGCTCGCCGCCCTCACGAGCGAAGAACGAGCCGCGATCGGCCCCGAGGCAACCCGCGAGACGCTGAGGCTCAGCGTCGCGTAGCCCGGCGGGCCTGCAGTGAATGCGGCCGTTTCGGGCCGCTAACCGCCTCAATAGCCAGCGAGACACAGATGCACTTTGAAGTGCGGCCTTTCTCGAGAGGCAACGCGAGCATCGGGATGCATCTGCGTCTCGCCATGTTCGGGCGTGACGACTGTGAGTCTGTCGCTCGCGCAGGCGACGGCTCAGAAACCCGGGTTAGCTGAAAGAAATCGGTACGAGGCGGCCATTCTTGTTGTAGAGAGGACCCCACTTGACCGAGCCAAGCAACAGCGACCGCCTGGAGGCGATCTTTCGTGAGCACTACGAGGCCGTGCTCGCTTACGCGCGTCGCCGAGCACCGGCTGAGGTCGCCGACGACGTCGCAGCGGAGACCTTCGCCATCGCTTGGCGTAAGGCGGACCAGATCCCACAAGAGCCGCTGCCCTGGCTGCTGGGGGTTGCTCGGCGCGTGCTCTCAACCCACCAGCGCTCAACTCGGCGGCGGAGCAGACTCCGCAACCGCCTCTCCCCAACGGTCGAACCGATCACGCCATTCCATGTGGCCGATCTCCGCCTTGGCGAAGCCCTGCGCCAGCTCTCGGAGCGCGACCAAGAGGCGCTGTTGCTAGTTGCTTGGGAGGGTCTGGCTCCGCGCGAGGCGGCAGCGGTTCTCGAGCTTACGCAGACAGGGTTCTCGGTTCGCCTTCATCGCGCACGCCGCCGGTTACGAGTCGCTCTCGAACGAGATGCGGCTCAGGAGTCGGCTGCCCCAGACCGCTCGCCCGTCCCAAAAGGAGAATCACGATGACTACCGTCTCTGACCCGATCAAGCTCCTGGCGCTGGCGAATCCGGTAGAGGCAGGGTCGCTGCGTGAGGTTGCCGCTGAGCGCGCTGACGACCTGCTCGCCGCGCTTCGCGCCAATCAGGTGGCGACCCATTCCCTTCGCTTCTCGCGCCGGCGTTGGCAGGTGACCTCGGGCGCAAGGCCCGTCTTGATCGCCGTAGTTGTCGTAGTTGTGGCGCTCGCTCTTGTGCCCATCGGCGGGGCAAGCCTCGGCTCTCGTGCGGTGGACGGCTTTGTCAGCCTTTGGGACACGTCCCCGCCGGACCAGCCTGCTCTCGATACGGCCGCCGCTGACGCCGGGGACATCGCGGGCCAGTACCTGACGTTGGCCCGCGTCAACGATGGCGCGGACAAGGTCGATCTCTACCTGGCGGACGCTCCTCAGTCAGTGATCGACCAGCTTCATGCGAAGCATCCCGGAACGTATGTGATCGTCCGAAACAATGCCGCGCATCCGCTCAGCGAGCTACGCAAAGTGGAGAACTCACTCCCGTTGAGAAAGCTTCAAGCCGAAGGCATCGACATCGAAAGTGCTGCTCCGACATCGGAGGGCTACCTCGCGGTCGGGGTGCAAGGTCACAATGTGCAGGCCGCACAGTCGGCGCTCGACGCGATCTACGGCCCAGGGATCATCAAGGTCTATGGAGGCGCACAGCCGGGCAATGTCACGCCCAACATCGGCACCGTCTCCGTTCCCAACGGCTCCTCTCACGCGAAGCCATAGGGATCGTGATCGCGAAGCGCTGAGACGCGCCTCATCGAACCATGACCGCGCGACCGGGAGGCGGCAGTGCTCAGGGCTTCATTCCGGAACTCGATGTCATCCTCGGCGAGGACAGGTGACATCTCACCTTGAGGCGGGGTCTACGCGGGGTCTACGCCTCTGTCATTTGGGGTCTTCGGCCGCCATCGCCGCGGCCTGAATCCCTCGGAGCCATGCGGCTTCGCGCGACTAGGCGCGTCCTCGGACGACAGCTGATCAGCCCTCGTAATGATGGGGTCCGGGGTTCGAGTCCCCGCGTCGGCTCTGTCAGGCGTCGACCACGCGAGGCTCGGTCTGGGGGACGAGCGTGATCGTGTCGTCGACCAGCGCGATCGTCTTGGCCTCCGCGGTGAGAGCCGCGTCGAGGTCGACCTGCGACGGCTCGATCGGTGTCGCGCAGTAGGGGCACATCTGCCAGAGAGGCTCGAGCGGCGCCTTGCACGTCGCGCACGGCTGGCGGAGCATCGTCGTGCAGACGGGGCACGCGAGGTAGTCGGCCTCGACCGGCATGCGGCAGACGGGACAGCTCGGCTGCGCCCCGGCGAGCTGCTGCTCGAGCGCCTGCAGCTCGACCCGCCGCGAGCGCACGTCCTCGATCGTCTCGGAGGGCCGGAAGAGGAGGTAGATCACCGGGCCGATGTACGGCGGCGCGAGCCCGAGCAACGTCGCCAGGACCACGAGGAGGGGGTCGTCGATCCGCCGGCGCGCGTCCTTGTGCACCCAGAAGGCGAGTGCGAGCCAGAAGACGATCGCGAGGACGACGACGAGGTTCCGCGCGATCACGAAGCCGGTCGAGTGGAAGAAGCTGTTGATTCCGTGGAGGCTCGTGAGCGACGAGGAGAAGAGGAGCGCGGTCACGGAGGAGCAAATGCCCCTGCCTTCGAGGCGCAAACGCGGCCGAAAGAGTGCCTTTCGGTTTCTCACGCCGCCGTTTGCAGCACAATGTGGGGGCAGTGCCAGGCGATCCGGGTCGTAACGGGAGAGGACAGCAGCGCCGACCGCCGTCGCGCGCCGAGCTCGAGCTCGAGCGCGTGCTCTTCGCGCGCCACGGTCGCCTGCGCCGCCGCAACCGGAAGCGCCGCAGCATCCTGCTGCTCGCGACCCTCCTGGTCGCCGCGATCGTCGCGCTCCTGCTCGCGACCGTGGCCTTCACCGGCGGGCAGATCCTGCTCTCGACGTGCAGCCTCAACGACCTCCGCAAGCCCGACCTCGGCGCGAACTCCTTCCTCTACACCGACAACGGGGTCCGGCTCGGGACCGTCCCCTCGGCGACGAACCGGCAGCCGCTGCCGCTCTCGAAGATCTCGCCGTGGCTGCCGCAGGCCACGGTGGCGATCGAGGACGCGCGCTTCTGGCAGCACGGCGCGCTCGACTACCAGGGCATCGCCCGCGCGCTCTATCAGGACCTCACGCACGGGCGGGTCGTGCAGGGCGGCTCGACGATCACGCAGGAGCTCGTCCGCAACCTCTACATCGGCAACCCGCAGCGGACGCTGTCGCGCAAGCTCAAGGAGGCCTGCCTCGCCGAGAAGGAGTTCCAGAACCTGACGCGCAAGCAGATTCTCGCCGAGTATCTGAACGAGGTCTTCTACGGCAGGCACGCGTACGGAGCGCAGGCCGGGGCGCGGACATACTTCTCGAAGGGCGCGTCGAAGCTGACGCTCGTGCAGGCGGCGCTGCTCGCCGGCCTGCCGCAGGCGCCGACCACGGACGACCCGATCAGGAATCCGCGCGCGGCGCTGGCCCGCCGGAACGAGGTGCTGCGAGCGATGTGGAAGAACGGCTACATCACCGCGGCGAAGCTGCGCAGCGCGCTGCACAAGGGGCTCCAGCTCAGGCCGGGCCACATCTACCAGCGGCTGCTGCAGCCGAACTTCTTCGGCTGGGCTACGCAACAGCTCAACGAGAAGCTCGGCCGGCGGACAGTGGAGCTCGGCGGGCTCAACGTGAGGACGACGCTCGACATGCGGCTGCAGGGGCTCGCCACGCACGCAGTCGCTTCGGTGCTGCAGAGATCGGCGGATCCCGCCGCGGCGATCGTCTCGATCGACCCGAGCACCGGCGCTGTGAAGGCGATGGTCGACTATCTGCCGAGTGGCGCCCACATGCAGTTCAACTTCGCGACGCAGGGACACCGCTCGACGGGAAGCGCCTTCAAGCCGATCACGCTCGCGACCGCGCTCAGCGAGGGCGCCTCGATCTACTCGAGCTTCTATGGGCCGTCACAGCTCTACATCACGGACCCGCAATGCGCTGACGCCAGCGGGCCGTGGCCCGTCCACAACTTCGCCGACGAGGAGAGCGGCACGATGAGCCTCCTCGACGCGACGGCCAACTCGGTGAACACGATCTTCGCGCAGCTCATCGCGAGGGCGGGCGTGCGGACGGTCATGGGGATGGCGCGCAGGCTCGGCGTCACCGAACCGGTCGGTAGCCGCTACTTCCAACGGGCGTGCGCGATCACGCTCGGCGCCGTGGGCTTCACGCCCCTCGAGCTGACCGATGTCTACGCCACGTTCGCCTCCGGCGGGGTGCACCACTCCCCGCAGGCGTTCGAGGTCGTGCGCGGCCCGAACGGCAAGGTGATCAAGGGCTCGAGGCTGAGCACGAAGGGGCAGCGCGCCCTCAGCCCGAACGTCGCCGCGCAGGTCACCTACGCCCTTCAGGGAGTTGTCCAGCACGGCACCGGCACCGCAGCGGCGCTCGGCGCTCGCCCGGTCGCCGGCAAGACGGGCACCGCCGAGAACTTCCAGGACGCCTGGTTCTGCGGCTACGTGCCCCAGCTCGCGACGTGCGTCTGGGTCGGCTACCCGAAGCGCGAGATCCCGCTCTACAACGTCGAGGGCGTCGGAGAGGTGGCCGGCGGCACGCTGCCCGCCGAGATCTGGCGCGACTACATGAGCTCGGCGGTCGCGAACCTGCCCGTCAAGAGCTTCCCGGCGGCGGACACGAACGTCGGCTCGGCCTGGAGCGGTACCGGCACGTACAGCTACTCGCAGTACCCGACGGGGTGAGATTCCCCGCGACGCGGGCATGACCGCGCCGTGGCTCCCTACCCGCTGAACCGCGTCGACGACCTCGTCGGCGAGACGCTCGAACGGATCATCCGCGCCAAGCACGCCCGCCGGTTGCGGCGTCACGGCAGTGGCGGCGCCGTCGACCCGCCGGCGGACGGCGGTTGGGCGAGCACCGCGTCGTTCGCGCCGCGGCCGGGCTGCCGTGTCGAGCCGTTCGTCGACGGAAGCGAGGCGCTGCCGCGCATTGCCGGCGCGATCCGCTCGGCGCGCTCCCACGTCCATCTCGCGGGCTGGCACTTCGATCCCACGTTCCGGCTGGAGGAGGGAGGACAGACGCTCCGTGAGCTGCTCGCGGACGCGGCCGAGCGGGTCGGCGTGCGCGTGCTCGCGTGGGCGGGAGCGCCGCTGCCCCTCTTCCATCCGGACCGCGGCGAGATGCGGCAGGCGTGCAAGGAGCTCGCCGGCGGCACGCGGATCTCGATGGCGCTCGACGCGCGCGAGCGCCCCTTCCACTGCCACCACGAGAAGCTCGTGGTCGTCGACGACGAGGCGGCGTTCGTCGGCGGGATCGACCTGACGGCCCTGGCCGGCGACCGGCTCGACTCGAGCGAGCACCCGCCGCGCGACGGGCTCGGCTGGCACGACACCGCTCTGCGGCTCGAGGGGCCGGTCGTCGACGACGTCGCCGAGCACTTCCGGTTGCGCTGGCACGCGGTCGCGGGGGGCGGGCTGCCGTCTACGAGCGAGTTGCGGAGCGCGGCGGTCCCCGGTGGCATCGAGGCCCACTTCGTGCGGACGGTGCCCGAGCGCCTGTACGAGCCCTGCCGGGACGGCGAGTGGTCGATCCTCGAGAGTTACCTGCGGGCGCTGCGCGCCGCGGAGCGGCTCGTCTACCTGGAGAGCCAGTTCCTCTGGGCTCCGGAGCTCACGTTCGTCCTCGCCGAGAAGCTACGCCGGCCACCCCGTGACGACTTCCGCGTGATCGCGCTCCTCCCGGCGCATCCCAACAACGGCGCCGACGACAGCCGGGGCCAGGTCGGGCTCCTGATCGACGCGGACAAGAAGTCGGGCGACGACACGACCCGTTTCCTGGCCTGCACGCTGTATCAGCCCGGCCCCGGCGGCAACCCGGTGTACGTCCATTCGAAGGCCGCGGTGATCGACGACACCTGGCTGACGGTCGGCTCGGCGAATCTGAACGCGCATTCGCTGTTCAACGACACCGAGGCGAACGTCGTCGTCCGCCACCCGGAGCTCGCGCGAGAGGTGCGGCTGCGGCTGTGGGAGGAGCACCTCGAGCGCCCGCGCGCGGAGATCGACGGCGACCCGGCGCGCGTCTTCGACGAGCTCTGGAAGCCGCTCGCCGAGGAGCGTCTCGAGCGGCGAAGACGGGACGGCTGGGCTGACGGCAAGCTGACGCTGCTGCCGCACGTCTCCCGGCGCACCGAGGCGTTCTGGGGTCCGCTCAACGGCCTGTTCGTAGACGGCTGATCGCCGGCTACCGCGCGGAGCCGGCGGGAGACCGCGCTCTCGCGAGCTGGCGCCTAGTCGTCGGACTCGAGCGCCGTCCTGAGCGCGGCGAGATCGGCGCGCCACACGTCCTCGGGCGTCGGCGGGAGGACGTCGTCCCAGATCGCAGCGAAGGAGCCGATCAGCTGCGGCAGTCGTGCGGGGCGGGCGATGAACCACCAGTGGAGGTGCTCGCTCCCGTCTCCCCAGCGGCAGACGTGAACGCGGCCGAGCTCCCCGATCGACCGGATCGCCCGCTCGATCCGCACGAGCATGAGACCGAGCTCGGAGGCGAGGTCGTCGGACAGCTCGCCCGGCTCGCCGAAGTGCTCGCGCGTCTCGAGGAGGACCACGAGCGGGACCCCTGACGGCTCGTCGGGCGCGAACAACCGCCAACGTTCGTTCGTCCAGAGATACTCGTCGTCGGAAGCGGCGCAGCGGCGGCAGTCGAGGCCGCCTTCGCCGAACCGCGGCTCTTCGCGCTGCACCGGCGGCGCGAGCGGCCGGACGCTCAGCTCGCCGTCGAACGGCCAGGTGTCCCACTCCTCCACCGGCGGCACACGCAGCTGGTCGCGGGCGCGCCGCCAGAGCTCTTCGGGCGTCTCCGGCATCCCTAGAAGCCCGGCTTGCAGGGGGATTCGCCGAGGCTCGTCTGGACGGCCGGCTCGAGCGCCTCCAGGGCGTCGAAGCAGTCGCGGCAGAGGCCGACCGCGCTCTTCGCCTTGCGGATGAGGTAGGCGCGGTCGTCGACCGGCAGCACGCCGACCGAGAGGAGGAAGCGGTTCAGCAGCAGCTCGAGCTTCAGCGGCCCGTGCTCGTGCACCGTCTTCAGCGGCTGCTCGAGCCGGTGCATCTTCACGATCATCCGATTCAGGCGCCGGATCACGCGACGCTGCTTCGCCGACAGCTTGCACTTCGGAGGCCCCGCTGCGGAGGCCCGCGTCTTCACGTGGGGATGGGACCCGCCGCCACAGCCTGCCGCTGCGAATCCGAGGAGAGCGGCGAGCAGCGCGATCGCGAGCGCCCCTCTCAGATCTGCCAGGCCCCCTCGCGGATCAGCGGGATGCGCCGGCCGCGCGCATTGACACCCGTCGCCTCGAGCTCCGGGCTCCCGATCATCACGTCGAGGTGGATCGTCGAGCGGTTCACCCCGCGGGCAGGCGTTTCCGAACGCGTGCCGCCGAAACCGCTGCCGAAGGCGATGTGGGCCGCCGCGTTCTCGTCCAGCAGCGTGTTGTAGTAGATCCGTCCCATCTGGCCGATGCGCGACGAGGCGTCGACGAGGGCGACCTCGCCGAGCCGCCGTCCCATCCGGTCGGTGTCGATGAAGGCGGCGACGAAGTCGCGGTCGTCGTCCGAGTCGGCCTCGAGCCGGACGAGCCTGCCGTTGGAGAACTCGCCGCGGAGCCCCTGGATCAGGCGGCCCCGGAACGAGAGCGGGAACGTGCACTGGAACGTCCCGTTCGTCTGCCGCGGGTCCGGGCTCGTGAAGACCTCCTCGGTCGGCATGTTCGGCGCGAGCTTCCGGCCGTCGACGAGCGTCTCCGGGCCGCCCTGCCAGCGGGTGTCGTCGACGAAGCCGACGTCGAGCTCGGTTCCCGGCCCGCGCAGCTCGAGCCTGGTGAGGCCCAGCTTCGTCAGCCGCTCGGAGCGCCGATTGAGCGTGCGCAGGTGAGTGCGCCAGCCGCTCGTTCCGTTCCCGTCCGCGTCGGCGAGACGGCAGAACCGCAGGAGGTCGTCGGCGAGCCGCCGCTTCGCCTCGAGCGGCTTCAGCTTCGGATAGACCTGACCGGCCCAGTGGACGGTCGGCCAGCCGGCGATCACCCAGCGCGCACGCATGTTCAGCTGCGCGCGGCGCAGGTGCGTCGTCTGCTTGGCGCGGCGCGAGTAGTCGGTCGCGATCCGCTCCGGCGGCACGTCGTCGAGATAGCCGGCCTCTCCCTCGCCGACGATCTGGGCGAGAGCCCCGCGCGGCCCTGCGACCTCGCGGAGCCGGCGGCGCGACCAGGGCGAGACCGCGCCGATCGCATCGTCGCTGCCGTGCAGGAGCCGGGCGCGCATGACCAGCGGGTCGGCCGTGACGACGTCGACGAAGCGTGCGCCGGCACGGTAAGCCGATTCGGCGACGGCGACGAGCAGCTCCCGGTGCTCGGGCTCGCCCTGGACGACGAGCGTATCGCCCTTCTCGATTCCGAGGCACGCGCGCACGATCGCGTCCGCATAGCGTGCGAGCGAGTCGGGCGGCAGCAGGGTTTCGCGCGCGGTCAACGAGCCGCTTCGAGCGCCTCCGCGACCGTGTCGTGGACGAGGAAGTGGCGGTCGAGGCCCGAGACCTCGAGCGCTCGCCGTGTCTCGAGGCCGGGCGCGGCGAGACGGAACCCGCTCCGCTCTGCCATCCTCGAGCGCGCCTCGATCAGCACGCCGAGGGCGGTCGAGTCGATGAACCGCACCTGCTCGAGGTCGATGACGAGCGTCTCGGGCTCGCCGGCGCAGGCGTCGAGGAGCGCGCTGCGCACCTCCTCCGCGTTGTAGAGGTCGAGCTCGCCCGCGAGCGAGACGACGACCGCGCCGTTCCGGCGGTCGACGCCGGTCACGGCCGACTCGCGTCCTCCCGCTGCTCCGGGGCCCGGTGCTCCGGCTTCCGTCAAGCTTTCTCCTCCCTCGGGCGCGTTCGGGCCGCCCTCCGCCTGCGCGGCCATTCAAGCAAGAATGGTCGCATGGAGCTTGCCGACATCGCAGCGCGCGCGGCGGGCGAGAACTTCCCGGTGGGCTCGGTTCTCTTCCCGCGCCCGCTGCGGCCGCACATCCGGGCCCTGTATTGCTACGCGCGGCTCGTCGACGAGCTCGGCGACGCCTACGAGGGGGACCGGCTCGCGGCGCTCGACGAGCTCGAGCGGGAGGTGGATGCCGCCTACGCGAGCGAGGCCACCTGGCCGGTGCTGCGGAACGTGCAGCCGACGATCCGCGAGTTCGACCTGCCGCGCGAGCCGTTCCTGCGCCTGATCGAGGCGAACCGAATGGACCAGCGCGTGAGCAGGTACGACACGTGGGCCGACCTCAAGCACTACTGCGTCCACTCCGCCGACCCGTGCGGCCGGCTCGTGCTCGGCGTCCTCCGCAGGCTGGACGAGCCCGAGGTCGTCGAGGCCAGCGATTCCGTCTGCACGGGCCTCCAGCTCGTGAACTTCCTCCAGGACGTGCCTCGCGACCTCGAGCTCGGCCGCATCTACCTGCCGGCGGAGGACCGCCGCCGCTTCGGCGACCCCGAGCTCGACCGGCCGAGCGAGGAGCTGCGGGCGCTGCTGCGGTTCGAGGCCGAGCGGGCGGCA
>DATFCX010000007.1:0-33904 GCA_035252585.1 Gaiellaceae bacterium
GAGCTCGCGGCGCAGGCGCTCGAGCGGCGGGTCGAGCGGATCGAGGCGCGAGGAGGCGGCGAGGAACCGGCCGTGCCGGTCGCGCTCCGCCCCACGCTCCTCGACCCGCGCCAGGTGGAAGAAGCCCTCCGCGAGCGGGTCACCGTCCGGCAACTGCCCGTGGTCGACGGCCTCCCACGCCTCGGGCCTGTACGGCAGGTCCTCGCCGGGCCGCACGTCCGGCGCTCCCACCATGTCGAGCACCCAGCGAGCGCGCCGCTCGTCCCGCTCGGCAATCGGAACGGCCCCCGACACAGCCGCGAGTCTACGTACCATCGAGGTTCGTGACCGACGAGCCGCAGCAGCAGCCCGCCGTTGGTCGGCGGCCCCTCGTCTCGCAACTGCTCGAGCTGAGTCGTCACTCCGCCATCTATGGCATCGGCGGCCTGATGTCCCGCTTCCTCGCCGTCCTCATGCTCCCGCTGTACACGACCTACGTGCACGCGAAGGACTACGGCCGGATCGAGCTGCTCATGGCCACGATGGCGGTCGCGGTCGTCCTCATCCGCGGCGGCGCCAACTTCGGCTTCATCCGCTTCTACTTCCTCGATACGGAAGCGGACTACCGCCGCCGGCTCGTCCGCACCGTCTTCTGGGCGCAGATGACCTATTCGACGCTCGCGCTGGCGCTTTGCGTCGTGTTCGCGTCGCCGATCGCCGGCCTGCTCGGCGTGCGGTACGCGCCCCACGCCGGTCTCCAGGGAAGCGGCACCAACCTCGTGATCGCCACCGCCATCCTCCTCTGGGCCAACGTCAACTACGCCCAGATGACGAACCTGTTCCGCGCCGAGAAGCGGTCGGTCGCATTCGCGCTCGCCACCGTCGCGAACATCCTGATCACCGTCGGCTTCACCGTGATCCTCGTCGTCGTCTACCACAAGGGCCCGCTCGGGATCATCGCCGGCAACCTCAGCGGCACGCTCGTCGTCTACTTCGTGCTGCTCGCGTACCGCCGCGAGCAGCTCGGCCTCCAGTTCGATCCGAAGCTCCTGCGGACGATGAACCGCTTCGGCATCCCGCTCATGGCGGCCGCGCTCGCGATCTGGGTGACGAACTTCGGCGACCGGCTCATGCTCAGCAAGCTCCTGCACGGCGGGTACCGGCTCACCCAGCTCGGCCAGTACTCGCTCGCCTACAAGATCGGCTCGGCGATGGTGCTCCTCTTCACCGCCTTCCAGATCGCCTGGCCCGCATTCGCGTATTCGATCGAGGACGAGAACGAGGCAAAGCGCGCCTACTCCTACGTCCTCACCTACCTCATGTACCTCGCCGCGTGGACCGCGGTCGGGCTGAGCCTCTTCGCGCCGTGGCTCGCGCACTACCTCGGACGGAACCCCAGCTACTGGCCGGCGGCCAAGGCGATCCCCGCGCTCGCCTTCTCGAACGTCTTCTTCGCGGGCTTCGTCGTCGTCACGATCGCGACCGGCCGCATCCGCCAGACGAAGTTCAACTGGGTCGCCGCGACCGCGGCTGCGATCCTCAACTTCGGCCTCAACCTCTGGCTGATCCCCGCGTACGGGATGCTCGGCGCCGCCTACGCGACTCTCGCCGCCTACGCCCTCCTCATGGCCGTCCGCACGTGGAACGCGCAGCGGCTCTATCCCGTCCAGTACCAGTGGCGACGCGTTGCGATCATCCTCCTGGCGGCGGGCGCGCTGACGGGAGCCGGGGAGTCGTTCCGCCACTCCCTGCCGCTGGCGTTCGGCCTGACGCTCGCGTATCCGCTGCTGCTCGCGCCGCTCGGCTTCTACCTGCCGGCCGAGCGGAAGCGTCTCAGGCGATTGCTTCCCGCCCATAACTAGACTCGCGCGGATGTCTGCGAGGGGCACGGCCGTGGTCGTCGAGGTCGCCTGGGTGAACGGCCTCGCGGCGATCCGCTCGCTCGGCCGGAAAGGTCTGCGGGTGCTGGCGGTCGACAACCGCCCCTACGCGCTCGGCTTCCGCTCGCGCTACGCCGAGCCGCGCCACGCTCCCGATCCGCTCGACGACGAGGAGGGCTTCGTCGCGGCACTACAGGCGATCGCCGAGGAGACCGACGACGACGTCCTGCCCGTCTTCCCCACGCATGACGAGCACCTGAACGCGATCGCGCGTCACGCGGACGCGCTCGGGGAGCGGTACCGCTTTCCCTTTCCGGGCTGGGAGGTCCTCGAGCGCATCCAGAGCAAGCGCCACCAGCTCGAGACCGCCGAGGCCGCCGGCGTCCCGATCCCGCGCACCCTCTACCCGCGCTCGGCCGGGGAGGCGCGCGCGGCAGGCCAGGAGATCGGCTTCCCGCTGATCGTCAAGCCGTCGGCGAACGTCGGCTTCCGCCGTAACCACAGGCGCCAGCTCTTCCGCTGCGAGACGCCCACCGAGCTGGAGCGCGCCTACGAGCTCGCCGCGCCGCACGAGCCGATGGTGCAGGAGCTGATCCCGAGCGGCCCCGAGGAGATGTACACGCTCGGGAGCTACCTGGACCGCGACGGCGAGGCGCTCGGCCTCTTCTCCGGCCACAAGCTGAGCCAGACCCGCGGCTACATGGGCAGCGCGCGCGCCGGCGAGGCGCTCTGGATCGACGAGGTCGTCGAGCAGGGACTCGCCCTCCTGCGCGCGCTCGGCTTCCACGGCATCTCCCAGGTGGAGCTGATGCGCGACCCGCGCGACGGCCGCTACAAGCTGCTGGAGGTGAACCCGCGCCTCTGGCAGTGGCACAGCCTCGCCGCGGCGTGCGGCGTCGACCTCCCGTGGATCGCCTACCGCGACCTGATCGGCGACCCCCTGCCGCCGGCGCGGATGCACGGGGACGGGAAGCGCTGGGCGATCACGCTGATGGCGGGCTCGGGACGCGCGCTCGAGCGGCCGCCGTACGTCGACGCCGTGTTCGCGCGCGACGATCCGAAGCCCGCGCTCGTGCAGCTGGGCCGCCACGCGCTGCGCGGCGTGCGCACGATGACCGGCGCGGGACAGCGTGGCTGAGTCCCTGCGCATCCTCGGGGTCGGGGACGCGAAGTCGCGCCACTTCGCCCGCTGGGCGACCCGGCTCGCGGAGCGCGGGCACGAGGTCCACATCGCCTCGGGCCGCGTGAACCCGCGCGAGGGAGAGCTCGACGGCCTCCACGTCCACCAGTTCCACGATCTCGACCCGCTGCTGCGCGTGCCGCTCGTGCGCCGGTTCCGGATGGCGCCCGCCCTCGCAGGGCTGGCGCGCCGCGTGCAGCCGGACGTCGTCCACTCCCACTACCTCCTCCCCTACGGCTACTGGACTGCGCGGGCAGGGCTCGAGCCGCTCGTCGTCAGCCCGTGGGGAAAGGACGCGATCGTGGACGCCTGGCAGGCGTCCGAGGCGGAGGAGCGCGCGCGCGTCGCGATCGCGCCCGACCGCGCCCGCGCGTACGTCGTCAACTCGCAGGCGCTCGAGGACGCGGCCGTCCGGCTCGGCGCCGACCGCGCGAAGTTCCACCGCATCTTCTGGCACGCCCGCATCGACGGCTACTCGCCCGAGCACGCCGACCGCGGCCGCTGGCGTGCGCTCGGCTGGCCGGACGACGCCGTGGTCTGCCTCTCGCTGCGCAACTTCCGCCCCTACTCGAACCTGGACGTCGTCCTGCGCGCGTTCGCCAGGGCGAGGGAAGAGGTCGCGGAGCTGCGGCTCTTCTCGAGCGCCGGCGGCGGCTGGACCCGTACCGAGTTCGACCGGCTCGCCTCGGAGCTGGGGCTCGAGCCGTACATGGCCGTGCAGGACGTGCCCGCGGCCGAGCTCCCGTCCGTGACCGCGTCCGCCGACTTCGCCGTCACGCTCGCGGACGTCGATTCCTCCCCCGCCTCGCTGCTCGAGACGATGGCGAGCGGCGTCCCGCTCGTCGTGGGACTCGCGCCGTCGATGGACGAGTGGATCCAGCAGGGCGAGGGCGGCGAGCTCGTCGACCGCCACGACGTGGACGCGGTCGCCGCCGCGATGGTGCGTCTCGCCCGCGATCCGGAGCTACGCCGTCGCTACGGCGAGCGGAACCTGCGCGAGGTGCACATGCGCTTCGGCGATCCCACCGCCCAGCTCGAGCAGGTCTACCGCGAGGTGGTCGGCCGGTGAGGCGGATCCTGGCGCTCGCGTTCGACGGTGCCGACTACGCGCTCGTCCAGCGCCTCATGGGCGAGGGAAAGCTGCCGACGATCTCGCGCCTCGCCCGCGAGGGCGCCTTCGGGCCGCTCCGCTCGACGATCCCCGCGTTCACGCCGACGGCCTGGTCGTCCTTCCTGACGGGGCTGAATCCCGGCGGCCACGGCATCTTCAACTTCACGACCAACCCGAACCGCGGCACGCAGAAGCTCGAGAGCGCAGCGAGCCGCGCCGGCACGCCGATCTGGCGCCTACTCGGCGCGGCCGGCATCCGCTCGGCCTACGTCGGGATCCCGTTCACGTACCCGGCGGAGCCGCTCGACGGGGTCGTCGTGACCGGCTACGGCGGCCCCGAGCGGCCGCAGATCCTGCCCGCGAGCGCGGAGGAGCGGATCTTCGCCGAGTACCCCGACCTCGTCACCGCGCACCACCCGATGGCGGAACGGTGGTGGGAGGACTTCCCGGCCTACACCCGGCGGCTCCTCGAGCACGCCGACCAGATGGCCGGCGTCTGCAAGCTCGTGTATGAGCTGGAGCCCGACCTCGGCCTCCTCTGCGTCGACTTCATGAGCACCGACCACGTCGGGCATCTCGGCTACGCGCGCTTCGATCCCGAGCATCCGGCGCATCGGGCGACCGGAGCCGGCGACGAGCTCCTCCGCGTCTACGAGCGCGTCGACGAGCTCTGCGGGGAGCTGATCGACGCGGCCGAGGCGCAGTACGGCGAGGAACCGACCGTCCTCCTCTTCTCCGACCACGGGATGAAGCCGATCTACTGGATGTTCCACCTCGACCGCTGGCTCGAGGAGCGCGGCCATCTCCGTTTCCGCAAGCGGTCGCTGCAGCCGTGGCGCCGCGGAAGGCTCGACTACCTCGCGCGCGTCGACCAGAAGCTCGTGCGGACGCTGCCCTGGTACGGCCGGGCTCTCGACAGGCTCCCGTTCCTGCCGCGACCGGCGGAGGACCGCCTCTTCGCCGACATCGACTTCGGCTCGACCCGCGCGTACGGCTTCGCCTCCCAGGGCCAGCTCTACGTCGGAGAGCTCACCGGCGCCCGGAACGATCCCGCCTACATCGACTCGCTCGCGGCCGAGGTCGCGGAGATCCCGCATCCGGAGACCGGCGAGCCCGCCTTCCAGGTGCTGCGCAAGGAGGAGCTCTGGGCGGGGCCGTTCCTCGACAAGGCGCCCGAGCTCATGCTCGTCCCGCACGACGAGCGGATCAACGTCGACCCGTCGCGCCGCCACTGGACACAGGCCTTCGAGCGGCACGAGCGGCTCGACCCGGAGGTCTCGTACGGCTACTCGGGCCACCACGGCGTGACCGGGATCCTCGCGGCGACCGGCCCCGGGATCCAGCCCGCCGACGTGCCGGACGGCTCGGAGATCGTGCAGCTGCCGGCGACCATCCTCCGGCTGCTCGGGCTCTCGGCCGAAGGGCTCGACGGCGAGCCGCTGGCGGCGATCCTCGAGGAGAGCGCTGCCGGCGGGGCGTCGGAGTCGGTCGCGGCCCCGACGCAGCGCGAGGCGAGCGACGAGCCCGTCTACTCCGAGGAGGAGGAGCGGCAGATGGTCGAGCGCCTCCGCGACCTCGGCTACGAGTAGCGACCGGGCAGGCGGCTACCCTTCATCCCGCATGCCGAGCGGCAAGAAGGCAAGGCAGCAGCGCCGCGCGGCTGCTGCGTCGGGGGGCCGGACGCCTCCGCCGGTGCGCTCCAAGGCCGGCGGCCGCGGGCCGGGTCGCTTCTCGCAGCGCACGCTCGTGATCGCGGGCGTCGTGCTCGCTGTCGCGATCGGGCTCGGGGTGGGGCTGCCGCTCGCGCTCAGCAGCAGCGGCAGCGGCAGCGGCAGCGCGAGTACTGGGAGCACGGGAACCACGGGATTCGGGCCGATCTCGAAGCTCGGCAAGCTCGCCTCCCCGGGGCCGCTCGGCCCGCTCGGCCCCGAAGGACCGCCCATCGAGAGCGGCTCGGACCTCGCCCCCGCCGGGTCTCCTGCACCGGGAGAAAGCGTGGACGGCATCTCGTGCCAGGGCGGCGAGCAGACGCTCTTCCACATCCACGCCCGCCTGACGATCTTCGTCGACGGCCGGTCGGAGCGCGTCCCGGCCGGAGTCGGCATCGCAGACCCGCAGGCGGAGCAGACGACCCGCGGCCCCTTCGTCGCCAACGGAGCCTGCTTCTCCTGGCTCCACACGCACGCCGCCGACGGGATCATCCACATCGAGTCGCCGGTGCAGCGGACGTTCACGCTCGGCAACTTCTTCGACGTCTGGGGCCAGCCGCTCTCCTCGTCGCAGGTTGGGCCTGCGAAGGGGCACGTCACCGCGCTCGTCGACGGCAAGGTCTGGCTCGGCGACCCGAGCGCGATCCCCCTGAAGTCGCACCGCCAGATCCAGCTCGAGGTCGGTCGGCCGCTCGTGGCGCAGGTGCGGATCGAGAACTGGTCCGGTCTGTGACCTGAGCGCGCCCGGCGACGTATAGACGACGTGAAGGCGATCCTCGTGCTGGGCTTGCTCGCGACGGCCGGCTTCGCGCTCGCTGCCTGTGGCTCCGGCGCCCAGGTCGCGGGTGGTCCCGTGACCACTGCGTTCACCAGCCCGACCACGACGACCATCGCGGACGCACAGACCGGCGACAAGATCACCTGCAACGGCACGGGAGGCGCAGCGGTTCCACCGCCGGGTCACGGCGTCGCCGCCATCGGGGATCCCACTCCCGGCTCCACCGGGTCGAGCCTCGTCCTCAAGCGTCTGGCGGACGGTTCGCTCGTCGTGAGCTGCACCCTGTAGCGTCCGGGCCGTCGGAGGTCACGAGTAGGCTGCGGCGGTTGAAGCCGCTGGCCTTCGTGATCTTCCAGCTCCTCGTGCTCGGCTGGGCGGCCTTCGCCCACGTCCGGCGGGACCCGTCCCCCATGTACAAGCTGCTCTGGGTCGGCGCGATCGGCGGCGTGATCGGGCTCGACGTCTGGTACTTCGCCAACTACGCCTACCCCACCGGCTTCAGCTTCTGAGCCCGCTCGGCTTGCGGGCGAGAACGACCTCGGTGTCGCCGGGCCAGTCCCAGAACAGGCCGTCGGGAGACCGAGCCGCCAGCAGCTCGCGCACGTCCGCGGCGAACTCCTCGACCCGGTCGCCGAACAGGTGGGGCGCCGCCCACGAGAAGGAGAAGTAGCCGGACAGAACGCTCTCGGCGTCCCGCAGCAGGTCCGGGACGCCGGGCACGAAGATCGCCTGCGGCTCGCCGAAGCGCGTCCGGACGAGGACGTCCTCGAAACGGTGCGTTCGCACGGGCGCGGCGCCCCGCCCCGCGCGCCGGTTCGAGCCGAGGTACCTCTGCACCAGCTCCTCGATCTCCGCGTGAGGGATCGGAGGGTGTCCCGGGTCCGGCGGTCTCGGCCGGCCCTCGACCGTGTGGACGATCAGGGCGAGTGCTCCGCCCGGCTCGAGCATGTCGTAGAGGGTCTCCGCGACGCGGGCCTCGTCCGTCCAGTGGAAGGACTGGCCGAAGGTGACCGTGCGATACGGGCCGGGAGCCGCCTCGGGAAGCTCCTCGGCCCGCGCCTGCACCCAGCGGATGTTCCCGATCTCCAACTCGCCGGCGGCGCGGCTGCCCTCGGCCAGCATGTCCGGATCCGGGTCGAGGCCGACGGCCTCCTCGAAGAGGTGCGCGAGCCGGACGGTGAGGATGCCGGGCCCGCAGCCACCGTCGAGCAGCCTGCCGGTCCCGTCGAGGCCGAGCGCCTCGGCGAGAACTGCCTCGAGCTGCGGCGAGTACGGAGGTCGGCCGACACGGTAATGAGCGGCGGCGCCCGCGTAGATCGTCGGGTCGTACGGCACCTGCGCAGCTAAGCAAGACGGCCCGGTGTCGCGAAGATGCGCCCGTACTAGGGTTGGACGGCCCCGAGTCGCGCCTCCTCGACGTGGGCTGCGGCTCCGGCGGCCCGGCTCTGCGCCTGGCCGAGCGGTCGGGTGCGAGCGTCGTCGGGATCGACCTGCTCGAGGAGGGCATCGCCACAGCGACGCGGCTCGCCGAGGAGCGCGGCCTCGCCGACCGTGTCCGCTTCGTGAGGGCGGACGCCGGCGGCCCGCTTCCCTTCGCCGACACGAGCTTCGACGCCGTGATCTCGGTCGACGTGATGTGTCACCTGCCGAACCGGCTCGAGATCCTCCGCGAGTGCACCGCGTCGCCGCGCCGGGGGCCCGGATCCTCTTCACCGATCCGACGACCGTCACCGGCCTCGTCACCGACGCCGAGCTCGCCGACCGCAGTGCCGTCGGCATCTACGTCTTCTCCGCCGGATCGGTCGACCAGAAGCTGCTCGGCGACGCCGGCTTCGAGATCGACCGCTGCGAGGACCTCACGGAGAACATGGCCGGGGTGGCGGGCCGCTGGCACGACGCCCGGGCCCGCTTCCGCGACGACCTGGTGGGCGACGAGGGGGTGGAGACCTTCGAGGGCATCCAGCGCTTCCTCGCCGCCTGTCATCTCCTGGCGCGCGAGCAGCGCCTGTCGCGCTTCGCCTACCTGGCGCGGCGCTGACCGATCGCCCCTCATTAACGTTCGACGCATGAGCTTCACGACGCGGCCCGAGCTGCGAGGGACGTTCGGAATGGTGGCGTCGACGCACTGGCTCGCCTCGGCCGCGGGAATGGCGGTGCTCGAGCAGGGCGGGAACGCGTTCGACGCCGCCGTCGCCACGGGGTTCACGCTCCAGGTCGTCGAGCCGCACCTCAACGGCCCCGGCGGCGACCTGCCCGCGCTCGTCTGGCCGGCGGGACGGGAGCGTCCGCTCGTTCTCTGCGCGCAGGGTCCTGCGCCGCGCGCCGCGACGATCGAGCGGTACCGCGACGAGCTCGGGCTGGCACTGATCCCCGGCACCGGCCCGCTGGCCGCCGTCGTGCCCGGGGCCTTCGGCGGCTGGATCGAGCTGCTGCGCGAGCACGGAACGCTGCGGTTGCGCGACGTCCTCCGCTTCGCGATCAGCTACGCCGAGGAGGGCTATCCAGCCGTGGCCGGGATCGGCGACGCGATCCGCCGGGTCGAGCAGCTCTGCCGCGACGAGTGGACGACGTCGGCGGACGTGTACCTGCCGGCGCCCGAGCCGGGCGCGTTGCACCGCAACCGGGCGCTCGCCGAGACCTACCGGCGCATCCTCGCGGAGGCCGAAGCCGCCTCGAGCGACAGGGACTCCCAGCTCGCGGCGGCCCACGACTGCTGGTATCGCGGCTTCGTCGCGGAGGAGTTCGTCGCCTTCCAGGAGCGCGAGTGGCTCGACAGCTCCGGCGACCGTCACGCCGGCCTCCTCGCCGAGGAGGACCTGCGCGAGTGGGCGCCGGCGTGGGAGGAGCCGATCTCGGTCGACTACCACGGCCACGAGGTCTTCAAGGCCGGCCCGTGGAGCCAGGCGCCCGTCTTCCTCCAGCAGCTCCGCCTGCTGGAGGAGCTCGACCTCGCGGGGCTCGCGCATGCCGGGGACGAGTACGTCCACGTCGTGACGGAGTGCGCGAAGCTCGCGTTCGCCGACCGTGAGGCATGGTACGGCGACCCGGACTTCGTGGACGTGCCGCTCGCCGACCTGCTCTCGCGCGACTATGCGGGCGAGCGGCGGCGGCTCGTCGGGGACGAGGCGTCGACCGAGCTTCGTCCCGGTTCGCCTGCGGGCCGCGAGCCGCGGCTGGCCCACCCGATGGAAGGAGCGCCCGTGGCGCCCGGCGTCGGCGAGCCGACGCGGGGGGACACGGTGCACCTCGACGTCGTCGACCGCTTTGGGAACATGGTCTCTGCGACGCCGAGCGGCGGCTGGCTCTGGGGCGCGCCGGTCATCCCGTCCCTGGGCTTCTGCCTCGGCACGCGCGCGCAGATGTTCTGGCTCGAGGAGGGACTGCCGAACTCCCTCGAGCCGGGCAAGCGGCCGCGCACGACGCTGTCGCCGACGATCGCCGCCCGCGACGGCGAGTCACGCCTGGTCCTGGGCACCCCCGGCGGCGACCAGCAGGACCAGTGGACGCTCCACGTCTTCCTCGGCCACGTCCACCACGACCTCGACCTCCAGGCCGCGATCGACGCGCCGAATCACCACACCGAGGCGTTTCCGTCGAGCTTCTACCCACGGGAGAGCCGCCCCCGGCACGTGGCGGTCGAGGACCGCGCCGGCGGCGAGGCGATCGACGGGCTGCGCCGGCGTGGCCACGAGGTCGAGGTGTCCGGCTCCTGGACGCTCGGCCGGGTCACCGCAGCCGGGCTGGAGCCCGGCGGGATCCTCAAGGCCGGCGCAAACGCGCGCGGCAAGCAGGGTTACGCCGTCGGCCGCTGAGGCCGTAGGGGCGCGTCATGTGGAAACCGTAAAGCACCTGCTTGGGCAGGCATAGATCCGCGTTCCCTGGGAAAGGCCCTGCATACGAGAGAAACGTGCGCTTCCCCGCGGCGGCGGACGCCGTGCATCAGCGCCCGTGACAGCACGAAGGAGGCAGCTATGCGTTCGGCCAGTTCCGACAGACGAAGCGTCCGGACGGTTGCCGCGCTCGCTGTAGCCGGCGCCGTCCTCCTCGCGCTCGCAGCTTGCGGTGGCGGAGGCGGGAACAACAGCAGCGGCACCACGGGCGGTGTCTCCGGATCCACGAAGGTGGTCTCGGTCAAGCCCGGAGGATCGCTCACCTACGCGCTCGACGAGGACCTGGCCGGCTTCAACGTCCTCAACGCGTCCGAGAACGAGTTCGTCCTGCAGGAGGTGCTCGACCCGGTCTGGCCCAGCGCCTTCATCACTCCCCCGAACCTGAAGCCCACTCCCGACCACAACTTCGTGACGAGCGTCAGGCTGACGAGCAAGCAGCCGCAGACCATCGTCTACAAGATCAACAAGAAGGCGAAGTGGTCCGACGGCGTTCCGATCGACGCCAACGACTTCATCTACAACTGGCAGGCGCAGTCCGGCAACTCGAAGTTCACGGACAAGGGCGGCAAGCCGTTCGAGCCGGCCTCGACGTCGGGTTACAACCAGATCAAGTCGGTGACGGGCTCCGACGGCGGCAAGACCGTGACGGTCGTCTTCTCGAAGCCGTTCGGCGACTGGAAGGCGCTCTTCTCGCCGCTCATCCCGGCGCACATCTCGCAGAAGGTCGGCTTCAACGAGGGCTGGGCCACGTTCGGGCCCGCGGCACAGGTCTCGGGCGGCCCGTTCATGATCCAGAGCTACAAGAAGGGCTCGAACCTCGTCGAGGTGCCGAACCCGCATTACTGGGGACCGAAGCCGAAGCTCTCGAAGCTCATCTACCGCTTCATCCTCGACGACAGCCAGCAGCCGCCGGCGGTGCAGAACGGCGAGGTCAACATGGTGAACCCGGCGCTTCCGGGCCTCGACTTCTACAACGCCGTGAAGTCGATCGGAGGCTTCCAGGTCTCCGTCGAGCCGGGCCTCGAGTTCCAGCACATCGACTTCAACCAGACGAACCCCTACCTCGCCAAGCCGGCGATCCGCCACGCGATCGCCTACGGCACGAACCGCGACGAGATCGCGAAGCGGTCGGCCGGCGAGATCTTCCCCAGCCTGAAGGCGCTCAACAACCGGATCTTCATGCCGACCCAGCCGGAGTACAAGGACATGAGCGGCACCTTCAGCAAGTTCGACCCGGCGCTGGCGAAGAAGACGCTGCAGCAGGCCGGCATGAAGATGGGGTCGGACGGCTACTTCCAGCCGAACTTCGGGCCCGAGAAGGGCAAGGACTTCACGCTCAGCATCTCGACGACGGCCGGCGTCCCGGTCCGCGCCCAGATCGAGCAGCTCTTCCAGTCCGAGATGAAGGCGATCGGCGTGAAGATCAACATCCAGAACTACACCGCCGACAAGCTCTTCGGAACGATCGGCCCGAAGGGCGAGTTCGACATGATCGAGTTCGCATGGGTCTCGACGCCGTTCGCGTCCGGGAACCAGTCGATCTACTGCTCGTACACGAACACCACCGTGTGCGGCTCGAACTGGAACCACTACGCGAACCCGACGGTGGACTCCCTGTTCAACAAGGCGCTGGCGACGCTCGACCCGACGAGGGCGGCCGCGATCTACAACAAGATCGACGGCCTGCTCTGGAAGGACATGGCCACGCTGCCGCTGTTCCAGCAGCCGCAGCTGTTCGGCTGGTCGTCGAAGTTCGGGAACGTCTTCCCGAACACGAGCTCGGTCGGCATCCCCTGGAACGCGCATCAGTGGGGAGTGAAGTCGTCGTAGACGCTCCCGCAGCAAGACCCTCGGACCGGAGAAACGCGAGCCGTCCCCGCCTCGGGGGCGGCTCGCGCCCTGAGCGATGACCGCATTCGTCCTGCGCCGCGCCGCCGCGGGAATCGTGATCCTCTTCGTGGCGAGCTTCCTGACGTACGTGCTCGTCTCGGAGTCCGGGGACCCGCTCGCGACGCTGAAGGCGAACCCGCACACCACGCAGGCGACGATCGATGCGGCGAGGGCGCGCCTCGGGCTCGACCACTCGCTCCTCGAGCGCTACTGGCTCTGGCTCACACACTTCGTCCAGGGCGACTTCGGCAAGAGCACGCAGGGCGGGCCCGTGGAGCCCCAGCTCTGGCAGCGCCTCGGCGTGACGATGAAGATGGTGCTGCCGGCGACCGTGATCGCCGCGATCATCGCGATCGCTCTCGGCATCCTCGGCGCCGTCCGCCAATACAAGCCCGACGACCACGTCTCGACGACGCTCGCCTACATCTTCTACGCGACGCCGGTCTTCGTCCTCGGCATCCTGCTCAAGGACTTCGTCGCGATCAACATCAACAACGCCGTCGGCCACACTGCTCTCTACACCGTCGGCGACAGCTCCCCCGGCTTCACGGGGAGCTTCGGCGCGCGGATGCTCGACGACGTGCAGCACGCGGTGCTCCCGGTGCTCACGCTCGTCCTCGTCAGCTACGCCGCGTGGAGCCGTTACCAGCGCGCCTCGCTCCTCGACGTCCTCAACAGCGACTACGTCCGCTTCGCGCGGGCCAAGGGCGTGCCGCGGCGGCGGGTGCTGATGAAGCACGCGCTGCGGAACGCGCTGATCCCGGTCACGACCGTGATCGCACTCGACTTCGCCGTGATCATCGGCGGGGCGGTGATCACGGAGATCGTCTACGGCTGGGAGGGGATGGGCCAGTTCCTGCTCAACGGGCTGCAGGGGCCGCTGACTCCGGATGTCAATGTCGTGCAGGCCTGGCTCGTGATCACGGCGGCGGTGGTGATCCTCTTCAACCTGCTCGCGGACATCACGTACGCGGCGCTCGATCCGAGGATCCGCTATGGCTAGGGCCGCCGGCTCGAGCGAGCCGCAGCGAGACGTCGGCGCCTCCTTCGGCACCGCCGCTACCGAGTACGCGGCGGACCGGGCGGTCGGCGCCCCGTCCGAGGGCGGGCCGGACGGTGTCGCGGGCCGCAGCCAGCTCAGCCTCGCCTTCCGCCGTTTCCTCCACCACCGGATGGCCCTCGTCGGGCTCGCGATCTTCATCGTGCTCGTGGCGGCGGCCTTCATCGCGCCGCACTTCTGGAAGTGGGGCTACGCCGACATCACGCCGGCATTCGCGAGCGGTCCCGACGCGGCGCATCCGTTCGGAACCGACACGATCGGCCACGACCTCTTCGCGCAGGTGCTCGTCGCGACGCAGACCTCGCTCAAGACGGCCTTCATCGTGACGGTGATCGCCACGATCCTCGGCACCGTGATCGGCGCGGTCGCCGGCTACTACGGCAAGCTCGCCGACGCGGCGCTGATGCGCTTCACCGACCTCGTCCTGACGGTGCCGCTCCTCGCCCTCCTGCTGGTGCTGGCCAACGTCCTCTCGAAGCAGAGCAGCAACTACCGCTTGATCGCGATCATCATCGCGGCGGTCCTGTGGACGTATCTGGCGAGGCTCGTGCGGGGCACGTTCCTGTCGCTGCGCGAGCACGACTACGTGCTGGCCGCGCGCGCGATCGGCGCGCGCGACCGGCGGATCATCTTCCGCCACATGATCCCGAACGCGATGGGGCCGATCGTCGTCAACGCGACGCTGACGGTCGCCAACGCCATCCTGATCGAATCGGCGCTCTCGTTCCTCGGACTCGGGATCCAGCCGCCGGAGGTGTCGCTCGGCCTGCTGATCAACAACGGCCAGGGCTCGGCGACGACGGAGTGGTGGTTGTTCGCCTTCCCGTCGGGCGTGCTCGTGCTGATCATCCTCGCGGTCAACTTCGTCGGCGACGGCCTCCGCGACGCGCTCGACCCGAGGCAGACGCGGGTGCGGGCCTGATGGCCGAGCAGCTCCTCGAGGTCGACGGGCTGACGGTCGCGTTCCCGACCGACGAGGGGATCGTCCAGGCAGTGCGCGGCGTCAGCTTCTCGCTCGAGCCGGGCAAGGTGCTCGGGATCGCCGGCGAGTCGGGGTCCGGGAAGTCGGTCACGACCCTCGCGATCATGGGCCTGCTGCCCCGCTCGGCGCGCGTCGCCGGCTCCGTCCGCTTCCGCGGCCAGGAGCTCCTCGGACTCTCGGAGCGTGCGCTCGAGGACATCCGCGGCCGCAGGATCTCGGTGATCTTCCAGGACCCGATGACCTCGCTCAACCCGGTCTACACGGTCGGATGGCAGGTGGCCGAGGCGATCGAGATGCATCAGGACGTGCCGAAGCGGAAGGCCTGGGCGCGGGCGATCGAGCTGCTCGAGCTCGTCGGGATCCCACGCGCCGCGGAGCGCGCGGAGAGCTATCCGCACGAGTTCTCCGGCGGAATGCAGCAGCGGGTCGTGATCGCGACCGCGATGGCCAACGACCCGGACGTGATCATCGCCGACGAGCCGACCACCGCTCTCGACGTGACCGTGCAGGCGCAGGTGCTCGAGGCGCTGAAGACGGCCCAGGAGGAGACGAACGCGGCCGTGATCTTCATCACCCACGACCTCGCCGCGATGGCGGGCATCGCCGACGAGATCATCGTCATGTACGCCGGCAAGCCGGTCGAGTCGGCGCCGACGGACGAGATCTTCTACCGGCCGCGCATGCCGTACACCGTCGGCCTGCTCGCCTCTCTGCCACGGCTCGACACGGACGCCAGGGATCCGCTACGCCCCATCCCGGGGTCGCCGCCCCAGGTGATCGACCTGCCCCCCGGGTGCCCGTTCACGCCGCGCTGCCCGCTGGCGCAGGCCAGGTGCCGGGAGGAGGAGCCGGAGCTGCGCAAGGTCGGCGAGGGCCACCTGACCGCGTGCCACTTCGCCGAGCAGCTCGAGGAGCGCGGCGAGGAGATCTTCGCCCCGATCGCGGCCGACACGGAGGAGGTGCTCTCCGGCTGATGTCCGGGACGCTCGAAGCCCCCTCCAAGGAGCGGCCGCCGCTCGAGCCAGCACGCAGCGGCGAGGTCCTGCTCGAGGTCGAGAAGCTCGTCAAGCACTACCCGGTCCAGAGCGGCAAGCTCCTCCGCCACAAGACGGGCGAGGTGCATGCGGTATGCGGCGTCTCCTTCAAGCTCGGGGCGGGCGAGACGCTCGGCATCGTCGGCGAGTCCGGCTGCGGCAAGACGACGCTCGGGCGCACGATCCTCCAGCTCGTCCCGGCGACGTCCGGCTCCGTCCGTTTCGACGGCGAGGAGCTGACCACCCAGCGTGGCGCGGCGCTGAGGCGGCTGCGCCGGGAGCTGCAGGTGGTGTTCCAGGATCCGTACGCGTCGCTCGACCCCCGCATGCCGGTGGGAGAGATCGTCGCCGAGCCCCTGCGGATCCACGGCCGCTGGGACCGCCGCACCGGGCCGCAGCGCGTCGCGGAGCTCTTCCGCCAGGTCGGGTTGAGCAAGGGCCATTCGAACCGCTATCCGCACGAGCTCTCGGGCGGCCAGCGCCAGCGCGTCGGGATCGCCCGCGCTCTTGCGCTCTCGCCGAGGATGCTCGTGCTCGACGAGCCGGTCTCGGCGCTCGACGTCTCGATCCAGGCCGGAGTCGTGAACCTGCTCGGGGCGCTGCAGCAGGACCTCAAGCTCTCGTATCTCTTCATCGCGCACGACCTGTCGGTGATCCGCCACATCTCCGACCGCGTGGCCGTCATGTACCTCGGCAAGATCGTCGAGATCGGGACCCGCGCGCAGGTGTACGACACGCCCTCGCATCCGTACACGCAGGCGCTGCTCTCCGCCGCGCCGCTGCCCGATCCGCGGCGGGAGCGGGCGCGGAAGCGGATCGTGCTCGAGGGGGACGTCCCCAACCCGGTCGACCCTCCCTCCGGCTGCCGCTTCCGCACGCGCTGCTGGAAGGCGCAGCAGATCTGCGCCGAGGAGGAGCCCGCGCTCGTCGACCGCGGCCAGGCCCACCCCGTCGCCTGCCACTTCGCCGAAGCGGCGGAAGTCGTCTAGCCACCGGTCCGGGCGGCGGTGGGCCTCTGCCCGACCGCCGCCCGGACCGCGCCGGACCTTCCGAGCTGGGCGCCTAGGGGGTGTGAACGAAGACGTCCGTGGCGTTGTTGGTGTCGTCCGGCACGAGGTTGGTCGCCGCGGACACGAAGGCGACCGCGGAGCCGTTCCCGTCGATGGCGGGGCCGGCGCTCGGCCCATCGGCCTGACCGCCGGCGCCGTCGACGCTGACGCGGGTGGTGACCCCGGTCTGCAGGTCGTGCAGGAACACGTCCGCAGCGCCGTTGGTGTCGCCGGCGACGAGGTCGGTCGCGGTCGACTCGAAGGTGACGTAGCGCCCGTCGGCGCTGATCTCCGGCCCGCCGTCCGAGACGCCCCCAGACTCGATGCCGCCGAGGCCGAAGTTGTCGCTGTGGTCGTCGGCCTGGTTGCCGGCGCTGTCGACGCTGACGCGGGTCGTCCGGCCGGTGAGCAGGTCGTGGACGTAGACGTCTCGCTTGGAGTTCGTGTCGCCGGCGGCGAGGGCAGTGTCGGCGTCGAAGGCGACGTAGCGGCCGTCACTGCTGATGCTCGGGCCGAAGTTCCCGCCGTGCGACTGACCGCCGTTGCTGTCCACGCTCACGCGCGTGGTGGTACCGGTCTGCAGGTCGCGGACGTAGACGTCCGAGGCGGCGTTGGTGTCGTCGGCGACGAGCGGCGCGGCGGTGTCGAAGGCGACGTAGCGACCGTCGGCGCTGATCACCGGATCGAAGCTGGGGCCTGCCGCCTTGCCGGCGCTGTTGACGCTGACGAGCTGGGTCTTCTGCCGGACCAGGTCGCGGACATAGACGTAGGAGGCGAGCGTGCCGGCGATCGCCACCCCGGTCGAGGACCCGCCGGACTTCCCGCCCGAGCCGCCGGAGGCGAGATCCGGGGAGGTGGATTCGAAGGCGACGTAGCGGCCGTCGTCGCTGATCGACGGGGTCTCGCCGTCCACTCCCTTCTTGCCGGCGACGCTGACGGCCGTCGTCGTGTGGGCGACGCGGTCGTAGACGACGATGCCCGCGGCGATTCTGCCGGGGACGAGATTCGTCGCATTCGTGTGGAAGGCGACGTAGCGGCCGTCTCCGCTCAAATCGGGCTCGGAGCTCGACCCGTTCGCCTCGCTGCCGGTGCTGGTCGCGCTGATCAGCTGGACGGCGGCGCCGGACCGGCTGCGGAGGTAGACGTTGTCCCGGCCGCTGGTGGCGCCGGGCGCGAGGTTGGTCGCGGTCGAGTCGAACGCGACCAGGTTGCCGTCGTCGCTGATCGCCGGCCGCAAGCTGCCGCTGCCGCTGCGGCCGTTCGCCTGGCCGGAGCCGGTCGCGAGGCTGGCCAGTTCCGTGCCGCCCGTGGCTGCGGTCGCCACTCCCGCGAGCGCTGCGGCGGCGAAGACGGCGAGTGCGGCTAGCTTGAACTTGCGGTGACGGAGATGCATTCGTGTGCCCCCTCTGAGTCGTGGATCGGATTGCGATCAGGCTGGCGCAAGTCCGGTCGAGGCCGCAATCGGACGTTCGTCGTACGACCAAGGTCCGATTGCCGGGCGCCGCTCTCCGCTGCAGGCTGTGAGCGTGGCGTCGAATCCAACTGTGGCGACAACGGGTAATTGGCGGCAGATGCGCGTTTTCGACGCGAGCCGTTCGCGCACCGGTCTCGGCTGGGCGGTGGCGCGCTATGCGCTGAGTGGCTTCGCCGCTCTCGTGCTGCTCGGCGGCGTCGGCGTCTACCTGCTCGAGCGGATCGGCCACTCCGAGGCGATTCGCCACGCGAAGCAGCTGGCCGCGCTCGCCGGGCACGGGGTCGCCGAGCAGCACCTGACGCCCGCGCTGGAACGCGGGGACCCGGCGGCGATCCGCGACATGGACGGCGCGGTGCGGCGAATCATCGTCGGCGGGAACGTCGTCCGGGTGAAGATCTGGCTCCCGGACGGCCGGATCGTCTACTCCGACCAGCACGAGCTGATCGGCTCGAGGTATCAGCTGGGCGCGGACGACCTCGCAGCCGTGCGGTCCGGCAAGGTCGAGGCGGACATCAGCGATCTGCGGCGGCCCGAGAACCGCTTCGAGCGTCGCTTCGGCAAGCTCCTGGAGGTGTATCTCCCGATCCGCGACACGACGGGCCGGAAGCTGCTCTACGAGCAGTACGAGCGCTACAGCTCGGTCGCCTCGAGCGGCCGCCGGCTCTGGCTGTCGTTCGCGCCCGCGATCCTCGGCGCACTCGCGCTGCTGTGGCTGATCCAGCTCCCGCTGGCCTGGCGGGCCGCGCGACGGCTGCAACGGGGGCAGGCCGACCGCGAGCGGCTGCTGCGCCGCGCGATCGAGGCGTCGGAGGCGGAACGGCGGCGGATCGCGCACGACCTGCACGACGGAGCCGTCCAGGATCTGGCCGGGGTCTCGTACAGCCTGGCCGCGACGGCGGAGGCAGCGCCGCCCGGGGTCGCGGCGGTGATGGAGGAGGCTGCCGAGGGCACCCGGCGCACGATCAAGGAGCTGCGCACGCTCCTCGTCGACATCTACCCGCCCGACCTCCACCGCAGCGGACTCGACGCCGCGCTCCGGGATCTCACCGCGCCGCTCGCACCGCACGGCATCGAGACGAAGCTCGAGATTCCGGCCGAGCTCGACCTGCCGGACGAGGTGGAGACGCTGTTCTACCGCTGCGCGCAGGAGGCCCTGCGCAACGTCGTCAAGCACGCGCACGCGCAGAACGTCCTCGTACGCGTGGAGAACGACGGGCGCGTCTGTCTGACCGTCGAGGACGACGGCGTCGGGCTGCCCGCCGACGCTCACGCGGAAGGGCACTTCGGCATGCGGTTGCTCGGCGATCTCGCCCGCGAGGCCGGCGGCGATCTGCACGTCGAGTCCGAGCCCGGGAGCGGGACGCGGGTGACGATCGAGGTGCCCCGCTGATCAAGCTGCTCCTGGCGGAGGATCACCCCGTCGTCCGCGTCGGGCTCGAGCGCCTGCTCGCGAACGTCGACGACATCGACGTCGTCGGGACCGCGGCGGACGGAGCCGAAGCCGTGGAGCTCTGCGACCGGCTGCGGCCCGACGTCGTGCTCATGGACCTGTCGATGCCCGTCCTCGGCGGGGTCGAGGCCACGGCTCAGATCGACGCCGCGCACGACGGCGCCGTGAGCGTCGTCATCCTGACCTCCTTCTCGGATCGAGAGCGGGTGCTGGCGGCACTCGACGCCGGCGCGTCCGGCTACCTGCTCAAGGACGCCGACCCGGACGAGCTCATCCGCGGCATCCGCGCAGCGGCTCGCGGGGAGTCGCCGATCGCGCCCAAGGCGGCACGCGAGGTGATCGCCACGAGAAGCGAGCAGCGCACCGGTCCGGATCTCTCCCGCCGGGAGCGCGAGGTGCTCGAGCTCGTCGCCGAGGGCCTACCGAACAAGCAGATCGCGCGACGCCTCTCGATCAGCGAGAAGACGGTGAAGGCGCACCTGACGAACATCTTCGAGCGGCTCGGCGTCACGGACCGGTACCAGGCCGCGCTCTGGGCGCGGCAGCACGGGCTGAGGTAGGGCCTAGCCGTTCGGCCTGAACTCGGCCGCGGCGCACTCCGGGCAGTAGAACGCGAGCGCCGGAGGCTCGTCGAGCTCCGGGTCGTCGACCCGGTACGCGCACCATCCGACCCAGCCTGCGCCGCTCCGGCGGCCGCATTCGACGCATGCGACGACGCGATCCTCTTCCCGAAGCTGTCCGTCCGTCTGGCTCATCGTGGGCTCAGTTTCGGCGACCGCACGCCGGCACGCTCCGTCTCTACGTCCAGACCGTGTCGGCCGTCCGTAGTGCCTCGGTCGAGCTACGGCCGGTCGTACGACCAACGTCCGATTGATCGCGGACCGCTCCATCGGCGACGGTCTCGGGGTCGTCCCAGACCAAGAGGAGAGCCGAGATGCACAGGAAGCACTGGTGGAAGGCCGCAACGGTGGTCGCGGTGATCCTCGCCGCCGCAGCGTTCGCCGGCACCGCGCACGCCGCCGTCAGGATCACGAAGGCGGAGATGAACTCGACCCAGCTCCGCCTCGAGGGCACGGCGCTGCCGAACGCCGTCATCGCCGTCGACGGGGTGGCGATGGGGTCGAGCGACTCGAGCGGCAACTTCAAGATCGAGAAGGACCCGTACACGCCGCCCGCAGACTGCGTCGTCCAGGTGAGCGACGGCTCCGCGGCGGCGACGAGCGTCACCCTCGCCGGCTGCACGCAGTCGTCATCGCCCTCCCCTCCGTCCTCTTCCGCCACCGCCCCGGCGCTCGCGAAGGTGACGATCGACCCGACCCAGGTCATCGGCGGGGGAGCGGCTACCGGAACGGTCACGCTGACCGCCGCCGCTCCGGCAGGCGGAGCCCAGGTGACGCTGTCCAGCGACGACCCGGCCGCCGCGACGGTGCCCTCGAGCGTCATCGTTCCGGCCGGCGCCACGAGCGCCACCTTCCCGATCGCCACGAACGTCGTCCCGAATCCCCAGTCCTCGCTCATCATCGGCGCCGCGGGCGGCGTGACCACCTACGAGATCATCACCGTCTACACGCCGTTCACGTTCGCGAACGGAAGCGTCTCGATCGTCCGTGGGGGAAACGGCGACGGCACGATCACCTCCCAGCCGGCCGGCATCGACTGCACCATCGGCAGCGCGGGTGGCTCGGGCGCGTGCGGCGCCTGGTTCCCCGCGGGCACGGTCGTACGGCTGGACGCGCGGCCCGCGGCCGGCTCTTCCTTCGTCGGCTGGACGGCGGGCATCGGCTGCGGCAACCCCTCCAAGCTGACGGTCGGGCGCGACGAGTTCATCAGCTGCCAGCCCGGCTTCGTCCTCAAGTAACTCCCCGCTCCATCCCCCAGCGCCGGAGAGGGCCTCGGGCCCTCTCCGGCCCTCGCGCGTTCTTGCCTAGCGGAGCCGCGCCACCCGGATCCAGTCGACCAGCAGCGAGACCGGCCCCGCCACCGTCGGCGTGCCTCCCAGGCCGCCCATGTTGAGGCTGATGTTGGCGACCATCCGGCTCCGCACGAAGCCCCAGCGGCCGCCCAGGCTCCGCGGCCGGATGCTGCGCACCAGCCTGCCGTCGAGGTAATAGTCGACCCGGTTGGGCCGGACCACCGCCGCGTAGGTGTGGAAGCCGCCCGAGAGCGTGAGCCGGGTCGCGTTGGCAAAGCCTCTCTGGACGTGTTCGTTCGCATGCAGCGTGGTGAGGTAGGTCTGCGGGTGGCGGCCGAGCTGCTCGACCACGTCGTTCTCGAGGCCCCTGGCCCCATGCGGGGAGTCCCACTCCCAGACCGGCGCGTTCCAGACGCCGTCGCCGGCTGCGACTTTCGCCCTGACCTCGATCCGGTGCGGCCCGCTGTAGGAGGTCCTGCCGCTCAGGAAGCCGGAGTGCCAGACCCCGTCGATCTTCCTGGCGGTGATGACGAGGTGGCCCTTGCCGTCCTCCGAGATGCTGTTCCAGCCACTCCAGACGGTGCCGCTGCCGGCCCGGTACGCCTTCGCGCGCCACACCCTCGAGTTGGGCCTCGATCCCGCCCGCCCGTTGAACTCGCCGTCGAAGAGGTAGCGGGGCGGCCGAAACTTCGAGGTCGCGGACGTCCCCGCGGCCGAGTGGCCGCCTCCGCAGCCGAGGAGGAGGACGACTGCGGTGATGCCGGCGGCGAGCCCGACTCCGGTCCGGACCACGAGACGCATTCTCATCGCGCACATTCGATCATTCAAACGAGACGGAGCGACACGGCGGGCAGCCGATGCTCGCGGCGGAGCAGCGACCGGAGCTGCTCGGCGGGCATCGGCCGCGCCAGGTGGAAGCCCTGGCCCGCATCGCAGCGCAGGCGCCGCACGGCCGCGAGCTGCTCCTCCGCCTCGATGCCTTCGGCGAGCACCTTCAGCCCGAGCTCGCGTGCGAAGGCGAGTATCCCGCGCAGCAGCGCCTGCTGACGGTCGCCTGCTTCGGCGACGAACGACCGGTCGATCTTGAGCACGTCGGGAGCGAGCTCCTTCAGCATCCCGATCCAGGAATGGTCGGCGCCGAAGTCGTCGATCGCCAGGGCGACACCCAGCTCCGTCACGGCTGCCAGGTTCTCACGCGTCGTCGCGGTCGCCTCGAGGAGGACGCTCTCGGTCAGCTCCAGCCGCAGCGCCGAGGCTGGGAGGCCCGCGGCGGCCAGCGCTCCGGAGACGTCGCCGAGGAATCCCTCCTCGCGCAGCTGCCGCGCCGACACGTTCACCGCCACGATCGGAGGGCTGCCGCACAGCTCGCCCCACCCTGCCGCCTCGCGGCAAGCCTCCCTGAGCACCCAGCGGCCGAGGCCCACGATGGCGCCGCTCTCCTCCGCCGCGGGCACGAAGGCGCCCGGCGCGAGCAGCCCGTGCTGAGGGTGCTGCCAGCGCAGGAGCGCCTTGACCCCCTCGACCTGGCCGCTCGCCAGATCGAAGGTGGGCTGGTAGTGGAGGACGAGCTCGTCCTCCAGGTCGGGCCGGCCGAGCTCCGCGAACAGCGCGAGCCGCCGCTCCGCCGCCGCATGCATCCCCGGCGCGAAGAACGCGAAGCCCTCCCCGCCGAGACGCTTCGCCTCGTACATCGCGAGGTCGGCATTCCGCAGCAACTCCTCCGCGCCGACGCCCGAGGCGATCCCGATGCTCGCGCCGAGCCGCAACTCGCGCCCGCCGAGGACGAACGGCTCCCCCACCGCGGCGAGAAGCCGCGCCGCGAGCGCCTCGAGCGGCGCCGGGTCGGCCAGCTCGGACAGCACCGCGAACTCGTCGCCGCCGATGCGCGCGACGACGTCTCCCTCGCGAATGACTCCGCTGATCCGTGCCGCAAGCTCCACCAGCACGCCGTCGCCGGTCGGATGGCCGAGGCTGTCGTTGATCGTCTTGAAGTCGTCGAGGTCGAGGAAGAGCAGCGACCGCGCCGAACCGGAGTCTCCCTCGCGCAGCCGCTCGACGAGCAGCGCCCGGTTCGGAAGGGACGTGAGCGAGTCGCTCCACGCCAGGACACGCAGCTCCTCCTCCGCCTGGCGGCGCCGCGTGATGTCGAGCATGTAGCCCTGCGTGTGGACGGGCTGCCCCTCTTCGGCGTACATCGTGGACTCGTCCCGGATCCAGACGACGCGGCCGTCCTTGGCGAACACCCGGTATTCGCAGATGAACCGGTCACCGGAGGCGTTCGTCCGCCGTACCTCCTCGAGAACGCGCTCGCGGTCGTCCGGATGCAGCACCTTGACGAAGAGCTCCGGGTCGGCGATCCACTCCTCGACCGTGTACCCGAGCAGCGGCTCCACCTGCGGGCTCGTGTAGATGTTGGCTGCGTTGTCGCTCGCCTCGTCGACGTAGACCACGAGAGGGAGCTGCTCGACGAGCCGCTGGTAGTGAGCCTCGACCGCCCGCCTCCCGGCTTCGGCCCGGTCGAGCAGCCGGGTCGCCTGCCAGACGAGCACGACGAGCGCCGCCGCCATCAGCGCGGTGAAGACGCCGAGATCGAACGTGCCGTACAGGTCGCTGCTCTCGCCCAACCAGGAGAGCACGCTGCTCGCCACGACGACGAAGAGACCGGCCGGCAGCAGCCTCAGCCAGAGGACGCGGGCGCCCGAAGCGGGCCGCTCCGAGAGCAGCGTGGCCGCAAAGCTGGGCGTCGCCTCGACGACGCCGCGACGAGTCGGCGGGGAGCCCACACCGCCCTCATCGGCAAATCGGGCCCTCGATTCAAGCCGGTGAAGGCGAGCGCGGCCGGCAGCTCGCATCTCCGCGCTAGGTCACATGCAGAGCCAGCCGCCGTCGACGGCGAGATTGATCCCGTTGATGGCGCCGTTCTCGAGCAGGAACCGCGACGCGTCCACCACTTCCTCCATCGTGACGAGGCGGCCCGTGGGCGTCCGCTGGACGAGCGCCTGGAACCGCTCCTCGGGCATGTCGATCCACTGCGGGCTGTCGCCGACGATGGCCGGATGGAGGGCGTTGACGCGGCGGGGCGCGAGCTCGATCACGAGCGTCCGGACGAGGCTCGTGACCGCCCCGTTGACCGTGGTCACCGTGGTCGAGCCGGGGTACGGCCGGTCGCGGGCGAGGCCGCCGTAGATCAGGATCGCCGAGTCGTCGGCGAGCCGCGGCAGAAGCGTGTGGACGACCTCGGTGTAGCCCACGAGCTTGAGCGTGACGAGGCGCATCGCGGCGGCGATGTCGTAGTCCTTGACCGAGTTGCTGTCGCGGTCGATCGCCGCAAGGACGAGGTACTCGACGTCGCCGAGATCCGCGAGGGCGTCCGCGATGCTCTCCGGATCGCAGAGGTCGAAGCCGAGCCCGCGTGCGGAGCTGCCGATCTCGGCTGCGCAGGCCTCGGCCCCCGCGGCGTCGCGGCCCGTGACGACGACGTCCCGGCCCTGCCTGGCATAGAAGCGCGCGAGCTCGAGACCGAGGCCCCGAGTCCCGCCGACGACCACCACGCTCCTGCTCGACATCTGCGACGACTCCTTTCGCGCTGAGGGCGGGCTCGGCCGAGAGGCGCCGAGCCCGCCCTCGGTTCGGGAGGGCTAGACGGCGGCCGCCGACTCCTCGGCGCACCAGTCGGGCAGCAGCCCGCCTTGCGAGAGGATGTGGTTGCGCGAGTCCTCGAGCTTCCGGATCACCGTCTTGAGGTCGACGCCCACGAGCTCGCCGTTCCGCTTGACGGCGTTGCCGGCGACGAAGACCGAGTCGACGTTCGAGGTGTCGGAGAAGGTGACGATCGTCCCGTGCGGGTCGAGCACCGGCGCGGTGTTGATCGCGTCGGTCTTGAGCAGGACGATGTCGGCCTGCTTGCCGGGCGTGATGGAACCGATCTTGTCCTCGAGCCCGATCGAGCGAGCACCGTCGATCGTCGCGAACTCGAGCACGTCGGTGTGCGTGAGCTTCGGCGCGAACGCGATGTCCGGCGTATCGGTGAACTCGAGGATGCGGTCGTAGGCGAGCGCTGTCCGCATCTGCGTGAACATCTCGCCGGGCACGCTCGAGACGACGTCGACGCTGAGCGAGGAGCGTACGCCGCGCGCGAGCAGCTTGCCGATCGGGGGCGGTCCGTGCCCCATCAGCATCTCGACGTACGGCGCCACGGATGCCTTCCCCCCGGTCTCGGCGATCCAGTCGAGCTCCTCGTCGGTCAGGTCGGTCATGTGGATGTAGCAGATGTCCGGGCCCATCAGCCCGAGGTCGTGCATGTCCTTCACCGGCTGGTAATGCAGCGTGTGCAGGCGCATCCCGACGTGGACGCTGATCAGGATCCCGAGCTCACGCGCGAGAGCCCAGTCGTGCTTCGCGACGTCGGGGGTCACGTTGCCGGGCTGACGGGCCGCCATCGCGAGCGTGAGCAGGCCGTCGTCCGAGGAGAAGTAGGTCTCGCGGATGCGGCGGATGTCCTCCGGATGGTTCAGCTCGCTGTACGACCACCACTCGCCGCCGGTCGGCATCCCGTGCGCGTAGACGGCGCGGATGCCTGCCTCCTTGAGGCCCTGGATCGCGGCATCGGAGTGGTCGGGGGTGTTGCTGATGTGCGACCAGTCGAGCAGCGTCGTCACACCGGCGTTGAGCGCCTCCAGCGAGCCGGCCCAGTCACCGATGTAGACGTCGTCGGGGCGATAGAAGCCGCCGACCTGCCCGAGCATGACCGCGAAGTAGTGGTCGAGCGTGCACGACGGAAGGACGCCGCGGACGGGCGTCTGCCACGTGTGTCGGTGCGTGTCGACGAAGCCGGGCATCACGATCGTCCCGGCCGCGTCCACCTGCTCCGCGTCCGAGACCCCGAGATCCCGCCCGACGTCGACGATCTTGCCGTCCTCGACGAGGACGTCGCCGTGCGGAACGTCGCCGACGTCTGGGTCCATCGAGACGACGAAGCCGTTGCGGATCAACAGCCGCTGCGAGCTCATGCCTCTCTCCTTGGCCGACCGGACAGGAATGGATGCGGCAGCACGCTTGCGGCTCTCGTGAGAGCAGACCAGTTGGCGCGCCACCCCATGTACAGCGACCATAAACGGAACGGCGCCTGCGCGTCAACGCGACCGGCGGAATGCGGCCGAGTCGTTCAGCCATCATTGACACTGTTCGCTGTACCTGCTCAGAATGGTGGTCGTGGATGAGGCCAGCCCTCCATTGCCGGCCCGGTTCCGAGGGTCGGTGGGTGCGTCGGGACGAGCACTGGGGGCCAATGCCCTCCTGGGCGCGCGCTTCCTCCCCGTCTGGCTGGCGACCGCAGCGCTGGGAATCGCCGCCGCGTTCGAGGCGCCGTCGGCCTTCGGCAACACGTCCTGGTCGTACGTCCTGCCGTACACGACCGTGCTCGCCGTCGCCGCGCTCGGACAGATGCTGGTCGTGATGCACGCCGGCATCGACCTCTCGACGCCGGGCGTGATTTCGATCGGCGGCAATCTCATCGTGGGCATCGGAGCGAGCTCCGACCACCGGCTGTGGCTCGCGATCCCCGCCTGCCTGGGGATGGGAGTGCTGATCGGCTTCGCCAACGGGGTCTTCGTCGGCCTGCTCCGGTTGAACCCCTTGATCGTGACGCTCGCGGTGGGGCAGGTCGTGCTGGCCTGGAGCAGCAAGTACTCGCGCGACTCGGTCACGTCCAACCCCTACGTCCCCGGCGCGCTGTCCTCCTGGGCGACGAGCAAGCCGCTCGGGGTCAGCGCGGTCTTCTGGACGGGTCTCGGGATCACGATCGTGGTGGCGCTCGTGCTTCGCTACAGCACGATCGGCCGGAACTTCCAGGCGGTCGGAGCGAACCCGCGCGCGGCCTGGATGGCAGGGCTTCGCGTCCGCTCTCACGTCGTGCTCGCCTATACCGCGGCCGGCGCGCTCTATGCGATCGCGGCCGTGCTGCTCGCGGGCGTCTCGAGCAGCATCGACCCCACGTTCGGCTCGTCGTATCTGCTGGCGCCGATCGCCGCGGTCGTCATCGCGGGTGCCGCTCTGTCCGGAGGGCTCGCCAGCGCGACGTCGACCTGGGTCGCGGCGCTCGCCCTCACGTTTCTCACGCAGATGCTGCTGATCGTCGGCTTGTCGGCGGCGATGCAGTACGTCGTTTTCGGAGGGGCGATCCTCGCCGGGATGGTCGTCTCGGGTGATCGGGTCGCGTCGTTGCTCGGCCGGTGGATGCGACCCGCCCGGCCGGCGCCGCGCGCGGCGACAGGTGGGCCGGAGAGTTGAGGCTCGAAAGGAGGCAGTACATGCACGGAGGGAAGGAGTCGCACATGACGAGGAGGCGTCCGCGTTTCGTCGCGCTCGCGCTCCTGATCGCGGCGGCGCTCGTGGCCGTGGCGGTCGCGCAAGGTGCCGGGGGCAGCACGGCGGGCCTGGGTAAGGGGCCGTCCGGGTTCGTCGGGAAGGGCGGCAAGATGATCGGCAGCGGTCACGGCTTCGGCGAGGTCTTCAAGGCGCCGTCGAAGACGCTTTCGCACGCCCTCTTCTCCGCCAAGCTGATCCCGAAGTCGAAGAAGCCGCGCAACGTCGCACTGGCCGGTCTCGGCCGCTCGACGAAGAAGGTGAACTACGGCCTGGCCTTGAAATGCTGGAAGAACAACGGGTGCAAGACCGGGACGGGAGGCAAGCTCACCGTCGCGTACGTCGAGGGCTTCGGCGAGAACGTCTTCCGCCAGATGTCGAAGATGGAGTTCATCCTCCAGGCGCTCACGTACCCCCAGATCGGCAAGATCATCTACCGGAGCGCGCACTCCGACCTGAACCAGGCAATTGCCGACTTCAAGTCGATGATCGCTCAGAAGGTGAGCGCGATCGTCACCTATCCCGACTTCGGCGACGCCATGCTTCCGGTCTTCCAGCAGGCGAAGAAGGCCGGCATTCCGGTCTCCACGTACGCGTGGGGCTATGTGACAGGCCCCGGCAAGAACTACACGACGGTCGTGGGCGAGGACACCTGCAAGCTCGGCAAGGCCTTCGCGAAGGTCATGAACAAGCAGGTGCCTTCCGGTGACATCGCCTTCATGGGCGGCTTCCCCGGAAACCCGCTCTCGACGAGCTGGCAGAAGTGCGAGCAGAACGCGCTGAAGCCTTCGATCCACGTGATCGCCAACGATCCGACGAACTGGGATCCGTCCAAGGTCCAGGGCATCGTCGCCGGCATCCTGGCGAAGTACCCGAACCTGAAGGGTCTGAGCTACGAGGACTCGGCGTTCATGGCTGCGGGCGGCTACGCGGCCTACAAGGCGGCGGGCATCAAGTACCAGGGCGTCTTCACCTACAGGACGGACGAGGACGCACTCGGCTGCCTCGCGAAGAAGCTGAAGAACCCGAAGCTCAAGATCTACTACTACACGTCCGGCAATCCGCAGATCCGGGTCGCCCTGACCGCGGACATGATGCAGCTGAAGGGCGCGAAGATCCCGCCCACGATCGTGTTCCCGATCAAGCTGCAGCAGCAGTCCAAGCGGAGCATGTGCATCAAGGGCTATCCGCAGCAGGCGTCTGCGTCGTCGTTGATCCCGCTCAAGCTCCTGCATCGGATGTACCCCTAGGAGATGAGAGCGGATAGCTGATCCCGCAATGTCGACTCCCGGACCCGCCCGCCCCGTGGCGCTGTCGCTCGCCCACGTCTCGAAGGCGTTCGGAGCGGTACAGGCGCTGCACGACGTCAGCGTCGAATGCCGCGAGGGCGAGATCCACGCGCTCGTCGGAGAGAACGGGTCCGGGAAGTCGACCTTGCTCGGCATCGCCAGCGGTTTCCTCGCGCCGGACGAGGGAGTCGTCGAGATCGCCGGCGCCCGTCTGCGGCGGCCCTCGCCCGCCAGGGCCCGGCGACTCGGGCTCGGCATCGCGTACCAGGACTACTCGCACGTGCTCGACCTGACGGTGGCCGAGAACCTCTACCTCGCCCTGCCGCCGAAGGATCGCCCGCCTCACCGGCGCGCGGAGCGCTGGGCGAAGGAGACGATCGCGCCGTTCGAGCTCGGCATCGCGGTGGACGCGACCATCGGCACGTTGTCGCTGGCCGAGCGGCAGCTGCTCGAGGTCGTCAAGGCGCTCCTGCCCCGGCCCAAGGTGCTGCTCCTCGACGAGCCGACCACGGCCCTCGGGCCGGATGCCGTCGGCAAGCTCCAGGCCCTCGTCCTGGAACAGGCCCGCGCGGGCGTCGCGATCGTCTATGTCAGCCACCGGCTCCCCGAGGTGCTGTCCGTCGCCGACCGGGTCACCGTCCTCCGCGACGGCGTCGGCCAGGGGACGTTCGACGCCGAATCCGTGTCGGAGGAGAAGCTGATCGCCCTCATGATCGGACGCCCGCTCGAAGTCGCCTTTCCGGATCGGCCGGCTCCGGATGCGGAGGCCGAGGTACTGCTCTCCGTCTCCGGCCTGCGCGGCGAGCGGTTCGGCCCGGTCGACCTCGCCGTCAGGAAAGGCGAGATCGTCGGCCTCGCCGGCGCGGAGGGCAACGGCCAGGTGCAGTTTCTCCGGGCTCTGGCCGGTGTCGAGCGCGCAACGGGAACCTCCTCGTGCGACGGACGGGAGCTCGACACTCGCACCCCACTCGGCCCGCTGCGCGCCGGAGTCGTGCTTCTCAGCGGCGACCGCCGCGGTGAGGCGTTGTTTCCCGTCCTCAGCGTGCGGGCCAATGCGACGGTTCAGGTGCTGCGCCGGCTGGCCAGGCTCGGCGTCGTCGGCCGCCGCCGCGAGCGCGGCGCGATCCGCGGCCTCGCCGCTCGGCTCCGCGTCCGCATGGCCTCTCCCGAGCAGCCGATCCAGTCCCTTTCCGGCGGCAACCAGCAGAAGGTGTCGCTCATGCGACCGTTCCTCCGCGGCGACGTCAAGGTGATCCTCGCCGAGGAGCCGACGCAGGGCGTGGACGTCGGAGCGCGATTCGACATCTACGAAGCGCTGCGGGCGAAGACCAGGGAAGGCGTCGCCGCAGTCGTCAAGTCCAGCGACCCGATCGAGCTCGCGGGGCTGTGCGACCGCGTCATCGTGATGTCACGCGGGCGGATCGTCGAGGAGATCCCCGGTGACGAGCTCGGCGAGCGGCGGATCGTCGAGGCCATCGTCGGCTCGAAGAGGACGGTTTCCAGCGCGCACGGGAGCGCCGCGTGAGACGGGGCTGGCTGCCGCTCGCCCTGATGACTGCGTTGATCGTCGCCCTCGGCGCGTACACGCAGGCGCACCACTCGGAGTTCCTCGGCAAGCTCAACCTGAACAGCCTGCTGCTCGAGGCGATGCCGCTCGTGATCGTCTCGCTGGGACAGGTCTGCGCGCTCCTCGTCGGCGGTTTCGACGTGTCCGTCGCGGCGCTGATGACGATGTGCGTCGTCACGGCTTCGTTCACCCTTACCCCGACCATGTCGGGGGCGGGGCTCATCCCGGGCGCGCTCGCGCTCGTCGGGGTGGGGATGGCCACCGGGATCTTCAATGCGTTCCTCATCCGCGTGCTCAAGCTGCCCTCGATCGTGGCCACCCTCGGCACGCTGAGCGTCCTCCAGGGGGCCTCGCTGGCGCTGCGTGCCTACCCCACCGGGCCGGTCAACACCGATGTCACGAACGTGCTCAACTCGAGCGTGAGCTTCGTGCCCTACGCGTTCATCGGCGTGGTCGCCCTCGCGCTCTTCGCCGACCTGTGGCTCTACCGCACCCGCGGCGGTCTCGCGCTGCGGGCCGTCGGCCTGGATGCGACCTCGTCGCGGCGCCTCGGGATGTCCGCCGGCCGGATCATCTTCCTCGCCTTCGTGGCCTGCTCGGTGCTGGCGTCGATCGCAGGCTTCTACCTGACGGCCGAGGTGCAGATCGGATCGCCGATCATCGGCAACCAGGCCCTCGAGAGCATCGCGGCCGCCGTGCTCGGAGGCGCAAGCCTCGCCGGCGGGCGCGGTTCGTTCTTCGGAGCGCTGCTCGCGGCCTTCTTCCTGACCGAGATCGACAACGTCCTGCCGCTCTTCCAGCAGCCGGCGGAGTACGCCGACATGACCATCGGCATCCTGATCCTCCTCGCCCTCGTGCTCTACCAGGCCCCGGAGCTGATCGCGCGGGCTCGCAACGCGAGACGGCGCGTCGCGCCCGTGCCCGCCACGACCAGCGAGGCGTCGGCCTAGCTCTACGCGCGCGGGTCGGCCGCGCGCCCGATGACGACCCAGATCGCGCGGACCGGCTCGTCGCCGATCGTCCACAGGCGATGGGGCGAGGAGGAGTCGAAGGCGATCGAGGCGCCGGGGCCGAGCACGTATTCGTCGAAGCCCACGCGTACGCCGAGCGTCCCGCTGGACACGTAGCCGTACTCCCGTCCACCGTGTGTGACGAGCGCGTCCTCGGAGCACGACTCGGCGCCGACCGGATAGACCACGTGGAGGAACTCCACCTCCGGGTCGCTGTGCGGCGTGAGCCTCTCCCAGCGCACGCCCGAGGCCAGGTTGAGGACGCTGCGAGTCTCGGGGGTCGCGACGAGCCCGTCGTGGCCTGCCCTCTCGCGGACGACCTGCGGCCCGGGCTGCGTCTCGTCTCCGAAGACGTCGCTCATCGTCACCCCGAGCTCGGTGACGAGCGCGTAGAGCGTGCTGACGGACGGATTGACCCGGTCGAGCTCGATCTGGGAGACGAGGCTCGGCGACACGCCGACGCGGCGGGCGAGCTCGCGCAGGCTGACGCCGCGCCGTTCCCGTTCCGCCCGCAGGCGGCTGCCGACCTTCGACGGCTCGAGGCTGCGGTCGGTCGTCGTCATGCGCTCACCGTAGCCGCCGCAGGATTTCGGAGACGATCCGGTCGGAGCCCGGCAGGAATGCGTCCTCGAGGGGCGGGCTGTAGGGAATGGGCGTATTCGGGGTGGCTATCCGCCAGGCGTCGTCGAGGTAGCCGAGCCCCTGCTCGGTGGCGCAGGCGAGGACCTCGCCGGCCCAGCCGCCCGTCAGCGGCCCCTCCTCCACGATCACGATCCGGTTCGTCTTGCGCACCGAGGTCAGCACGGTCTCGGTGTCGATTGGACGTAACGTGCGGAGGTCGATCACCTCGGCCGAGACCCGCTCCTGCTCGAGCCGCCCGGCCGCCTCGAGTGCGTCGTGGACGCCCTTCATCGCGGTCACGATCGTCACGTCGGAGCCCTCCCGCACGACCGCGGCCTCCCCCAGCTGGCCGACCTCGCCGTTCGTCTCGCCCTCGAGCCCGTAGAGACGCTTGTGCTCGAAGAAGAGGACCGGGTTGTCGTCGCGCACCGCCGCTTTCAGGAGCGCCTTGGCATCCGCCGGTGTCGACGGCGCGACGACCTTCAGGCCGGGAACGCCCATGAACCAGGAGGCCGGCATCTGCGAGTGGATCGCGCCGAACCGGCCGCCCGCGCCGACCACCGAACGGATCACGAGAGGCACGCTGACCTGCTCCTGGGTGAGGAACCAGTACTTCGAGGCCTGGTTCACGAGCATGTCCATCGCGAGCGTGAGGAAGTCGCCGAACATGATCTCGATCACCGGCCGCAGCCCTGTCACGGCCGAGCCGAAGGCCGCACCGGCCAGCGCGAGCTCGGAGATGGGCGTGTCGAAGACCCGCGCGGACCCGTACTTCTCGTGCAGGCCCGGCGTCGTCGCGAAGACGCCGCCCGCGACCGCGACGTCCTCGCCGAAGAGGATCACGCGCTCGTCGGCAGCCAGCTCCTCGTCGAGCGCGTCGCGGACTGCGGTGCGAAAGGCGACCGGCGCCATCAGAGCGCGAGAGCGAGCGGCTGTTCGAGCAGCTCGCGTAGCCGGGACAGGAAGCGGGCACCGTCGGCGCCGTAGACGACGCGATGGTCGCAGCTCAGGGTGAGTGTCAGGACATCACGGAACGCGATGCCTACGCCCTCCTCGACGGGTTCGCGCCGGACGCCACCGACGGCCAGGATCGCGGCCTGCGGCGGGTCGACGATGGCCGTGAACGAGCGCACGCCGAACATCCCGAGGTTGGAGACCGTGAACGTCGCACCCTGCAGGTCCTCCCGGCGCAGCGTCCGGAGCCGAGCCGCGTCGGCGAGCCGGCGCGTCTCCGCGGCGATCTCGACGAGAGTGCGCCGGTCGGCGTCCGCGACGACTGGCACGAGCAGCGCGTCTTCCGTCGCGACGGCGATGCCGACGTTCACCCGGGAGTAGAGCTCGATCCGTCCGTCCACCCAGGAGGCGTTGAAACGGGGAAGCTCGCCCAGCGCGATCGCGGCAGCCCTGACGATGAAGTCGTTGAGGGACGGAGCGTTCGAGCGTCCTTCGTCCCGCGCGGCCCGGCGCTGGGCGACGATCTGGGAGACGTCGGCGTCCACGGAGACCGTGAAGACCGGGATCGTCGCGGCCGACTCCGCCATTCGCCGGGCGATCGTGGCCTGGGTCGGCGTCGGCTCGACGGTCGTGACGTCGCCGCGGCCGCGCGCCGGCGGAGCCGGCGTAGCGCCGGTCCCCGCGGGGGTAGCGGCCCTCCGGACGTCGTCGGCCGTGATCCG
>DATFCX010000008.1:0-10992 GCA_035252585.1 Gaiellaceae bacterium
CGCACCGCCGGCTCGTGCCCGCCACGTTCGCCGCGGGCGCGCTGTTCGCCGGCGCCGCGGCGGTTCCCGCCCCGCACGCGCACTCGGGCCTCGCCGCCTTCGCGCTGGCCGCGCTCGTGATCGTCGTCGCCGAGAGCTTCCGGGGCGATCGGGTGGCGTGGGGTTCCTGGCGCGACTACGTGGCGCTGACGAAGCCGCGGATCATGTCGCTGCTCCTGATCACCGGCTTCTGCGGGATGATCGCCGGCGCGCGCGGGTGGCCCGGGACAGGTCGTGCGGGCGCGGCGCTGCTCGGGCTCGCACTCGCGTGCGGGGGCGCGTCGGCGCTCAACCACGTCCTCGACCGCGACATCGACCCGCTGATGGGAAAGCGGACGCGCTCGCGTCCGGTCGCCTCGGGTCGCGTCGCGCCGAGTCGCGCGCTCGAGTTCGGCCTCGCGCTCTCGGCCTTCTCCTTCGTGCTGCTCGCGAGCACGGTGAACGTCCTGACGGCGGCGCTCGCGCTCGTCGGCAATCTCTTCTACGTCCTCGTCTACACCCGCTGGCTGAAGCGCTCGACTCCGCAGAACATCGTGATCGGCGGGGCCGCCGGCGCGGTGCCGCCGCTCGTCGGCTGGGCAGCGGCCACCGGCCACGTCGGGATCGCCGCGCTGATCCTGTTCGCGATCGTCTTCGTCTGGACGCCGCCGCACTTCTGGGCCCTCGCGCTGCTGATCAAGGACAACTACGCGAACGCGCGCGTGCCGATGCTGCCGGTGGTGCGAGGCGAGCGGGCCACCGCGAGGCAGATCGTGCTCTACTCGCTCGCGCTCGTGGCGGCGACCCTGCTGCCGTGGGGCTGGGGCGGTGCCGGGCCGGTCTACGTGGTGTGTGCGCTGGCGCTCGGTGCCGTCTTCGTCTGGCTGGCCGAGTGGCTGCGCCGCGAGACGACGCCGCGGCGGGCCATGCTCCTCTTCCACTATTCGCTCCTCTACCTCGCGTTGCTCTTCGCCGCGCTGGCAGTGGACGCTGCGTTCTGATGAACCCCGAGCTCGCGCGCCGCAACGTTCGCCTCGGCTGGATGCTGTTCGGCGTCTTCGTCCTGCTCTTCGCCGGCACGGTCGGGATCGCGCTGCTCTACCTCCACTTCCAGTAGTGGACGGCATCTGGCTGGCGCGCCGGGACGGTGCGCAGGACGCCGGCGAGCCCGTGGCGGTCAAGGACCTGCTCGACACGGCCGGACTGGCGACGACGTACGGCTCGGCTCTCTTCGCCGACCACGTGCCGGCCGTGAGCGCGCAGTCGGTGCTGTTGCTCGAGGCCGGCGGCTTCGCGGTAGCGGGGAAGACGAACCTGCACGAGTTCGCCTACGGGATCTCCTCGCAGAACGTGCATTTCGGCACGGTTCCGAACCCGGTCGCGCCCGGACGGCTCGCGGGCGGCTCGAGCGGCGGCTCGGCGGCCGCGATCGCCGCCGGCGACGTCGAGCTCGCTCTCGGCACCGATTCCGCCGGCTCGATCCGGATCCCGGCAGCCTGGTGCGGGATCGCGGGGCTCAAGCCGACGCACGGGCTCGTCTCGGTGGACGGCTGCTTCCCGCTCGCGCCGAGCTTCGACGTCGTCGGCCCCATGGCGGCGACGGTGGAGGGCTGTGAGCGGCTGCTGCGGACGCTCGCGCGGGGACTCGAGCCGGTCGAGCTCGAATCGCTCGAAGAGCTCGAGGTCGGCGTCGCCTGGCTCGACCGTGCCGATCCGTTCGTGCGGGAGCGTGTGCGGGAGGCCGCCGCGCTCTTCCCGCGGCGACGCGAGATCGACCTGCCGCTCGCGCCGCCCAACCGCGCCGACTTCATGCGGGAGGTGGCCGACGTCCACCGCGCGCTCTTCCCGGACAACGAGGAGCTCTACGGCGACAACGTTCGCGGCAAGATCGAACGCTGCCTGCGGGTCCGGGACGCCGAGGCGGCGGCCGCCGAGCGTGAGCGTGTCGAGTACAAGGAGCGCTTCGCGGAGATGGTCGGCGAGCTCGACCTGCTCGTGGCGCCGACGATCCCGTTCGTCGCGCCGCCTGCGGACGTGGACGAGCTCGAGATCCGGGCCGGCGGAATCTCGCTCACGTACCCGTTCAGCGCACTCGGCTGGCCGGCGCTCGCCCTCCCGTGCGGGCCCGCGGAGGACGACCTGCCGGCGTCGGTCCAGCTCGCCGGGCCGGCGGGTGCGGACACGCGCGTTCTCGCCGCGGGTCGGCTGCTCGAGGCTTTACTGGGACTCGAGCGGACCCGTCTTTCCTCGTAACAGACTGTTACTTGGATTGGTTGCGGTCACGGAGTCGAGGTGCTGGAGGCGCGGCGAGCCGGAGCAGGATTGCTTCCGGCGGCTTGACCCGAAAGGCCACCTGCAGCGCGACAGTGGAGACGGGTAGCGGGCCGCGCCGGCGAAGGCGTCGTGCGATGTGCACGAGGACCCGAACTTGCTCGTAACTCGGCCTGTAGAGCCCCATCTCGTCGGCTGCGCGACCGACGCAGCGGTTCATCTCCGCGATGGGAACCGCCCGGCGCGACTGCCGCTCGATCTCGTCGAGGAGACGGCGCGGGATCCGCGGAGCGAAGGAGAGCACGCCGCCAGGATCGCGCCCAAAGCGTCACGGCACTGTTGCGGCCGCGCGCCGAAACGGCACGCAAAACCCAAGTAACAGTCTGTTACAAGGAAGGACCTGGCTCCGCGCTCAGGCGTCGGCGCCCGCGGCGAGCACGGCGGCCTCGTACACCGGATCCGGGGTGAAGCGTTCGAGCTCGTCGGAGAGGACGTCGCTCGGCGCCGGCGGGTCGCCCGGAGGCAGCGACACGGCCTCACCGTCGAGCGACACGCTCTCGAGCGCCTCGGCCGGATCGTGCTCGAGCGCGATCTCGTCCCGCCCGAGCCTGGAGCGCAACCAGCCGCAGAGGAGCCAGGCCTGCGCCGCCGTCCCGCGCACGCTCAGTGTCTGCACGCCGCCGATCGCCGGCCAGAGCGTCGCGAGGTGCGAGCGCCAGCGCGAGGTGCGCGCCCACGCGATGTCCGAGGCGGCGCAGCGCGGAAAGAGGTCCGCGAGTCGCCCGTAGGAGCCGGGCAGGTCGTCCCACTCCGTCGAATCGACGATCAGCCGGTCGGTGACGTCGACGAGCTGGTCGAGCTCGGGCGATCCCCACCTCGGCTCGCCGCGCCAGCGGAGGAACACGGGCAGGTCGGAGATGAGGAGCGGTTCGACGATGCTCGCCGGCGCCTTCGCCCGTGCGCCGCGCAGCGTCAGCTCGATCACCTCGGTCACGAGGCCGCGGTCGGCGTCCGGCACCTCCCACCGCTCGACCCTGGCCTCGCAGTCGATCCGGTTGTCCTGCGCGTCGGGCTCGGGGAAGAGCAGGATCGTCCGCGACGGATGCCGCTCGGCCATCCCCTCGAGCGCCGCGCGCGCCGGCTCGACCCAGGCGGGCGGGACCCAGGCGAGGTGCGTCATCACCGAGGTGCGCATGCTCGTGGTCTCGGCGGCCGCCTGCGCCCGCAGGCGTGCGAGCGCCGTGTCCACGTCGGCGAGACAGACGTCCTCGCCGAACCAGGTTCGCTCTTTCAGTGTCGTCGCCACGACCGGCCGTCCCGGTGGAGGAGCTCGTCGGCGCTCGGCGGCCCCCACGACCCCGAGGGATAGTTCGGGAACGCGGGGCGGTCGCGCTGCCACGCCGCGACGATCGAGTCCACGAGCAGCCACTGCTCCTCCACCTCGTCCGCCCGCGTGAACAGCGTCGAGTCGCCGAGCATCGTGTCGAGGATGAGCCGCTCGTACGCCTCCGGCATCCCGGTGCGGAAGGCGCCGCCGTAGAGGAAGTCCATGTGCACGGTGCGGATCGTCATCCCCTGGCCGGGCACCTTCGCGCCGATCGCGAGCGAGACGCCCTCGTCCGGCTGCACGTGGACGACGAGGACGTTCGGCCGCAGTCCCTCGGCCGCCGCCTCTTCGAACGGCGGGTGCGGAGCGGCCTTGAACTGGATCGCGATCGTCGTCTCGTGCCGCGCGAGCCGCTTGCCCATCCGGACGTAGAACGGGGTGTCGGCCCAGCGCCAGTTGTCGACGTAGAGCTTCGCCGCGACGTACGTGTCCGTCATCGAATCGGCCGCCACGCCGTCCTCCTCGCGGTAGGCGACGACCTCCTCGCCCTCGACGAAGCCGCGGCCGTACTGGCCGCGCACCACCGACTTCGGCCCCGGCGTGTGCAGCGCGCGGAGCACCTTCACCTTCTCGTTGTGCACCGAGTCGGAGGTGAAGTCGATGGGCGGCTCCATCGCGGTGAGCGCGAGCAGCTGCAGCAGGTGATTCTGGAAGATGTCGCGGATCGCGCCCGCGTGCTCGTAGTAGCCGGCCCGGGCCTCGATCCCGGTCGACTCCGCGATCGTGATCTGGACGTGGTCTCTGAACTGCCGGTTCCAGATCGGCTCGAAGATCCCGTTCGCGAAGCGAAGGGCGAGCATGTTCTGGACCGTCTCCTTGCCGAGGTAGTGGTCGATCCGGAAGATCTCCTCCTCGCGGAAATACTCGAGCAGGGTCGCCGTCAGCTGCTTCGCCGACTCGAGGTCGTGGCCGAACGGCTTCTCGACGACGAGTCGCGTCCAGCCCCGGTCGCCGCGGCGCTTGCCCAGCGCCTCGACGATGGTCGGGAAGGCCGGCGGCGGGACGGCGAGATAGAAGACTCGGTTGCCGCCGAGGTCGCTCTCCTGGTCGAGCTGCTCGAGCAGGTCGTGCACCTTGTCCTCGCCGCCGGCGTCCGCGAAGTCGGTCGAGACGTAGTGGAGCTGAGCGGCGAGCTCGTCCCAGACGTCCTCCCGGAAGGGGTCGCGAGCGTGCTGCTTGACCGCCGCGGCCATGTCCTGCCGGAACGCGTCGTCGTCGCCGTCGGTGCGTGCCACTCCCACGATCGCGAAGCGCTGTGGCAACAGGCGGCGCACCGCGAGCGCGTAGAGCGCCGGCATCAGCTTCTTGTGCGTCAGGTCGCCCGAGGCGCCGAAGATGACGAGCGCGCACGGGTCGGGCGTCCGCCTCAGGGCGAGCCCCTCCGCGAGCGGGTTCTCCCGTTGCTCGGGCGTAGTGGCGGTCACTGCTCCGGGCTCTTCTCGAGGTGGCCGCCGAAGCCCTTGCGCATCGCGGACAGGACGCGGTTGCCCCAGTCGGCCTCGCCGCGCGAGGCGAAGCGGTCGAACAGGGAGGCGGCGAGGACAGGCGTGGGGACGCCCTCCTCGACCGCAGCCTGCACCGTCCAGCGCCCCTCGCCGGAGTCGCTCACGCGGCCCGCGTACTCGTCGAGCTCGGGCGTCTCGTGCAGCGCCTCCGCGGTCAGGTCGAGCAGCCACGAGGCGATCACGGAGCCGCGCCGCCAGAGCTCGGTGATCGCTGCGACGTCGAGCTCGTACTTGTAGAGGTCGGGATCGCGCAGCGGCGTCGTCTCGGCGTCGGTCTCCTGCGCGTGGAGGCCGATGTTCGCGTGCTTGAGGACGTTGAGGCCCTCCGCGTACGCCTGCATCAGGCCGTACTCGATCCCGTTGTGCACCATCTTCACGAAGTGGCCTGCGCCCGGCGGGCCGCAGTGGAGCCACCCCTGCTCCTCCGGTGCCGCGTCGCCGTCGCGGCCGGGCGTCCGGACGGCTGCGTCGACTCCCGGGGCGAGCGCCTCGAGCACCGGTTCGAGCCGGCCGACGGCCTCGTCGTCGCCGCCGACCATCAGGCAGTAGCCGCGCTCGCGTCCCCAGACGCCGCCGCTGACGCCGACGTCGACGTAGTGGATTCCCTTTTCGTGGAGCTCACCGGAGCGGCGGAGGTCGTCGACGTAGTACGAGTTGCCGCCGTCGACGATCGTGTCGCCGTCTGCGAGATGCGGCGCGAGCTCGCCGACGACGGAGTCCACGATGCCCGCGGGAACCATCAGCCAGACGGAGCGCGGCGCGTCGAGCTGCTGCACGAGCTCCTCGAGCGAGCCCGCCGTGCGCGAGTCGACGTTCGGGTCGAAGGTCTCGACGTCGTGACCGGCGGCCCGCAGCCGCTCGGTCATGTTCGCGCCCATCCGGCCGAGGCCGACCATCCCGAGCTGCATCGCTACACGTCCTCCAATCGGATGCGCGCGACGCGCCGGCCGCGCTCCTTCAGCGTCTCGAGGTCTCCCGCCGCCTGCGCTCGGATCAGCCGCCGGAACCCGAACGGCTTGCCGGGGATCGGCAGCTCGTCGCCCTGGTCGTCGACGACCTGGAGGAAGAGCCCCGTGTTCGGGCCGCCCTTGTGGAGCTGTCCGGTCGAGTGCTGGTACCGCGGGCCGTAGCCGTGCGTGACGACGAGGCCGCTCTCGCGGCGGAGCCGGTCGACGAGCGTCTCGATGCGGCCGTCGTTCTCCGGCGTCGGCTCGATGAACGCCTGCACGCACGCATAGTCCCCTTCCTGCGCCTGCGCGAGCAGCTCCTCGATCGAGCCCTCCGGCTCGAGCTCCGGCTCCTCGCCCGTCGCGAGCACCTCGTTCGTCTTGTCCTTCGCGGCCTGCACGTCGGGCTGGTCGAAGGGATTGATCTCGAGGTAGGCGCCGGCGACCGCGATCGCGAACTCCCAGCGGAAGAACTCGGCTCCGAGCGCGTACGGATCGGGGAGCTCCGGGTCGGCGGCCTGACGGTCGGAGCCGTCAGGCGACTCTCCCGGGGCGGGCACGAGCCCCTTCCCGTGCTTCCCGGTCGACTCGGCGATCAGCTGCTCGGCCCAGAGCCCGAAGTCTCCGGGGGCATCGCCGATGCAGATCTTGTCGCGGCCCTCGCGCCACCCCGCGCCGAACCGGCTGCCGAGCTCGTAGCCGGGATTGCCGTCCGTCGAGCGGCACGCCTCACGCATCTCCTGCGCGCGGGCGAGCAGCTGCGACGCGTCGACGCCCATCAGCACCGCGGGCACGATCCCGAACGGCGAGAGCGCCGAGTAGCGGCCGCCGATCGACGGCTCGCCGGGGATGACCGCCCGGAAGTCGCGCTCCTCGGCCAGATGCTCGAGCTCGGAGCCGGGATCGGTGATGGCGGCGAACATGTCTCCGCGCTCGCCGGTCTTCTCCCAGAAGTAGTCGGTGTGGGAGCGCGTCTCGAGCGTCGATCCCGACTTCGAGGAGGAGACGAAGAACGTCCGCTCGAGGTCGAGCTTCGCCTCGAGCGCCCGGATCGCGCGGGGATGCGTCGTGTCGAGGACGTGGAACCGGTCGACGCCGAACGTGCGCCGCAGCACCTCCGGAGCGAGCGACGAGCCGCCCATCCCGCAGAGCACGACGTCGTCCGCCTCGTCGTGCACCCACTCGGCGAGGCGGAGGAAGACGTCGAGCGCCTTCTGCATGCGCAGCGGCTCGTCGAGCCAGCCGAGCCAGTCCGCCTCGTCGCTGCCGGTCCAGACGCCCGGGTCGCGGTTCCAGATCCCCTCGATCAGAGCAGCGCGCTCCACGGACTACGCGGCCACGGCCTCGCGCTTCGCCCGCACGCCGTCGAGCAGCTCCCTGAAGGACTGGGAGAACTTCTCCACGCCCTCCTTCTCGAGCGTCGCCACGACGTCGTCGTAGTCGACGCCGACCGCCTCGAGCTCCTCGAACAGCCGGTGCGCCTCGTCCACTCCCTCGAGCACCGTGTCGCCGCGCACCTCGCCGTGATCCTGGAAGGCCTGGATCGTATCCTCCGGCATGGTGTTCACCGTGTGCGGGCCGATCAGCTCCTCGATGTAGAGCACGTCGCGGTACTCGGGATTCTTCGTCGAGGTCGAAGCCCACAAGCAGCGCTGCGGTAGCGCGCCCTTGGCCTCGAGCGCCTCCCAGCGCGGGCCGGAGAACGCCTTCTGGTAGCGCTCGTACGCGAGCTTCGCATTCGCGATCGCGAGCTTGCCGCGCAGCGCGAGGGCCTCCTCCGTCCCGATCGCCTCGAGCCGCTTGTCGGCCTCGGTGTCGACGCGCGAGACGAAGAAGCTCGCCACCGAGCGAACCTTCGCCGGGTCGCCGCCACCCTCGACGAACCGCTCGAGCCCAGCGACGTACGCCTCCATCGAGCGCTTGTGCATCTCGAGCGAGAAGAGGAGCGTGACGTTGATGCTGCGGCCGGCGGCGATGCAGTCCTCGATCGCCTTCAGCCCCGGCTCCGTGCCCGGGATCTTCACGTACAGGTTCGGCCGGTCGATCCACTCGTGCAGGCGGATCGCCTCGTCGTACGTGGCCTTCGTGTCGTAGGCGAGGTTCGGGTCGACCTCGATCGAGACGTAGCCGTCCTCGGCGTTCCCCTCGTGCACGGGCGCCAGCAGGTCGAGCGCCGCCTCGACGTCGCGCACGGCGAGCCGGAGGAAGACCTCCTTCGGTTCCAGATCCTCCTCGAGCAGCTCCTTCACCTGCTCGTCGTAGGCGTTGCCGTGCGAGATCGCCTTCTGGAAGATCGTCGGATTGGAGGTCACGCCGACGACGGCGTCCTCCTTCATCATCCGCTTCAGCTCGCCGGTCTCGAGCAGGTCGCGCGACAGGTAGTCGATCCAGACCGACTGCCCGCGCGCGCTCAGCTGGTGGAGTCTCGATTCAGCCATTCCGCATCCCTTCTTCCATCCTTCGGATCTTCTCCAGTCTGGCGACGTAACGATCTCCTCCGTCGAACCGTGCCGCGAGAAACGTGCGCACGAGGTCTGCGGAGAGGCTCGGGCCCACGACCTCGGAGCCGAGGCAGAGGACGTTCATGTCGTCGTGCTCGACTCCCTGGTGCGCGGAGTAGACGTCGTGACAGATGGCTGCCCGAATTCCCACGATCTTGCACGCGGCTACCGAGGCGCCCACGCCAGAGCCGCAGACGAGGACGCCGCGCTCGGCCTCCCCGTCCTTCAGCGCCGCGCCGAGCTCGGCGGCCTTGTCCGGGTAGTCGATCCGCACCGCGTCCGTGTCGGTGCCGAGGTCGACGACCTCGTGACCTTCCTCGCGGAGGGTGTCGAGAATCGTCTCGCGGAGATGGACTCCCCGATGGTCGAAGGCAACCGCCACCTTCACGCGCGGGACCGTACATAGAATCGTGAGCGTGAACGACGTCGAGCTCTGGCGCGAGCTGGGGCAGCAGCTCCGGGTCGATTCCATCCGCCCGGCCGCGAAAGCCGGCTCCGGCCACCCGACCTCGGGCATGTCGGCGGCCGACCTGATGGCCGTCCTGCTCGCGAAGTACCTGCGCTACGACTTCGAGAATCCGCACGACCCGCACAACGACCGGCTCGTCTTCTCGAAGGGCCACGCGTCGACGCTCATGTACGCGATGTTCCGGGCGGCGGGCGCGATCTCGGAGGAGGAGCTGCTCTCCTACCGGCAGTTCGATTCGATCTTCGAGGGCCACCCGACGCCGCGGATCCCGTGGGTCGACGTCGCCACGGGCTCGCTCGGCCAGGGCCTTCCCTACGCGGTCGGCATGGCGCTCGCCGGCAAGCGGCTCGACAGGCTGCCGTTCCGCGTGTGGACGCTCTGCGGCGACAGCGAGATCGCCGAGGGCTCGCAGTGGGAGGCGCTCGAGCACGCGGCCTTCTACGAGCTCGACAACCTCGTCGCGATCATCGACGTCAACCGGCTTGGGCAGCGCGGCGAGACCATGCACGGCTGGGATCTCGACTCCTACTCGAACCGGGCGCGCGCCTTCGGCTGCCACACGATCGAGATCGACGGCCACGACGTCGAGGCCATCGATCGTGCCTACGCCGAGGCGATCGACACGGCCGGGCAGCCCGTCGTCATCGTCGCGAAGACGATCAAGGGCAAGGGCGACCCCGACGTGGAGGACAAGAACGGCTTCCACGGCAAGGCGCTCGACCACTCCGACGAGGTGATCGCGACGCTCGGCGGCGTCCGGAACCTGAAGATCGAGGTAGGGAAGCCGGAGACCGGAGCCTCGAAGCACGAGTTCCCGAGCGGGCCGCTGGAGCTGCCGCGCTACGAGCTAGGCGAGGAGGTCGCTACCCGGAAGGCGTACGGCGACGCGCTCGCGGCGCTCGGCAAGGCGCGCGGCGACGTCGTCGCGCTCGATGGCGAGGTCTCGAACTCGACCTACGCCGATGAGTTCCGCGACGAGATCCCCGAGCGCTACTTCGAGATGTACATCGCCGAGCAGCAGATGGTCGCGACCGCGGTCGGGATGCAGGTGCTCGGTTGGCGGCCCTTCGCCTCGACCTTCGCCGCCTTCCTCTCACGGGCCTACGACTTCATCCGCATGTCCGCGATCAGCCGCGCGAGCTACTGCCTCTGCGGCTCGCATGCCGGCGTGTCGATCGGCGAGGACGGGCCGTCGCAGATGGCGCTCGAGGACATCGCCGCACTCCGCGCGGTGCACGGCTCGACGGTGCTGCACCCGTGCGACGGAAACCAGACCGCGAGGCTCGTCGAGCGGATGGCGGACACGGACGGGATCGTCTACATGCGCACGCTGCGCCCGGCTACGCCGGTCGTCTACGGGCCTGACGAGGAGTTCGAGATCGGCGGCTCCCGCACGCTCCGGCAGGGCGAGGACGTCGCGATCGTGGGAGCCGGGATCACCGTCCACGAGGCGCTCAAGGCCGCGGAGACGCTCGCGGAGGAGGGGATCGAGGCGCGCGTGATCGACCTCTACTCCATCAAGCCGCTCGACGCCGAGACGCTGCGCTCGCTCACGTGCCCGATCGTCACGGTCGAGGACCACTGGGCGGAGGGCGGGCTCGGCGAGGCGGTCCTGTCGGCGCTCTCGGAGTCCGACGAGCGTCCACCGGTGGTCCGGCTGGCGGTGCACGAGATGCCGCACTCCGGCAAGCCGGCGGAGCTGCTCGCGGAGGCAGGCATCGACGCCGACGGCATCGCGGCCGCGGCGCGCAGCCTGGCGCGGGCTCACGCCGGCGCGTCGTAGAGCAGGTCGTACAAGCGCTGTTGCTGCTCGCGCGCGGCGCGATACGCCTCAGCTCGGTCTGCGCGCGGCTCGACCACCTCGGTGATCGGCGCCTCCGCGACCTCCTTCCCG
>DATFCX010000009.1:0-23553 GCA_035252585.1 Gaiellaceae bacterium
TGCGCCGCGCTGCCGACCGCCTGCACCTCTCCGGTCGAGGTTACGCGCGCGTCGGCCGCGTGGCGCGCACGATTGCCGCGCTCGCCGAGTCCGACTCGGTGCGGGCCGAGCACGTGGCCGAGGCTCTTTCCTATCGATCCCCGGACGAGCTCGCGAGTGTCTGACCTCGCGCTCGCCGTCTTCGCTTCCGAGACGGGAACCCACCTCGTGCGGCCGCCGCGCGGCGAGCACTGGCGCGGGTTCGAGCGGCGCTTTGACGGCCAGGCCTATCTCGAGTGGCTCGCGACTGCCGGACACCGTTTCCTGCCACGCTCCTCGCCGCACTTTCCGCCGCTCCTCGGCGCGATCCACGATCCGCCGGCCGGGCTCTTCCTCCGTGGCGGAGCGGAGCCGGAGATGCTGGCGCGCCCCGCCGCCGCAATCGTGGGCGCTCGCGCCTGCTCCGGGTACGGCGCCTCGGTCGCCCGCAGCCTGGGACGAGAGCTCGCTGCTGCGGGACTCGTCGTCGTGAGCGGCCTCGCGCGCGGGATTGACGCCGAGGCGCATCGCGGCGCGCTCGAGGCGGGTGGGGCGACGGTCGCCGTCCTCGGCTGCGGAATCGACCGCGACTATCCGGCCGCACACGCCGAGCTCGCACGGCGGGTCGCAGACGCCGGCCTCATCGTCTCGGAGTACGCGCCCGGAGTCGAGCCTGCGCCGTGGCGGTTCCCGGCTCGCAACCGGCTCGTCGCCGGCTTGTCCGCGGCGACCGTCGTCGTCGAGGCGCGCGAGCGTAGCGGTGCCCTGATCACGGCCGATCTCGCGCTCGAGGAGGGACGCGAGGTGTTCGCGGTGCCGGGTGAGATCACGAGCGCACTCTCCGCCGGGACGAATGCGCTGCTCAAGCTCGGCGCCGCGCCGCTGACCGCCGCCGCCGACGTCCTTGCGTCGTTCGGAATCGAGCCGGAGCCCGCGACCGGCGAGCGCTCGCCGCTGTTGGAGCTCCTGCCCGCCGGCGCCGACGAGCTTGTCCGCAAGACCGGCCTCGGCGCCGACGAGATCGCCCGCGCGCTCGTCGAGCTCGAGATCGACGGACAGGTCACCGTTCAGGAGGGGATCTATCGAAGCCTGCGATAGCCTCGGCCGCGGATGGACGTCCCCTACTGGCTGCAGGAGCCGAGCCCCGCCCGGCCCGAGACGACAATCGACGGGCGCGCGGACGTCGCCATCGTCGGCGCCGGAGTCACCGGCTGCGCTGCCGCCCGCCGGCTCGCCGAGGGAGGGCTTCGCGTTCGCGTGCACGACGCGCGCGGCATAGCCGAGGGTGCGAGCGGCCGGAACGGCGGTTTCGCGCTCGGCGGCGGCGCCGCCCGCTACGACGTCGCCCGGGAGACGTACGGCGCGGACAGGGCTGCGTCGTACTGGAGCTGGACGAAAGACGCACTCGATCGGCTCGCGGAGCTCGCCGGGGACGCCGTGACGCGTCCGGGTAGCTACCGCCTCGCCGTCGATGAAGAGGAGCGGGAAGGCATCCGGCTCGAATACGAGGCGCTGCGCGAGGACGGCTTCGAGGCCGAATGGCTCGACGATGTGCCCGGCGGCGCAGCCGGCCGTTTCCACGGAGCGATCCTCCATCCCCGCGACGCATCGATCCAGCCGGCGCGGTTCGTCCGTCGCCTGGCCTCTCTCGCCGCAGCGGCAGGTGCCGAGATCCGGGAGCACGACCCGGTCGAGGATGTCGAGGCACTCGATGCAGACCGCGTCCTCGTGGCGACCGACGGCTACGGACACGGTCTCGTCTCCGAGCTCGCAGACCTGATCTGGCCGACCCGCGGCCAGGTGATCGCGAGCGAGCCGCTCGACCGCGTCCTCTACGACCGCCCGCACTACGCGCGCCAGGGCTTCGAATACTGGCAGCAGCTCCCCGACGGGCGGATCCTGCTCGGCGGCTTCCGGGACACGTCCATCCTCGACGAGCTGACCGACGTCGAGGAGACCACGCCGGGGATCCAGTCGTCGCTCGAGTCGTTCCTCCACGAGCTCGCAGGCGCGCCGGTGCGGGTGACGCATCGCTGGGCCGGCATCTTCGGGCTGACCCAGGACATGCTGCCGCTCGTCGGGCCCGTGCCCGGGCGCGACGGGCGCGTCTGGGTCGCCGGCGGGTACTCCGGCCACGGCAACGTGCTCGGCTTCGCGTGCGGAGAGCTCGTCGCGGACGCGATCCTCGGGCGAGGGTCGCCGCAGCTCGAGCTGCTCGATCCCGCGCGCTTCTCGTGATGGGGATGTCGGAGTACATGCGCCGGCTGCGCGAGAAGATCGGCCACGACTTCGTGCTCGTGCCCTCTGCGGCCGCTCTGATCCGGGACGATGGCGGCCGCGTGCTTCTCGTCCGGCACGTCGAGGGGCGGTGGCAGATGCCCGGCGGCGCGGTCGATCCCGACGAGAGCCCCGCCGACGCGATGCGCCGCGAATGCCTGGAGGAGGCTTCGATCGAGGTCGAGCCGCGCCGGATTCGCGGCGTCTTCGGCGGACCCGACTACCGGAGGCGCTACGCCAACGGCGACGAAGTCGGCATCGTCTCCACGGTGTACGAGGCTGAGATCGTCTCCGGCACGCCGAGGCCCGGAGACGACGAGACGCAGGAAGTCGGCTGGTTCGCCCCGCATGAGCTCGAGGGCGTCGACTTGAGCATGGCCTCGCGGGCCACGCTTCAGGCGCTGCTCAGAGGCTCTTGACGTCGGCGGCGAGCTTGGTGATCGATTCCTTCGCGTCGCCGAACAGCATCACGGTCTTCGGGTTGTAGAACAGCGGATTCTCGATGCCGGCGAAGCCCGGGTTCATCGACCGCTTGAGCACGACGACCGTCTGCGCGTCGTCGACGTTGAGGATCGGCATCCCGTAGATCGGCGAGCCCTGGTTGTTGCGCGCGTCGGGGTTGACGACGTCGTTCGCGCCCACGACGACCGCGACGTCGGTCCGCGAGAACTCCGGGTTCGCGTCGTCCATCTCCTTGAGCTGCGGGTACGGGACGTTCGCCTCGGCGAGCAGGACGTTCATGTGGCCGGGCATGCGGCCGGCGACCGGGTGGATCGCGTACGAGACCTCCACGCCCATCTCCTCGAGCAGGTCGGCGAGCTGCCGGACGTCATGCTGCGCCTGCGCGACAGCGAGCCCGTAACCCGGCACGAAGACGACCTTGTGCGCGTACGCGAGCATCACCGCGACGTCCTCCGCGCTCGCGCTGCGCACGGTGCCGCCGTCCGTCCCCACCGCCGCTGCCGCGGTGCCGCCCTCCTGGATCTTGCCGAACGCGCCGAAGAGGAGATTGCCGATCGACCGGTTCATCGCCCTGCCCATCAGCATCGTCAGCAGGGTTCCGGAGGCGCCGACGAGCATGCCGCTCACGATCAGGACGTTGTTGTGCAGCTCGAAGCCGCCGATCGCGACTGCGAGACCGGTGAACGCGTTCAGGAGCGAGATCACGACCGGCATGTCCGCGCCGCCGATCGGGAGGACGAAGAGGACGCCGAAGATCGCACCGCCGGCCACGATGGCCCAGAGCAGCCACTGCTCCTGCACGCCGCCCGACAGGGCGCCGGCGAAGGCGACGAGCACGACCAGGAGGACGATGTTGCCGACGTTCTGGCCGGGATACGTGATCGGCCTGCCGCCGATCAGCTCCTGCAGCTTGGCGAACGCGACCATCGAGCCGGCGAAGGAGATCGCGCCGATCAGGCCGGAGAACGCGATCGCGGTCGAGACGTCGAACTCGGGCTTGCCCGGCGGCGGCAGGATCCGGTGCAGCTCTGCGAGCGCGATGAGCGCCGCCGCTCCGCCGCCCACACCGTTGAAGAGCGCCACCATCTGCGGCATCGCCGTCATCCGCACCTTGCGTGCCGCGAACGCGCCGAAGCCGCCGCCGATCAGCATCCCGATCACGAGTGCCCACCAGCTCCCGCCGCCTGCCTTGACCCAAGTGACGACGATCGCGACGAGCATCCCGGCAGCGCCGATCTGGTTGCCCCGCCGCGCACGCGCCGGATCGGAGAGGTAGCGCAGCGCGAGGATGAACGTGATGATCGGGATCAGGTAGAGCGCGTTGGCGACGTGAGTGCTCACGAGCTCACTCCTCGCGCTTCGGAGGCTCGCGCTTCTTGAACATCTCGAGCATGCGGTCGGTGACGACGAAGCCGCCGACGACGTTCGCCGAGCCGAGCACGACCGCGAGGAAGCCGATGATCCAGATGAACGGCCCCTTGTGCCCCGAGGCGAGCACGATCATCGCGCCCACCACGACGATGCCGTGGATCGCGTTCGTGCCCGACATGAGCGGCGTGTGCAGCAAGGTCGGGACCTTCGAGATCACCTCGAAGCCGAGGAAGATCGCGAGCACGAGGATCGTGACCTCGAAGACGAGCAACGCGTCGTGGCTCATGTCCGCTCCCGGCGCCGGCAGAGCCGGCACCTCCGCTCCTTGTTGAGCTCCGTCGAGCCTACGCTCATGCCGTTACCTCCTGCTTGCCGGCGACGCAGGCGCCGCTCGTGATCTCGTCCGACCAGTCCAGCGTGAGCTCCCCTTCGGGCGCGAGATGGAGGAGGAGCGCCTGCACGTTCCGCGAGTACAGCGTCGAGGCGTGGTACGGCATCGTGCTCGCGAGATTCGTCAGCCCGACGAGTGTCACGCCGGACCGCTCCACGATCTCGCCCGGCTCCGTCAGTTCGCAGTTGCCGCCGGTCTCGGCGGCGAGGTCGACGATCACGGAGCCCGGCCGCATCGCCTCGACGGCCGAGGCGGGGATGATCTTCGGCGCGGGCCGGCCGGGGACGGCGGCCGTCGTGATCACCGCGTCGAAGTCGGCGATCCGACCCTCGAGCGCCTCCTGCTGCGCCTGCATCTCCTCAGGCGTCAGCTCGCGTGCGTAGCCGCCTTCGGCCTCGGCGCCCGTCACGCCGAGGTCGAGCCAGTTCGCGCCGAGGCTCTCGATCTGCTCGCGCACGACGGGACGGACGTCGAAGCCGGTCGTCACGGCGCCGAGCCGGCGCGCCGTCGCGATCGCCTGGAGACCCGCCACGCCCGCGCCGATCACGAGCACCTTCGCGGGAGGGACGGTGCCCGCGGCCGTCATCAGCATCGGGAAGAAGCGCGGCAGCCGATCCGCCGCGAGGAGCGCCGCCTTGTACCCGCCGACCGTCGCCTGCGACGACAGTGCGTCCATCGCCTGCGCGCGCGTGATCCGCGGCACCGACTCGAGCGCGAACGCCGTCACGCCGCGCGTCGCGAGCGCCTCGACGCCGGCCGCGTCGGAGAGCGGCTCGAGGAAGCCGATCAGCAGCCGGCCCGAGCGGAGCCGGTCGCGCTCCGTTTCCGACGGCTTGCGCACCTTGGCGACGCCGTCCGCTTCCCACGGGTCGCCGACGGCCGCACCCGCCTCGGTGTACGCGTCGTCGGGGAACGACGCGGCCTCGCCGGCGCCCTTCTCCACCACGAGCTCGAAGCCGGCCGCGGCGAGCTTCCCGACGGTCTCGGGGACGAGCGCGACCCGGCGCTCGCCTTGCGTCGTCTCGCGCGGAATGCCGACCCTCATCCGGCGAATAGCCTACGCACCTTGACGCACTTCTTCACGAGCCACGGTCTGCCGCTCCTGTTCGTGGTGATCATGATCGAGTCGTTCGGGATCCCGCTGCCCGGCGAGACCGCGCTGATCGCCTTCGGCGTGCTCGCCTCGCAGGGGCATCACTCGATCGTGTGGGTGATCGTGCTCGCCGCCGCCGGCGCGATCGTCGGCGACAACCTCGGCTACTGGCTGATCGGCCGGCTGGGCGGCCGCGAGCTTTTCGAGCGGTGGTCGTTCCTGCGCCGGTACTCCGAACGCTTCCTGCCGGCGGCCGAGCGGCTGATGGCGAAGCACGGCGGCAAGACCGTCTTCTTCGGCCGCTTCATCACGGTGCTCCGCTACACGGCCGCCTGGGTGGCCGGCATCGGCCGGATGCCATGGTGGAAGTTCCTGTTCTGGAACGCGGCCGGCGGGATCTGCTGGGCCACCGCCGTCGGCCTGGTCGCCTATTACGCCGGGCACGCCGCCGCCGACGCGATTCAGCGCTACGGGATCTACGCCGCCGGCGGTATCGCGGCGGCCGTGCTGATCGTCTTCCTCTTCACTCACCTGGGCAAGAAGTGGCTGGAGAGTCGGCTCTAGCGCAGCGGCTGGCGCTCGCATTCGCCGTCGTGCTCGTGGCGGCGGGCTGCGGCGGCGGCTCGGCCGGCGCAACCGCTCCGACCACGGTTCCGCGCTCGGTGCGGGTGCCGGCCTTCACGCACGTCGTGGTCGTCGTGTTCGAGAACAAGGAGGCGACCTCGATCGCCGGCAATCCCGACGCGCCGACGTTCAACGCCCTCGCGCGCCGCTACGCCACGCTGACGAACTACGACGCGGTCGCCCATCCGAGCCTGCCCAACTACCTCGCGCTCGTCTCCGGCTCGACTCAGGGCATCTCGAGCGATTGCACGGATTGCCTCGTCCGAGGCACCAGCCTCGCCGACACGCTCGCCCGCGCGGGGAAGACGTGGAAGACGTATGCCGAGGATCTGCCGTATCCCGGCTTCACGGGTGGATCGGACGGACGCTACGCGAAGAAGCACGACCCGTTCCTCTACTTCCGGGACGTCGCGGACTCGCCGGCCCGCCGTCGCCGCGTCGTCCCGTTCACGCGGTTCGCCCGCGACCTGGCCAGGCGCCGGCTGCCGGACTTCTCGCTCGTGATCCCGGACCTCTGCAACGACATGCACGACTGCTCCGTCGCGACCGGCGATGCCTGGCTCGAGGCGCACGTCGTGCCGTTGCTGCACTCGCGCGCGCTGCGCGGGGGCGTCGCCTTCGTCGTCTTCGACGAGGGGACGAGCGACGAGGGAGGCGGCGGCCGCGTCCAGGCGCTCGCGCTCGGACCCGTGGTGCGGCCCGGCTCGACGTTCAGGAAGGCGACGAACCACTACGGCCTTCTGCGCACGATCGAGGACGCGTGGAAGCTGCCCCGGCTCGGGCTCTCGCGTACCGGCACGCCGGTCGGCGGCATCTGGAAGAAGTAGCCCGCGCGGGTAACACTCCGGCGCGAGCTGGACAGTCCTCTCCCGATGACCCGGTCTCGTGCTCCAGACCCGCCCGAAGCGCGCTTCGAGGCGCTCTACGCGGCGTACTACGGGCGAGTACTCGGCTACGTCCTCCGGCGTGCGCCGGCCGGCGTGGCGTCGGACGTCGTCGCCGACGTCTTCCTCGTCGCCTGGCGCCGCCTGGAGCGAGTGCCGGAAGAGCCGCTGCCGTGGCTGCTCGGTGTCGCCCGCAAGACGCTGGCCAACGAACGACGCGGCGGACGCAGACGAGCGGCGCTCGTCGACGCTCTCGAAGAAACGAGCCGCGCGGGCGATGCGGAGATCACGGGCAACGAGCAGTTGACCGGCCTATCTCACTCCGTTGCTGGTCTTGCCGAAGCCGACCGCGAGCTGCTGCGCCTGATCGCCTGGGACGACCTGACGACGCGCGAGGCGGCGATCGTCCTCGGGATCTCGCACGCGGCGTGTCGCGTTCGACTGCATCGAGTTCGCCGTCGCCTGGCTCGAGAGCTGGGCGGACCGAGCGGGTCGCGATCCACCATCGGCGGCGCCGGCCGCCTCGACACCGGAAGGGAAGCGCGATGACGACCGAGACTGCCGACCCGATCGAGCTCTTCGCTCGGCTCAATCCGATCTCACCCGAGGCCCTCGACGAGCTCGCCCGCGGCCCGGAAGGCCAGGCGACCTTCACCCGGGTCGTGGCGCGCCGCGAAGGCCCGCCGCTGCGCGCTCGGCCGACGAAGCGCCTCGTCCTGGCCGCCGTGTTGGCTCTCGCGCTGGCGATTCCTGCGCTCGCGTTCAGCGGGATCCTCGACGGCCTCTTCGGCTTCTCCAATCCGGGGACGCCGGTTGGGCAAGAAGGCCCCACGACCCTGCATGCTCTCGAGGTCACCGGCGCGACCGACGGCTCCCTGGTGCAGCTGGCCACCCGCGACGGGCTGACCGTCTACGGAGCGCGTAGGAGGGACCACAGTCTCTGCTTCTACTGGGACCTGGCCGGAAAGACGGACCCGGGCCTCGACGGCGGCTGTCTGAGACCTCTGGACGCAGCGGATTTCCCATCCGAGGCTCGACCCGTCTGGGACATGTCCACGGTCTACTTCTCCTCTCGAGACCTCTCTCTCGCCGGCGTGCAATACCTCGTCGGCGTGGCCGCAGACGGTGTCCGCTCCGTTCAGGTGCTCGCGCGCTCCGACTGCCGCGCCATCGTGACGGTGCCGGTAATCGACAACGTCTACGTCGACACGCACATGCCCGTCGCGCAGGAGTCCTGGATCGTCGCCCGGGACGCGAGCGGCAAGGCCGTCTGGCACGAGTCGGCGGCAAAGGGCGAGAAGATGCCCTCGTGCGGGCTCGAGGGCGGGAGGTAGGAATCGCGCCGTCGAGGCGGAATGCGTCCGGACATGCTCGCCTCGCTCGCCCGCGCGCTCGAGCAGCGCGACCACACTCTCGGCCACGGCGCCCGCGTCGCGGCGCTCGCGGAGCCGGTCGCTCAGCAGCTGGGCTGGGATCGCGAGCGGATCCGCGCCCTGCGCTGGGCCGCGCCGCTCCACGACGTCGGGAAGGTCAAGGTACGGCCGCAGGTACTCGGCAAGGCCGGGCCGCTCACGCTCGAGGAGATGGCCGAGATCAAGAGCCATCCGTCCGCCGGCGCCGAGCTCGTCCTGCCGCTCCGCCGCTTCCACGACGCGCTGCCGTACGTCCTCTTCCACCACGAGCGCTGGGACGGCGGAGGCTACCCCGCGAGGCTGAGCGGGCGCAGGATCCCGATCGAGGCCCGCATCCTCGCGATCGCGGACGCCTTCGACGCCATGATCTCGCCGCGTCCGTACCGCCTCGCGCTCACGCACGAGCATGCCCTCGCCGAGGTCGAGGCCGGCGCGGGAACCCAGTTCGACCCGCTCGCCGCGGAACTCTTCGTCGACGCCTGGGCCGACGGCTGGGACACCTGGCACGCCGCCGCAGCTTCTTAACAGAAACCGCCCTAGCTTCCTAACAAAGGGAGCTTAGGGTCGGCGACATGAAAAAGCTTCGTACGGCGGCGTTGCTCCTCTCACCGGCCCTGCTCCTCCTCTTCGCCCAGGCCGGCGGCGCGGCTCCGACACAGCGGAACGTCAAGAAGACGTCCACCCCGATCTGGAAGCTCGCAATCGACGGGCCCCGAGTCGCCTACGCGAGCGGCAATCGAATCCATGTCTGGAACATCGCGACGGGCGCTACCTCCGTCGTCGCAGGGAAGTACGACAACGTCCGGTTCACGTCTCAGCTCGCGATCGCCGGCAAGCGGGTCGCGTGGATCAAGGATCAGCAGTTCGGCAACACCGAGGAAGGCGAGAAGCTCTACACGGCGTCGATCTCCGGCAAGGCGAAGATGATCCACAGCGTGTACCGCCACGGCGTCGACGATCCCACGCTGACGAACGGCGGCTGGATCGAGGGGCTCGTGGGCTCCGGGAACGGGATCGCGGTCAGCACCTGGAGGTCGAACGGCACCACCGCCACCGACGAGCAGCTCAGCCTCGTCACGTCCAGGGGCCTGTCGCCGCTGGCGGGCGGGCCGGGCGCCATCGTCGCGTCCTCGAAGGACGGCGGGCACATCGCCGACCTCCTGACCAGCCCGTGGTCGGACTCGCGGAGCGTCAGCATCTACTCCACCGCCGGCGACATGCTGCAGCAGGTCGCACTCGATCCGCCCGATGCGAACACGACCGGCACGGAGATCGCGATCAGCGGGAATCTGCTGGTCGTGCTGACGACGCGACTCTTCGAGCCGTCCGGTCCGACGACGGTCACGCTGCAGGTCTACGACTGGACGACCGGCGACCTCCTGAACACGTGGCCCGTCGGGATCAACCATTACGGCGGCGAGGTCAGCTTCTCGGTCGTCGGGAAACTCGCCGCTGTCCAGGGCCCGTCCAGGCTACATCTGGTCGACCTCGACACCGGCAAGGACGTGACGCTCGTCCGCTCAGGACGCCCGGGTTGGCCCCCGGCGCTCGACTCGCGCGGCCTCGTCTACGCGACCGGCTCCGCGGTGAAAGGCTCGAACAAGCTCACGTTCGTGCCGATGGCGAAGCTGCTCGCGATGGTCTCCGGCTAGAGCGCAGCCCAGACCTCGAGCTTCGCGCGGACGCGTCCGATCACCTCGTCCGTGAACTCCGTCGTGCCGAGGTGGCCGCCGAGATCGGCGGTGCGCGCCCCCTGCGCGACCGCCTCGAGGCAGGCCTCGCGGATCGCGCGTCCTGCCTGCTGGGCTTCGTCGCCGCCGTGGGAGAGGAGCGCCGCGCCGGCGAGGATCATCGCCATCGGATTCGCGACGTTCTTCCCCTCGAGTGAGGGTGCCGTCCCATGCGCCGCCTCGGCCATGATCGCGGCCGGCTCGAAGTCGGCCTCGAAGGCGACGAGCAGCGACTCCGAGCCGGCGATCGAGCCGAAGAGCGGCAGGACGAGGTCGGAGAGGATGTCGCCGTCGCGGTTGAGGGCGGGGATCACGAGCGGGTCGCCGGCGGAAGAGAGGAGAAGCGCGAACGTCGCGTCGATCAGCTGCGGCTCGTAGGGCACGTCCGGGTGGCGCGCCGCCGCCGCGTCCATCTCCTCCTTGAGCATTCCCTCGTACGTCGGGCTGACCGTGTACTTCGGGCCGCCGAAGACCTTGGCGCCCGTGCGCTCGGCCTGGCGGAACGCGAACTCCGCGACGGAGTGGCAGATGCGGCGCTCGATGCGCTCGGTGCGGAACGCGACCTCGTCGTCGCCCTCGCCCTCGCGCCACTCCTTCGCGCCGTACGCGTCGCCGACGGCCATGCGGACGATCGAGATCGGCGCATGCACGCCGCCGAGTGGAGTGACGCCGGGGATCCGCCGTCCGGTGCGGACGATCACCTTGCCGCCGATCTCCTCGCGCAGGATGAAGTTCGGCGACCCGACGTCTCCGCGTCCCTCCGGCGTGACGGTCGCCGCCTTCAGTCCGAAGCCGTGCTCGCGGAGCGCGGCCGCGGCCTCGTGCACGACGCCGTTGTCGGTCTCGCGCCTCCGCTCGAGCGAGAGATCGAAGCTGGGGAAGTCGAGCTCGACTCCGATCACGCCGGGCTCGAGCACGCGCAGGCTCTCCTCCAGCAGCTCCTGGCCCGTCTCGTCCCCTTCCAGGACGACGATCGTCCGGTCGTCGCGCATCGGGCGATGGTATCCGCGTTTGCGGGTTCGGCCCTCGGACCACAACCGGACGACATGGCGTGGAGTCGAAAGGGTCGAAAGGGGGCGTTCCGCTACTACGACAGCAGCGGCAAGCGGATCACCGACGAGCGGAAGCTGGCCAGGATCGAAGCGCTGGCCATCCCACCGGCCTGGAAGGACGTCTCGATCTCCCCGCGCTCCACGGCCAAGCTCCAGGCCACCGGCTACGACGCCGCGGGCCGGAAGCAGTACCTCTACAGCGCGGAATATCGGGCCCTGCAGGAGCAGGCCAAGTACGACAAGCTGATCCGCTTCGGAGACGCATTGCCGGCGCTGCGTGAGGCGATGGCGGTGCATTTCGACCAGGACGAGTTCGACCGGGAGCGCGTCTCCGCCATCGCCCTCCGGCTGATCGAGCTGGGCTGGTTCCGGGTCGGATCGGAGCGCTACGTGCGCGACGGGACGTTCGGCGTCACCACGCTGTTGCGCCGGCACGTCGGAGTGCGTGGCCGCCGGATCCGGCTCTCCTTTACCGCGAAGCACGGCATCCGCGTCCGCACCGAGCTCGTGGATCCGGACCTCGCGGCGGCCATCCGGCGCCTGCTCGAGATCAAGGGCCCACGCGTGTTCAAGTACGAGTGGGAGGGACGCGTCTACAACCTCACGAACAGGCGGCTCAACGAGTACGTGAAGATCTACCTCGGGGACGAGTTCAGCGCCAAGGACTTCCGGACGTGGGGCGGAACCCTGCTCGCGGCCGTCTGCTTCGCGGAGCGCGTCGACCGCCACGGATTTCCCGAGTCGGAACACGAGCAGAAGCGGTCGATAACCGCTGTCATGCGGCGCGTCGCGGAACAGCTGGGAAATACGCCTACTGTCACACGCGATTCCTACGTCTCGCCGGCGGTCATCGAGCAGTACCTAGAGGGCCGAACGATCGACGATTTTCGGCCCCGGCATTTGCGGGTCGTGAACGCCCGCGATGCAGCCCTCTCGCAGGAGGAACAGGCGATGCTCAGTCTCCTGCGTTCCTGGCGAATCCGGCGTGCACGCGAAGCTGCATAGGGCAGGCCCGAGTTTCTGTAGGTTTACCCGGTAAATCGGCTCTGCGAAGGAGGACAACGGTGGCTCGGAAAACGGTGCTGGTTTGTGACAGCTGCGGCAGCGAGGTCGACGAGGCCAAAGGCGCGGTGATGCGGGTCACGTTCACGGACGCGCGCCGCGGCGCGAAGCAGGCCGACCTCTGCGACACGTGCGCCGGCAAGATGCCGGGCCGCGCGGTGGCCCGCCGCGGCCGCAAGCCGAAGTCCGCGCTGACCGCGTAGCGGCGGCTCGCGGCGAGCGGAGACGGAGGCTTCGCGAGCCGGCCGAAGCGCTAGCGTAGGCGGGTGCCGCTCCGCCTCATCGCGGGGCCCGCCAACGCGGGCAAGGTCGGGCTCCTGCTCGGCCGCTATCTCGATGCGCTCGACTCCCGTGGGGGGCCCGAGCCGGTGCTCATCGTGCCGAACCGGGCGGACGTCGACCGTGTCGAGCTCGAGCTGCTCGCGCGGCGTCCCGCACTGCTCGGCGGCGCGATCGGCACCTTCGACGACCTCTTTCGCCGGCTCGCGGGCGACTCGCCGGCGGCCCGCCGACAGCTCGGCCGCGCGGAGCAGGCTCTCCTCGTGCGTCGGGTCGTGGGAGGCGCGACGCTGCACGGGTTCGCGCGCTCCGCGGAGCGCGCGGGCTTCGTCGACTCCCTCGAGCGGACGCTGGACGAGCTCGACGAGGGCCTCCTCGCGCCCGACGCGGTGGAAGGCGAGCTCGGTGCGCTCTATGCCGGCTATCGCGACGAGCTCGAGCGGATCGGACGCTGGGATCGCGGCCTGTTGCGCAGCCACGCCGTCGAGCGTCTCCGTACCGACCTCGGCGCCTGGCACGGCCAGCCGGTCTTCGCCTACGGCTTCGAGGATCTCACCGGCGCCGAGTGGGCGCTGCTCGAGGCGCTCGCCGCCCGCACCGAGGTGACGGTCTCGCTCCCGTACGAGCCGGGACGCCCGGCCTTCGCTGCGCTACGGCGGACGGCCGGGGATCTCGCCGGCCTCGCTTCCGGCGCTCTGGAGGAGCTGCCGCCTCGCTACTCCGCGGTCGCGCCGCCGGCCCTGGCGCACCTCGAGCGCACGCTGTTCTCCGACGAGCCGGGGCAGGCGCATCGACTCGACGGGGCCGTCCGCTTCTTCGAAGGCGCCGGGAGCCGCGGCACGCTCGAGCTCGTCGGCGAGGAGGTGCTCGCGCTCGCCCGCGGCGGCATGCCGGCCGAGGGCATCGGCCTCGTCGTCCCCGGCTACGAGCGGATCCGCGGCGCGGTCGAGACGGTGCTCGGCTCCTTCGGCATCCCGTACGCGGTCGACGGCGAGCTCCGGCTCACGCAGACGCCGCTCGTCCACGCCCTCGCCGCGCTGCTGCGGTTCGCGTGGCGAGGAGGGACGCGGACCGACCTCTTCGGCTTCCTCCGCTCGCCGTTCTCGGGCCTCGAGCGGCGGTCGGTGGACTTCGTCGAGGGCCGGCTGCGCGGGCGCGCGGTGCAGGCGCCGGAACGCGTGGTCGAGGAGGCGGAGCGGCTGCGCGGGGCGACGCTGCCCGCGCTCGCCGAGCTGCGCGACGCCGCCGATCCGGTCGAAGCGGTGCGGGAGCTCGCAGGGCGGATGCTGCGAGATGCGTACGGGCTCGAGCGTCCGCCCGCCGACGCCGCGAGCCGGCTGGATCTCCGGGCCTACGAGACGCTGAGGCGGCTGCTCTCGGAGCTCGAAGCTTGGCGCGAGCTCCGGGGAGAGCTGAGCAGCGACGACGTCCTCACGGCGATCGAGCGGGCCGTGCTCCCTCGCCGGCCGGGGGACGACGCGGGTCGCGTGGCGGTCGTCGAACTGCGGCGTGCCCGCACCCGGCGCTTCGACGCGGTCTTCGTGCTCGGTCTCGAGGAGGGCAGCCTGCCGCGGCGCGGCGCGGGCTCGCCGTTCCTCGACGAAGAGACCCGGCGCCGTCTCGACGAGCGAGGTGCGCGCCTGGAACGGCCCGACCCCGTCGAGCAGGATCGCTACCTCTTCTACACGGCATGCACGCGCGGCTCCCAGCGCCTCTATCTCGTGCGCGAGGCGGCTGACGACGACGGCAGCCCGCGGGAGGCGAGCCCGTTCTGGCACGACGTCCAGTCGCTGTTCGACGCCGACGACGTGCGGCGCTGGACGCGGCGGCGCCCGCTCTCGGCGCTGACCTGGCCGCTCGAGGAGGCGCCCACCGAGCGCGAGCGGCTGCGGGCGCTCGCCGAGCTCGCCGCTCACGACGCCGCGTCGGCGGAGGCGCTCGCCCGCGCGAACGGCTGGGAGCGGAGGCTCGAACGCGCACGCGTCGCCTTTCGCCGGCCGACGCGGATCACGCATCCGCTCGTGCTCGAGCAGCTCGGGTCCCGCACCTCCTTCGGCGTCACCGAGCTCGAGCGCTTCGCCGACTGCTCCTCCGCCTGGTTCGTCGAGCGCTTCCTCGATCCGAAGACGATCGACGCCGAGCCCGACGCGAAGCAGCGCGGCAGCGTCGCCCACAACGCCCTCTACCGCTTCTTCTCTCGCGTGCCGGCGGAGCTGGGCGTCGAGAAGCTCGAGCCGCAGCACGTCGACGCGGCAACCGGGCTCATGCGCCGCTGCCTCGACGAGTCGATCGCCGGCGTCCGGATGGATCTCACGGAGATGCAGGAACGAGAGCTCGAGCAGACGCTGTGGCGAGATCTCTCAGCTCTGGTCGAGGAGGAGTGCGAATCCTCGTCACCGCTCGTGCCGCGGCGCTTCGAGGTCTCGTTCGGCAGCGAGCGGGCCGCGCCGGAGCTGCAGCGCGGGCTCGAGCTCGGCGACGGCCTCACGCTTTCCGGGAAGATCGACCGGATCGACGTCGACCCCTTCGGCGCGCGTGGGGTCGTCCAGGACTACAAGTCCGGCAAGAGCGCGTACTCGGCGCGGCAGATCGAGAGCGAGCTGCGGCTGCAGATCCCGCTCTACATGCTCGTCCTGCGCGATCTCGTCGGGCTCGAGCCGCTCGGAGGCCTCTACCGGCCGCTCGCGGGAGCGCGCAGGCCGCGGGGTCTCGTACGCGGCTCCGAGACGGAGACGCTGCGGGGCTACGTCTCGCACGACTACCTCGACGAGGAGGCGTTCTGGGGCGTCGTCGAGACCGCCCGCGGAACGGCGACCGCGCTCGCCGAGCGGCTGCGGGCCGGCGACGTGCGGCACGACCCGCTCGGCGGCGAGTGCCCGAGCTGGTGCGATCTCTGGACCGTCTGCCGGATCGAGCGAGCATGAGCGGTGCCGCGCTGAACGAGCAGCAGATCGCGGCGGTCGAGGCGAGCGGCGAGGTCTTCGTCTCGGCCGGCGCCGGCACCGGCAAGACGGCGGTGCTCGTCGAGCGGGTCGTCCGAGCGGTCACCGAGCGGGGGCTCGACGTCGACTCGATCCTCGTCATCACGTACACACGGCGGGCCGCCGGAGAGCTCAGGACACGGATCCGCGCGGCGCTCGCCGAGCGCGGGCGGCACGACCTCGCGCGGGAGCTCGACGGGGCCTGGATCTCGACGATCCACGGCTTCTGCGCGCGTCTCCTCAAGGCGTATCCGCTGGCCGCCGGCCTCGATCCGCGGTTCCGCGAGCTCGACGAGGCACAGGCGGCGGTGCTTCGCTCGGAGGCGTTCGGCGAGGCGCTCGCGGAGTTCTGCGCAGAAGGCGACCCGCAGCGGCTCGAGCTCCTCGCCACTTACGGGAGCGACCGGCTGCGGCGGATGCTGACCAGCGTCTACGAGACGCTGCGCGCGGCCGGGCGTGACCTCGACCTCGCGGTGGCCACGAGGCCGGAGCTCGCCGAGCGGGTGGACGAGCTGCGCGCCGCCGCGATCTCGCTCGCGTCCGACCCCGGCGTCACGGACGCCCAGCAGCGCACGGCCTCGGAGCTGCTCGAGCTCCTGGAGCGCGACCGCCGTCCGGACCGCCTGATGAACCTGACCGGCTTCAAGGCCCGCGGGGACCGGGCGGCCGTGTACTGCGAGGCCGTCGCCGCCGTCGAGCAGGCGGCCCTGGACGAGGCCGCCGCCCGCGATCGCGCGCTCCTGCAGGAGCTTCTGACGCTGTTCGCCCAGCGTTACGCCGACGCGAAGGCGCGCGAGTCGGCGCTCGACTTCGAGGACCTCCAGCTCGAGGCGCGCGACCTCCTCCGGTCGCAGCCGCAGCTTCGCGAGCGCGAGCAGGCGCGCTTCCGCTCGATCCTCGTGGACGAGTTCCAGGACACGAACCGCCTGCAGACGGAGATCGTCGACCTGCTCCGCACAGGCGAGACCGAGGTCTTCTTCGTCGGCGACGAGTTCCAGTCGATCTACGGCTTCCGTCACGCGGACGTGCAGGTCTTCCGCGAGCGGCGAGAAGCCGTCGCACAGCCGCTCTCGCTGACGCTCAACTACCGGTCTCGGCCGGAGGTGCTCGCCGCCGTCAACGAGCTCTTCGGCCCTCATTTCGGCGGCGAGTTCCAGGAGCTCGCGGCTGCGGCCGACTTCCCGGATCCGGTCTTCGGCCATCCGGTCGAGCTGCTCGTCACGGACAAGGAGAGTTACAGGGACAGCGGCGTCCATTGGCGGCGCGGCGAGGCGCGGACGGTCGCGCGGCGGGTGCGCGAGCTCGTGGACAACGGGGAGGCGACGGCGGGCGAGGTCGTCCTCCTCTTCGCCGCCGGCACCGACGCGGAGTGGTACGAGGACGAGCTGCGGCGGGCGGGACTCCCCACGTACCGGGCGACGGGCAAGGGCTACTTCGGCCAGCAGCAGGTCGTCGACCTGCTCGCATACCTCCGGCTCCTACAGAATCGCTACGACGACTTCGCGCTCGTGTCCGTCCTCGCCTCGCCGTTCGTCGGCGTCTCGAACGACGCCCTCGCGCTGCTGCGGAGGGTCGCCTCGAGGCGGCCGCTCTTCGCCGGTCTGGAGCACGCGCTGCCGCCGGGCCTCGGTGAGCGAGACGAGAGGCTGATGCGCGCGTTCCGGCAGCGCTACGACCGCCTCGTCGAGGCGATGCCTCGGCTGTCGCTCGAGCGCCTCTGCGAGCAGGTCGTCGCCGAGCACGACTACGACCTCGCCGTGCTCGCGCAGTGGGACGGCCGCCGCCGCTACGCGAACCTGCGCAAGCTTGCGCGGCTCGCTCGCTCGTACGAGGAGCTGCGCGGGCCGGACGTCGAGGGCTTCGTCCGGTTCGTCGCCGAGCAGGAGGCGGTCGGCGCGCGCGAGCTCGAGGCGGTCGCCGAGGAGGAGGGGGCCGACGCCGTTCGTCTCCTCACGATCCATGCCGCGAAGGGCCTCGAGTTCAAGGTCGTGATCGTCGCCGACGCGGGGCGGGACCGGGTGCCGCCGTCGCCGGACGAGATCCTCGCGCTACCCGACGGGCGCTTCGGGTTCCGGGTGGCCGATCCCGTGACGGCCAAGCGGCGCGGCGCCTTCGACTACGAGGCGGTGAAGGAGGCGCGGCAGGAGGCGGAGCGGGCCGAGCGCCTGCGCCTCTACTACGTGGCCATGACGCGGGCGAAGGAGCGGCTGATCGTCTCAGGCTCGGTCGACCTCGGCTCCGAACGCGAGGCGCCGACGCCGATCGCGTGGGTGCTCGACCGGCTCGAGGCGGATGCGGAGCTCGCGAGCGCCGGCGACACCCCGCTCGAGCTCGTGCGCGGCGACGCGCGCCTGCTCGTCCGGGTCGACCGCTACCGCCTCGAGCCCGCGGCGGCAGATCCCGAACCCGAGGAGGAAGGCCAGCTGGCGCTCTTCGCGGCTCTGGAGGAGGTCGCCCCGCCGGCTCGCGCACCGGAGCTGCCGCCGCTCGTGGCGCTGTCGGAGCCCCCTCTGTACCGCGTCCGCAAGCTCTCGTTCACGGCGCTCTCGCTCTTCGAGCAGTGCGCGTACAAGTACTTCGCGCGCTACGGCCTCGGCATGAGCGAGCGGCCGGTCGAGGGCGAGGGGACGGGCGAGATGTCCGGCACCGAGATCGGCAGCGCCGTGCACGCGCTGCTCGAGGAGATCGACCTCGCGGCTCCGGACGTGCCCGAGATCGAGGACGAGTTGATCCGCGGCTTCGTGGCCGCGTACTGCGACTCCGACCTCGCGCGCCGCGTCGCCGCGCTGCCGGGGATGGAGAAGGAGCGCCACTTCACCTTCGAGCACGACGGCGTCCTCGTCCACGGCTTCATCGACGCCTTCCATCTGCGCGACGGCCGCGCGCTCGTCGTCGACTACAAGACGAACACGCTCGGCGAAGCGTCGCCGGAGGTGATCGTCGAGCAGGATTACCGGCTGCAGCGCCTCGTCTACGCGCTCGCCTGCTTCCGAGCCGGGGCCGAGGAGGTCGAGGTCGTCTATCACTTCCTCGAGCGTCCCGACGCGCCGGTGGAGGCCGTGTTCTCGCTCGCCGACGTCCCCGAGCTCGAGGCCGATCTGTCCGCCGCGATCGCGCGCATCCAGGCCGGCGAGTTCCCGCCGACGCCGAGCGAGTTCGCCTGCGCGGGCTGCCCGGCGCTCGACCTCGTCTGCGCAGGCCCGCGCCTGCGCTCGCGGCAACCGGAGGCCGTTCAGCCCGGTCAAGTGCTGCGCACTTGACCGGGCACCCAAATCGTGCCTCGTAGCTACGTGCAGGAGGCCCGCCTGCGAGTCGGGCCGAAGAAGCAGCGGATACGGCCGGTCATCGAACGGCTCGCGGCCGAGCACGCCGACGCGGCGATCGCGCTGCGCTTCCGGACCCCGCTCGAGCTGCTCGTCTCGGTGATGCTCTCGGCGCAGACGACCGACGTGAACGTCAACCGCGTCACGCAGACGCTGTTCGAGAAGTACCGCCGCCCCGAGGACTACCTCGCGGTCCCGCAGGAGGAGCTCGAGCGCGACATCTACACGACCGGCTTCTATCGCCAGAAGGCCAAGTCGCTGCGCGGGACGATGCACAAGCTGCTCGAGGAGTTCGACGGCGAGGTCCCGCGGCGGCTCGAGGAGCTGATCCGGCTACCGGGAGTCGCCCGCAAGACCGCCAACGTCGTCGCGTCGGAGCTGGGGGAGACGCAGGGAATCGTCGTCGACACACACGTCCGGCGTCTCTCGCAGCGGCTGGGATTCACTCGCCAGGAGGATCCCGTGAAGATCGAGCGGGACCTCGTCCGGCTCGTCCCGCGCGCGGACTGGGGTCGCTTCCCGCACCTCCTGATCTGGCACGGCCGCCGGGTGTGCAACGCCAGGCGGCCGCGCTGCGAGGATTGCGTCGTGCACGACCTCTGCCCCGCCAGCCGTGTCTGATCGCGCCATGCGCTCCCGCAGCTTCGAGACCGTGGCCGCGGAGTACGAGCGCCACCGGCCCGAGTACCCGGACGAAGCGCTCCGCTGGGCCGCCGACCGACTCGGGCTCGCGGCAGGCGCGCGCGTACTCGACGTCGGCGCCGGAACGGGAAAGCTCACCCGTGGCCTCGTCGCGCTTGGCTTCGACACGGTGGCGGTCGAGCCGGGAGGCCCGATGCTCGCGCAGCTTCGGGAAGCGGTACCCGAGGCGGAGGCACACGAGGCGCCGGCCGAGTCCATTCCGCTGCGGGACGCGAGCGTAGACGCCGGCCTCGCGGGCCAGGCCTTCCACTGGTTCGACCGCGAGCGGGCGCTGCCAGAGCTGCACCGCGTGATCCGGCCCGGCGGAGGGCTGGCTCTCCTGTGGAACTGGTGGGACGAGCGCGATCCGCTGCAGGCCGAGCTCGGCGTCTTGATCGGCTACGCGGGTCACCAGCCGTACCGGGACGACGAGCTGCCCGGCGCGCCGTGGTTCCGGGAGCTCGGGCGTACGGTTGTCGAGAGTGTCGGTGAATCGACACCGGATGCGCTCGTGAGCCAGCTGGCGACGACGAGCGCGTTCCTCACCGCCGAGCCCGAGGAGCGCGAGGAGGTTTTGCGCTCGGTGCAGAGGCTCGCTTCCGGCTACGGCGACAGGTTCCCGCTGCCGCGCCTGACCTACGTCTTCGCGTTCGCGCGTGCCGATGCTTGAGGACCGGTTCCGGTTCAGCTTCGGCCGGGTGGCGGAGCAGTACGAGCGAGCCCGCCCGCCCTACGCGGACGCGGCCGTCGACTGGGCGCTGCAGCAGCTCGAGGTCGTCGCAGGTGCCCGCGTGCTCGACCTCGCAGCCGGCACGGGACGGCTCACGCGCGCGCTCGTCGCCCGCGGTCTGGACGTCGTCGCAGTCGAGCCGGATGACGAGATGCGACGGGTGCTCTTGCGCTCGGTGCCCGGCAGCGAGGTCCTCGACGGCCGAGCCGAGGACATCCCGCTGGACGATGCCTCGGTGGATGCCGTCACCGTCGGCCAGGCGTTCCACTGGTTCGAGACCGAGCGAGCACTCGGCGAGATGAAACGCGTGATCCGTGCGGACGGCGGCTTCGCGCTCTTCTGGAACCAGTTCAACCACGACGATCCGCTGCTCGGGGCCGTGGACGAGCTGCTGCGCGCCCGCCGTCCTCCGGAGTCGCGCCGTCCGCAGTGGCGCGACCGGTACGACGACCGGCACTTCGGCCCGCTCGAGGAGCGAGGCTTCGACGAGGAGCGGCGGATGAGCGTCGACGACGTCGTCTCCTGGGTGGCGTCGACGAGTCCCGTTATCGCCGCTCCGCCGGAAGAGCAGGCGGAGATCGAGCGGACGATCCGGAGGCTGGGCGAGGACCACGCCGGCGTCGTCACGATCAGGACGGCCGTCGTCGTGGCGCGTGGGAAGGGGTGACCTGTGCCGAGAGCCGGACGGGGCCGGGAGCCTCGGTCGGACATGGACGCCGACCGCGTCCTCGACCTGCTCTGCCTCCTGGAGACGCGGGAGATCTCCGTCTGGCTCGACGGCGGCTGGGCCGTCGACGCGCTGCTCGGTGAGCAGACCCGCCCGCACGACGATCTCGATCTCGTCTCCCGGCTAGAGGACACCGCGCGCATCGAAGAGGCGCTCGGCGAGCGCGGGTACGCGCTCGCCGGCGGTGGGCTGCCGCACAGCTTCGAGCTCGTCGACGACGACGGCCACCAGGTCGACGTGCATCCCGTGTCGTTCAGAGCCGACGGCGACGGCGTCTACCGGATGGAGGACGGCGGCGAGTGGATCTTCCCGGCGGCCGGCTTCGGCGGCAGCGGCCTTGTCCTCGGCCGGCGCGTGCCGTGCCTCACGCCCGAGGTCGTGCTGGTCAACCACACGACCGGCTACGCCCTCGACGACGACCACGAGAGAGACGTGAGAGCGCTCGGCGAACGGTACGGCATCCCGGTGCCGGCGTTCCGGCGGCTCGACTTCGGCGGTGACACGACTGCGCCCGGCGACGTATAACCGGCACGTGAGGCGCGGTCTCGCAACGGTCACGCTTCTCCTGGGCCTCGGCCTCGGAGCTGCGTACGCGGCGGGCGCCTTCGGCGGGAGCACCACGTCGTCGAGCTCGGCGCACAGGCCGACCAGTCCGCCGTCGCTGCGGACCGACCTCAGGCTGGCGAAGAACGTCCGCTGCCGCGGCGCCTATCGGCACCTGGTCGGGCCGAGGGTCTTCAGCCGCTTCCATGCCGTGACGGCGGTGAGCTGCAGCGAGGGATTTCGTGTCTTCCCCGGCCAGGGACAGTGGGAGGTCGTCGTCCGCAAGGTCGCGACCGGCGGCGTGCCCGCCTTCCAGCGCTACTTCGAGCAGCCGGACGAGCCGAACTTCCCCCCCAAGAACGCCGTCTGTACCGCGAACTACGAAGGCCTCCTGGTACCGGTGTTCGTCGACGGCCGGGGGCGTACGCTCGTTCCTCGGACGCCGGTCGATGGCTGCGGCCATCCGCTGGGCTTGCCGAGAGGGGAGAAGTCGATCCGGGTCCGCTGGCACGACGTCCGGGTGCGGCGGATCAAGCAGGTCATCTCGGCGGCGGCCGTCGCCGCGAACTGCCCGATGAAGTGGGGAAACAGCGTCGCCTGGGCAGGCCCGCCGCGCGATTCCACTGCCGGGCGGCCGCTCTTCACCGTTGCTCCCCGGACGGTGCGCGTCTGTGTCTTCCGGACCCCGCCGAACCGCTTTGCGGTCGGGCGTTTCGTCCGCGGCTTCCGTCTCGATGCGTCCCGCACCAGACGGCTGCTCCATGCGCTCACCGGCGGCGGGCCGGGACGCGGCTGCGCGAAGCAGCGCAACTTTGCGGTCGTCATCGCGAGTGCGGGCTCGGCAGCGAATGTCGAGCTGGGAGGCTGCTGGCGCGTCGACCGGCCCGATCGCCTGGCCGGCACCGCGAACCGGGGTGTGGTCAGAGCGATCCTCGGCTAGTTGACGCGAGGATCCTCGGGCATGCGGGCGACGAGCTCGTAGATCCCGCCCTTGCGGCGCAGGACGTCGCGCCACAGCTCGTCCGGATCGTCGGTGAAAGCGTCGTCGGCGAGTGCGGGCTCGAGGATCCAGTCCTCGTCTGCGAGCTCCGCCTCCAGCTGACCGGCGGACCAGCCCGCGCAGCCGGCGAAGACCCGCCGCCGGGTCGTGGCGGGGACGATCTCCTCGGGATCCGCCAGCGACGGGAAGCCGAGCGCGCCGAAGAGCGGCACCGCCGCGTCGTCCGGATCGAGGAACTCGCCGAGCACGAGCACCGCCTCCGGCTCCACGGGGCCGCCGACCCAGACCTGCTCGCCGTCGTCGACCACCGGCTCGAGCTGCGGCACCGCGCCCGCGACCTCCACCGGCGAGGGCCGGTTGAGGACGAGCCCGGCCGCGCCGTCCTGGGTGTGCTCCGTCACGAGGACGACGGCGCGGCGGAAGTTCGGATCGAGGAGCCCCGGTGACGCGACGAGGAGGTGCCCTTGCAGCGAGTCCACGTTCTCCATTGTGGCCGCCGCGGGCTATTCGTCGCTCGAACGGTACGAGACGATCTGCACACGCTCGAGCGTGAGCATCCCTTCGCCGACCATCTCGTCGAGGATCGGCACGACCTGGTCGATCCGCTCGGGCGTGTCGACGATCTCGATCACGACGGGCAGATCTTCCGAAAGACGCAGGATCCGGGACGTGTGGAGGCGCGAGTCGGCGCCGAAGCCCTCGATGCCCCGGAGCACGGTCGCGCCCGCGAGCCCCTCCTGCCGCACGCGCTCGACGATCGCCTGGTAGAGCGGCTTGCCGTGCCACGTGTCGGACTCGCCGATGAAGAGGCGCAGCAGCTTGCCCTCGCCCTCTAACTTCACACCGCTCTCCCGGCGACGACTCCGAGGTAGACGGCGACGAGGCCGACGGCGGCGCTCCCGAGGACGTTCGC
>DATFCX010000010.1:0-73516 GCA_035252585.1 Gaiellaceae bacterium
CGGACGAGGAGTCGGCCCGCGCGCTCGCGCAGGAGATCGCGCTCCGGCTGCGGCGGCACGGGATCACCGGCCGGGAGCGGCTCGTGCTCGTCGACCGCGGCGACGGCGTCGGCGCGATGCCGGCGGCTCAGATGGCCGAGCTCGCGGGCCATCCGCAGGTGGCGATCCTGCTCGGCGGCATGGCCGGCTGGCAGGGCGAGCTCGAGGAGGGAGCGGTCGAGCTCGAGCATGTGCGCGAGCCGGAGGCCGACCTCGAGCCGAGCCCCCGCGCGCTGCCGACGCGGCAGGAGCTCGTCGGCCGGCTCGGCGACGAATCGCTGACGATCCTCGACGTGCGGACGCCGGACGAGTACACCGGCCGGCGCGGCAAGCCGTGCGATCCGCGCCAGGGCCACATCCCGGGCGCGCAGAACCTCGACGTCGGCGAGCTGTTCGAGGGGGCCGGACGGCCGGTGCCGCCGGAACGGATCCGCGAGCTCGTCGGCCTGCCCGAGGGCACGGAGATCGTGGCCTACTGCCACTCCGGCTCACGCTCCGCACTGGCGACGCTCGCCCTGCGCTCCGCGGGGTACGAGGCGCGCAACTACGCAGGCTCCTGGCACGAGTGGAGCCGTCACGACGAGCTACCGCTCGAGCGCTAGCCGACGTACGCTTCGGACGCGTGAAACGCCGGTATGTCGTACTGGCCGGAATGGTCGTCGCCGCGGGCGTCGCGTTCGCCCTGGCAACTTCGAGCGCGCGTTCCGGCGGTTCCGGGCCAGGTCTGTTCTCGACGATTCCCACTGGGAAGCTGGCGGCCGGCGGCATCACGCTGACCGCGCCGCACGGGTCGACCCCGTCGGCGGCCGCCGGCCGGGCAGCCGCGAGGGCAGCCGGTCGCGCCTTCGGGGAAAAGCTCCTCGAGTACCACTACGCCTATTGCTCCGACACCCAGCACGTGCCGCCGCTCGCCCAGGACTGTTGGGCCGTGTCCCTCGACCCGAGCGGCCATGGAGGCGGCGGGGCTCCGCAGACCGGACCGCCGAGCGCGGCTACCTACCTTTTCGTCCTCGTCGATCCGTCCACCGACGCGGTGATCGAGGGCCAGTCGGACTGAGGGCTACTCCTCCGGTGCGGGAGGAGCCTCCGGAGGCGCTTCCGCGCGGGCGGCGCTCTCCTGCGCCTGAGCCCACGGCATCGCTTCGCCCGATGCGCGCATCTCCATGACCGCGGCGGCGACCTCCGCGATGCCGGCGATCAGCGCCAGGTAGATGCCGTACCTCGCCCCGACGCCGTAGCTGATCCCGACGGCGTGAAGGCGGGGGAAGCTCACCCAGCGAATGATCACGAGCAGTAGCCCGAGCGCGGCGACACCCGCGACGAGCGTCGCCGGGCCGATCCGCAGCGACGGCAACGTCGCGCCCGAGCGGCGGAGCACCACGAGCGCCCCCGCGATCGTCAGGAGCAGCCCTCCGGCCCAGGCCGAGAAGCCGGCCGACCAGCCGCTGACCGACGCGCTGAACGGACCCACGCTGACGCCGTACCAGGGCAAGAAGAGCGCGATGAACGCGACGGCCGCTCCGCCTGCGATCACGCGATCCAGCGTGCTCATGCTCTTCCAGTCGAACCGCATCTCCCCACCTCCAGAGCCGAAAATCCCCCCGACCGCGCGCTATCGTGAACCGCCTGCCGACCGGAGTCAAGGCGCGCGACCGGCGCTGCTCCTTGAACGGCGCGCTCCGCAGGTGAAGAATGTGCCGATCGAAGCAACCGGACGGGAGAGGAGCTCAGCATGATTCACACTCGGCCTTCACGGCGGCGGATCGCGCGGGCGATCCCCGTCCTCTGGATCGCCGCGCTGCTGGCCGTGTGCTGCGCCGGCACCGCCGTCGCCGCGGCGGGCTCACACGCGACGTCGCAGGCGAAGCTCAGCGGCAAATGGAAGGGGAGCTACAGCGGCGCGGTGTCGGGCCACTTCACGATCCACTGGAAGCAGACCGGGACGAAGCTCAGCGGGACCATCGCCCTCTCGAAGCCGAAGGGGAAGTACGGCATCGGCGGCCACGTACGCCAGGGCAAGATCAAGTTCGGGGCGGTCGGGGTCGGGGCCACCTACAAGGGCAAGGTGCACGGGACCCAGATGTCCGGGACCTGGAACAGCCCTCAGGGCGGCGGGAAGTGGAGCGCGCACAAGGTCTCCTGACGGCTCGACCGGACGAAGACTAGGAGAGCGCGATCAGCGCGACGCCGGCCGCGACCGCGACGGCGCCCGTGAGCCGTTCCACGCCCACGCGTTCGCGGAGGAACGCGCCGGCGAGTAGCGCGGCGAGCACAACGCTCGTCTCGCGCACGGCGGCCACCGCGGGTGCGGAAGCGAGGCGCAGGGCGGCCAGCACGAGCGCGTAGGCGCCGAAAGAGGCCGCGGCCGTGAGCAGCGCGCTCCAGCCGAGCTCCGCCCGGAGTACGGCGGCGCCTCGCCGGGCGGCCACGAGCGGCAGAGCGACGAGCCCGACGGGAGTCATGACGAGCTCGAGGTAAGGGAGCGCCGCGGCGTGCTGCAGCCCGTCCTTGTCCACGAGCGTGTAGCCGGCGATGGCGCAGCCGATCGCCAGCGCGACGAGCACGCCCTCCGCCCCACGCCTGATCCCGCGGACGAGCACGACGCCGACCGCGACGAGACAGACGCCGGCCGCCGCTCCGGCCGAGACGTGGCGGCCGAGCACGACCGCCGTGCCGAGCAGGACGAGCAGCGGCGCCGATCCTCGCGCGACCGGATAGACGACGGAGAGCTCCCGCCGGCGATACGCGGCGACGAGGAGCGCGAAGTACGCGCCCTCGAAGGCGGCCGAGGCGGCGACGTACGGCGCGACCGCCCACGAGACCGACCACGTCGTGGCGGCGACCGGCGCGAAGATCAGCAGCGAGAGCCCGAGGACGACTGCGGTGCGGGCCTCGACGTCCTCCGACCCGCGGAGGAGGACGTTCCAGCCCGCATGGAGGACGGCCGCCGCCAGCGCGAGGGCGAGGGCGTCAGCGGGCAAGCCGCTCGGCCGCGGCGAGGAACGAGCGGCGGAGGCTGCGGCCGAGCTCGTTCCAGTCGCCGATCCGCTCGCGCGTCTCGGCGCGGAGGCGGTTCGGGTCGGCCGGGAGGTCGCTCTTGTCGCCGATCCAGCGCTCGAGCTGAGGCTCCGTCACCTCGGGATGGAACTGCACGCCCCAGCACGCGTCCCCGAGGCGGAACCCCTGCAGCGACGCCGCGCTGTGCGCGAGCGCGACGGCTCCTTCCGGCAGCTCGTGCGCGTAGTGATGCCACTGGAGCGCCTCGAACCGCGGCGGCAGCGACGAGAGAACGGGGTCCGCCGCGCCGGCGTCGGTCAGCTCGACCTCGGTCCAGCCGATCTCGGGTACGGGGAGCGGCCCGACCCAGGCGCCCGCGGCCCGGGCGAGGAGCTGGGAGCCGAGGCAGACGCCGAGGGTCGGCGTCGTCCCGTCGAGCAAGGTGTCGAGCCAGCCCGACTCGTCCCGCAGCCACGGGTGCTGCTCCTCCTGGTCGACGTGCATCGCGCCGCCGAAGACGAGCACGGCGTCGTACGCGTCGACCGGTGGCGGTGGTCCCTCCGCGAAGCTCAGCTCGTCGAACCGGTGCCCGAGCTCGGTGACCACCGCACCGAAGAGCTCGCTGCCCGCGTCCCCCGGGTGCACGATCGAGAGGACGTTCACGGCCGGCAGCCTATGCTCCGCCGCTCGCGGCGATCCGGTTCACGTCGAGGAGGCGCCGCAGCTGCCGGGCGTTCGTCGCCGCCTGCGAGACGCGCCCGAGCGGGTTCTCGGGATCCTCGGACGACGCGTTGTTGTTGAAGAAGGCGTAGGCCTGCTCCGACTGCCCGGCGAGCTCTTGCAGCGGCTCGACCCACTCGCCGAGCTCGTCGTCGGAGTAGAGGTAGTCAAAGCGCTCGGCCGCCGAGCCGCCGCGCCTGTTCCAGGTCGCGAGGTTGCGGCCGTGGAATCGGACGTACGCGGTCGGGGAGGTCGTCGCGACGACGGTGGGGACGAGGTTCTTCGCAGTGTCGGAGCGTGGCGCGTCGACGACGACGTAGCCGGCGCCGATCCGCTCGAGGAAGGCGAGGCTCGCGGCCCGGTTCTCGTCGTCCAGCCACGAGCGGTGCCGGAACTCGACGAGCATCTCGTCGTCGCCGAGCTGCTCCCGCGCCCACTCGAGGTAGTCGAGCGACGCCTCCTTGTAGACGACGTACGGCGGCAGCTGGAGGAGGATGCCGCCGAGCTTGCCCGCGGCGCGGAGCGGCTCGAGCGCTGCGAGGAAGCGGCGGAAGATCTCTCCGCGGAGCTCGCGCGGCGGACGGTCGACCCGGCCGCGCTCGTCCACGGGCATCTCGCCGCGCAGGTCCTCCGGGATCACCTCCGCCTTGACCGGATGGCGCGTCATGAGGCCGAACGCCTTGATGTGCATCGTGAAGCCGTCCGGCGTCCGCTCGGCCCAGCCCTGCACCATCGACTCGCTCGGCAGGCGGTAGAACGTCGAGTCGACCTCGACCGTGTCGAAGTGCTCGGCGTACCAGGCGAGCCGCTCCTTGGCGGGCAGCTTCGGCGGATAGAACCACTTCGAGAGCGCCTCGTCGGCCCAGGAGCAGGTGCCGATCCGGATCGTCGCCGCCATGCGAAGGACGCTAACGGGAGACGGTCTTCCTGAGCAGCGAAAGGTTGAGCGTGACCCGGCGGATCGTGATGGTCGGGGAGCCGCCCGGGCCGGAGACCGGGAGGTAGACGCCGTCCGCCGACGTCGAGCCGACGGTGACGACGATCCGGCGCCCGCGAGGGACGAGCACCGCCTCGTCGAGCAGCGGGATCTTGACGACGCCCGAGCCCTTCCCGATCCGCGCGGCCCCTACGGTGACCGGCGCCTTCGCCCCCTTGAACGAGACCATCGCCCTCAGCTCGGTCCAGGCACCCGAGTTACCGGAGTAGCGGACGCTGACGGAGCTGTCCCCGAAGGTTTCGAAGGGGCCGCCGGTGAGCCGCACCGATCGCTTCACCGACCTGTTCGACGCGATGCCCTTCGTCCCCGGCAGGTTCACGCTCTCGTGGCGCGTCCGCGGCAGGCCCTTGAAGAAGCTCGTCGAGCCGTCCCACGGATCGTGCGCGAGCTCGACGCCGCCGCCCGGGCCGGGCGGATGCTCGCCTACGACGGCGAGGTACTCCCTGAGCCAGCCCACCGCCTCGGCGACGACGCGCAGCTGCTCGGCCGCGGGGTTCTGCGCCGGCAGATGGCCGAGGTCGCCGACGTAGAGACGCTTCGGCCCTCCGAGCAGCTTGTACGCCGCCCGCGCCTGGTCCAGGTCGAAGAGAAAGTCGTGGCGCCCCTGCACGAGCAGCGTCGGCACGGTGAGGGCGTGGAGCCTGGAACGGGAGGAGCGCGCCGCCTCCGTGCTCTCGACTGCGGAGGTCACGTTCCCGCCGAGCAGATCCGTCCTGGCCTGGGTGAGCGAGGAGTCCCAGCGCGCGAGGGGCACGGCCGCGGCGAGCCGCCCGAGCAGGCCGCCTCTCGGCACGCCGTCCGGGTTGAGGGCCGTTCCGAGGTCCGTCCACGTGATCGCCGGCACGATCGCCTCGAAGGGAACGCCCGCGACGGCTGCGTTCCAGACGGCGCTGCCGCCGATCGAGAGGCCGAAGGCGCCGATGCGTGTGTTCGAGACGTCCCCGCGCGCCGCGAGCCACGCGAAGAGATCCCGTACGTCCTGCACCTCCTTCGGCCCGTCGAGTCCGAACTTGCCGCCGGACGCGCCGGTGCCGCGCGCGTCGCACGCGAGGGAGGCGAAGCCTGCCGGAGCGAGGGCGGCGTTCGCGATCGTCTCCATGTAACGGTGGTCCTGGCCGAGCCCGTGGAAGAGCAGGACGCCGGGCCAGCCACCCGACGGCGCGCTGCCGCCCGGCAGGACGAGCCCACACGCGAGCTTCGTCCCGTCCGAGACCGTGATCGTCAGCTCCTGCGTCGTCTTGCCGCCGGCACGCGTCGCCGCGAAGACGGCCGAGGCCCCGCCGCACACGAGCACCGCTGCGACCACGGCGACGACGGCTCTGGCACGACCCACGAGCCGCACGCTAGCGCGCTTTACGATGCGCGTCATGGACTCGCGGCCCGTGGGCGTCTTCGATTCCGGCGTGGGCGGGCTGACCGTCCTCCACGAGTGTCTCGTCACGATGTCGAACGAGGACTTCGTCTATCTCGGCGACCACGCGCGCCTGCCGTACGGGCCGCGGCCGCTCGCGGAGATCCGCCGCTTCGCGCGTGAGATCGGCGCCTATCTCGAGCAGCAGGACGTGAAGCTGATCCTCGTCGCGTGCAACGCAGCGACATCGGCCGCGCTCCCGCGGCTGCAGGAGGAGCTGACCGTGCCGGTCGTCGGCGTGATCACGCCCGAGGCGCACGCTGCGGTGCAGGCGACGCGGAACCGGCGGGTCGGCCTCCTCGCGACCGCGGCGACGGTGGAGGCCGGGCGCTACGCCGAGCTCGTGCATGCGCTCGACGCCGGCATTTCCTTCCACCCGGTCGCGTGCCCACGGCTCGTGCCGCTCATCGAGGGCGGCGATCCGTACGGCGAGGAGACGGAGGGCGCGGTGCGCGAGTACGCGGCGCCGCTGCAGGCGGAGGGAGTCGACACCGTGATCCTCGGCTGCACGCACTATCCGCTGATCCGCAAGATCTTCGAGCGCGTCTTCGGGCGCGACGTGACGCTCGTCTTCTCGGCGGAGGAGACGGCCCGCGAGGTCGCGGAGACGCTCTCGCGCAAGGGCGTCGAGAACGAGCGCGGCCGGGTCGGCGCCTACCGCTTCCTCACGACCGGCGATCCCGAGGCGTTCCGCGAGCTCGGCCGCCGCTTCCTCCAGCTTCCGTTGAGCGAGGTCGAGCACGTCACGGTGGCGACGCTCGAGGGAGCAGCCGCGTGAGCGCTCGGGAGGGAGGGCGGAAGCCCGACCGGCTCCGCGCGATCTCCTTCGAGCCGGATTTCCTCGAGAATCCGCACGGCTCGGTCGTGATCACCCAGGGCAGGACCAAGGTGCTCTGCACGGCGATGGTCGAGGAGGACGTGCCGCGCTGGCTGCGCAACCAGGGCCGCGGCTGGATCACCGCGGAGTACTCGCTCCTGCCGGCCTCGACCGGCGATCGCGTCCAGCGGGAGGCGGCGCGTGGCAAGCAGCAGGGACGGACCGTCGAGATCCAGCGGCTGATCGGCCGCGCCGTGCGCGCCGTGGCCGACTTCGAGGCGCTCGGCGAGAGGACGCTGTGGCTCGACTGCGACGTCCTCCAGGCCGACGGCGGCACGCGCTGCGCCGCGATCTGCGGCGCGTACGTCGCCGCGATGCGGGCCCTCGATCGCTTCGGCCTGTCGCGCACGTTCCGCGACTCCGTCGCGGCCGTGTCCGTCGGCGTCGTCGACGGCGTCCCGCTGCTCGACCTCGACTACGCCGAGGACTCGAACGCGGATACGGACATGAACGTCGTGATGACCGGTGACGGACGCCTCGTCGAGGTGCAGGCGACGGCCGAGCGCGACCCGTTCGCGCGCGAGACGCTCGACGAGCTGCTCGAGCTCGCGGAGGCGGGCATCGGCGAGATCGCGGCGCTCCAGGCCGAGGCGGTCGCGCGTGAGCTCCCCTAGCGTTCTCGTCCTCGCAGCCGTTGCTCACATCGGCTGGCCGGAGGTGCTGTTGCGCCTCTTCGTCGCGGCGGCGCTCGGCGGCGCGATCGGGCTCGAGCGCGAGCTGCGGGAACGCCAGGCCGGGCTGCGCACGCACCTCGTCGTCTCGGTCGGCTCCGCGCTGTTCACGCTCGTTTCCGCCTACGGCTTCGCGAGCTTCGACGGCAAGGTCGACCCGACCCGGATCGCCGCGCAGATCGTGAGCGGGATCGGCTTCCTCGGCGCCGGGGCGATCATCCGCCAGGGCCTCTCAGTGCGCGGGCTCACGACCGCGGCCTCGCTCTGGCTCGTCGCCGCGATCGGCATGGCCGCGGGCGCGGGCTACTGGGACGGCGCGCTCATCGCCACGCTCGGTGCGCTCCTGACGCTCGGGCCCCTGCGCGTCGTCGCCTTCCGCATCCTCAGCCGCTACCGGCCGGTGCACGACCGCCTCCTCGTCGAGCTCCCGGCCGGCGGCAGCCCGGGACCCGTCATCGACGCGATCGAGCGGGCCGGCGGGCGCGTCGTCTCGCTCGACGTGACCCAGGAAGGCGAGCGGCGCTCGGTGGCCGCGGACGTGGAGCTGCGGCCCGGCACCGCGGCTGTAGCCGTCGTGGCCGGCGTCGCGGACGTCGACGGCGTGCTCGAGGTGCAGTGGACGGACTGACCGCGGTCCTGTGCTCGCGGAACCGGCACAAGGCGCGGGAGCTCGAGCGGCTCCTGCCCGGCTGGACGATCGAGCCGCTCGACCGCGACGACTACCCGCCCGAGACCGGCGCGACGTACTACGAGAACGCGGCGATCAAGGCCGCGTTCGGCCGGGCGCACGAAAGCGGCTGGATCCTTGCCGAGGATTCGGGCCTCGAGGTGGAGGCGCTCGACGGACGGCCGGGCGTGCTCTCGGCGCGCTACGCGCCCGAAGGCCCGCCTGCCGTCGCGAAGCTCCTCGGCGAGCTCGAAGGAGTCGGGGACCGCCGCGCGCGCTACGTCTCCGAGCTCGTCCTCCTCGCGCCCGACGGCCGCGAGCTCCGCGGCACCGGCACGCTCGAGGGGCGGATCGCAGCGGAGGCGCGCGGCAGCGAGGGCTTCGGCTACGACCCGATCTTCGTCCCGGACGGCGAGGAGCGGACGGTGGCTGAGCTCGGCGACGAGTGGAAGGCCCGGAACTCCCACCGCGCCCGCGCCGCGCGCGCGCTACTCGATTCCCTCGGCTCCGGTCAGTGACATCGCCTCCGAGGCTGTCCGCCGCTCTCGCCACCACCAGTTGAGCTCGCCGCCGAACACGATCACGTTCGCCATCACGTAGAGCCAGAGGAGCAGGATCGCCGGCCCGCCCAGCGTCCGCAGCGTCACGTTGACGTCGGCGAAGCGCACGAAGATCGGCAGCGCCTGGAACGACGCCTCCAGCACCACCGCACCGAGGATCGCTCCCGGCAGCGCGTCCTCCCAGCGCACCAGGGTGTTCGGCAGCCAGCGGTAGACGACGAGGAGGAAGAGGAAGACGCCGGCGAGCGACGCTCCGATCGAGACGACGTAGGCGAGGGCGGGGCTGCGTGCGAAGGCGCCGAGATTGTGCTTCAGGAACTCGACTCCGAGCGCGCCGACCACGAGGCTGACGAACAGCGTGACGAGGACGCTCACCGCCAGCGCCGCGGCCAGCAGCTTCCCGTGCAGGAAGCGCCGGTTCGGAAGCCCGTAGACGATGTTGAGTGCCGACTCGAGCGCGCTGAAGAACGAGAGCGACGACCAGATGAGGCCGATGCCGCCGATGATCCCGAGAGCGGCCGCGTTGTTCTGGACGCGGCGGACGAGCTTGATGATGCTGTCGAGCGAGGTCCCCGGGAAGGCGTGCTTCAGCTCCTTGACGAAGAAGGTGGACGCCTGGGCGCGGTGGGCGAGGCCGAAAAGCGAGAGCGCGAGGAAGACGAGCGGCACGAACGAGAGGAGGGCGAAGTACGCGACCATCGCCGCCAGGTGCGTGCCGCGGTCGGCGAAGAACTTGCGCACGAGCTGGCGGCGCCGAATCGTCACGCGCGAATCCTCGCTGATAGCCTCGACGGCAATGGAGGCGGCGCGGGCTCTCGCGGATCTCGTCGAGATCTCGCCCCAGATCGAGGCGGCCGCAGTCGTGGCGGCAGACGGGGAGATGGCGGGCTCGGTGGGCGTGCCGGAAGGGCGCGCGAGCCTGCTCGCGCGAGCCGTACGCGAGCTCGTCGACGGCGCCGCGTTTCGCAGCGAGGGGCGCGTCACGCAGATCCACGCAGAGCTCGAGGGTGGCGACGTGTTCGCGGTCACCGGCGCGGCTGAGCGGACGATCGTGGCCGTCACGACCGAGCGGCCGTCGCCCGGTCTCGTCTTCTACGACCTGAAGCGGTGCCTCGCCGCCGTGGCGGATGAGACGTAGGCTGCTCACGCTCGCCGGGTTCGCGAGCGGCGCGCTCGCCGGAACGGCCGTGTACCGGCGCTGGTTCGGCGCCCGCCGCGAGCGGATCGATCTCTACTTCGCCGACGGCTCCTTCGTCACGTTCGGCGCGGGCTCGTCGGAAGCGGCGCGGCTCCTTCCGCTCGCGCAGCAGGTCTTCACGGCGGCGCGCCGCCGATGAACGACGCGGAGCTTCGGGAGGCGCTCGTCTCGGCGGCCTACCTCGAGGGCGACTTCGTGCTGCGCTCCGGTAAGCGCTCCCGCTACTACCTCGACAAGTTCCGCTTCGAGACGCGTCCGGACCTCCTCGCGCCGCTCGGGGAGCGGATCGCCGCCGCCGTCCGTGAGCACGAGCCCGAAGCAGCGCGCCTCGCCGCCCCGGTGCTCGGCGCCGTGCCGCTTGCCGCGGCGGCATCGTTGGCCGGCGGGCGGCCGTTCGTGATCGTTCGCGACGAGGCGAAGGAATACGGCACCGCGAACCGGCTCGAGGGCGCCTACGAGGAAGGCGAGCTCGTCTGCCTCGTCGAGGACATCGTGACCTCCGGCGGGGCGCTCGTCGATGCGATCTCGGCTGTGCGAGACGCCGGTCTCGTCGTCCGCACGGCAGTCTGCGTGATCGACCGGGAGGAGGGCGGCGCCGACGCTCTCGCGCGCCACGCCGTGCGTTTGCGGCCGCTTTTCCGGGCAGGAGACCTGCTGCAAGGCGAGAAAACCCCCGCAAAACCGCATGGTTGAGCGGCAAACACGGACTTGGTAGGGTCGTTCAGGCCCAGCAAGCGATCTACGACTGGAGGAGAGAGTGACGAAGCAGGAGTTCGTATCCGAGATTGCCCGCCGCGCGCAGCTGTCCAACCGCGACGCAGGCAAAGCCGTCGACGCGTTCCTCGACGCCGTCACCGACACGCTGAAGGGTGGAGGCGAGGTCGCGTTCACAGGATTCGGAAAGTTCTCGACCGCGAACCGCGCGGCGCGGACGGGGGTCAACCCGCGCAACCCGAGTGAGAAGGTGCACATCCCTGCGGCACGGGTCCCGAAGTTCTCGGCCGGCAGCGGCCTCAAGACGGCCGTCAAGCAGACGTCGTCCTACTAGACCAGCCAAGTCTCCTCCGAGGATCGAGAGGCCGCCTCCGGGCGGTCTCTTGTTTTGGGGAAGCCCTCGCCGGGGGTCCCCGTATCCTCAGTGACGATGTGCGACGCGGGTCATTTCGCGGATCGGCTGGCGGCCGCCGTGGAACGCCACGGCGCGCCGCTCTGCGTCGGTCTCGACCCCGATCCCGCGCTGATGCCCGCAAGGCTGGGCATCGGCGAGTTCTGTCGCGGGATCGTCGACGCCGTCGCCGACGTCGCCGTCGCCGTGAAGCCGCAGGCGGCCTTCTTCGAGGCGCAGGGAGCCGCCGGCTGGGCGGCGCTCGCCGAGGTGTGCGACCACGCCCGCGCTGCCGGCCTGCTCGTGATCCTCGACGCCAAGCGGGGCGACGTCCCGTCGACCGCCCGCGCATACGCCGCGGCCCTCGCGCCGCTCGCCGACGCGGTGACGGTGAACCCGTACCTGGGCCACGACTCGCTCGAGCCGTTCTTCGCGCGCGACGGACTCGGCGTGTTCGTCCTCGTCAAGACCTCGAACCCGAGCAGCGTCGACGTCCAGGACGTCCGGCTCGCCGACGGAAGGCCGTTGTGGCAGCACGTCGCCGCCCTCGTCGACCGCTGGGGAGCGGACGATCTCGGGGCGAGCGGGCTCTCCTCGGTCGGGGCGGTCGTGGGGGCGACCTTCCCGCAAGAGGTGGCCGAGGCGCGGCAGCTGCTGCCGCGGTCCGTGCTCCTGCTGCCTGGGGTCGGTGCGCAGGGAGCGCGTGCCGCGGAGCTGGCCGAGGCGTTCTCGGTCGGGCCGGCCGGCGCGCTCGTCTCCGCCTCCCGCTCCGTTCTCTACGCCGACCGGGGCGCGGGCTGGCAGGAGGCGGCGGCCGCCGAGGCCGGACGCCTCGCCGACGAGCTGCGTTCCGTCGCCGTCGCGGGCTGACGTGGAACGGAGCCGCATCACGCGCTGGGCGGCGCCCGTCGCCTTTCTCGCCGCGGTCACGATCGGCGCGCTCCTCGTCCGCTCCGGCCTCCAGCACGGCAAGCATCACGCGACGAAGCCGGCCACGACGCTGACCGCGAAGTCGAAGCAACACCACGGGCACGCTCACCGGCGACCAAAGACGTACACCGTCGAGCAGGACGACACGCTGGAGTCGATCGCGACGAAGACGGGCACGACGGTCGCCAGGCTCCTGAAGCTCAATCCCGGGGTCAACCCCACGGCGCTCCGCGTGGGCCAGAGGATCCGCGTCCAGTAACCTCCGCCCCGGCGTGGTGCACCGGCAGTGATCGTCACCGTAACCCTCAACGCCGCGGTCGACCGGACGCTGACCGTTCCGAACTTCCAGTTCGGCCACCGGCACCGCGCATCGAACAGCCTCACGAGCGCGGGCGGCAAGGGCATCAACGTCGCACGGGCGCTGAAGCGGCTCGAGGCGCCGGTCGTCGCGACCGGGCTCGCCGGCGGTCGCACCGGCGAGCAGATCGTCGAGGATCTCGGCATCGAGGGGATCATCAGCGACTTCGTCCGCATCTCCGACGACTCGCGCACCTCGATCGCCGTCCTCGACCCGACCGCGGGCGCGCTCACCGAGGTCTACGAATGGGGCCCGGCCGTGCGGCCCGAGGAGCTGCGGATGCTGACCGACAAGCTCCACTACCTCTCTCGCGTGGCCACCTTCGTCGTCTTCTGCGGCTCCCTGCCGCGCGACGTCGAGAACGACTTCTACGCCGACGCCATCCACGACCTGACGCGCCGCGGCATCAAGTGCGTCCTCGACTGCGAGGGAGAGCCGCTGCGGCTCGGCGTCGAGGCGGAGCCCTACCTCGTCACGCCGAACCAGCAGGAGGCCGAGAGCCTCGTGGGCCAGGAGTTCATGGACGAGGAGGACTTCGTCATGGCCCTCGACACGATCGCCGACCTCGGTGCGCGCAACGTCCTCATCACCCAGGAGACCGCGTGCTTCGCGCTCGTGCGGGAGGACCGGCACGTGCAGCGGTTCCGGGCGTCGATCCCGCGCGTCGAGCCGATCGCCCCGGTCGGCGCCGGGGACGTCCTCCTCGGCGGCTACCTCTCCGAGCGCTTCAACGGGCGTTCGGTCGGCGACGCGCTGCGGACCGCAGTCGGTTGCGCGGCGGCCTCGGTCGTCGAGCTCGGGGCCGGGCGGTTCGACCCTCGCGAGGCGGCCCGTCTTGCGGGCGGAGTCGAGATCGTCGAGCTCGCGCCCGTCGAGGCCGGCTAGCCGATCGTCACTGCGCGGAGCCGGCCGCTGCCGTTGTGGTTCTCCGCCCAGATGAGCCGGCCGCGTGCGAGCGCGAGGCCGACGGAGGTCAGTCCCGTATTGGCGACGGTTCGGATGCGGCCGTTCCGGGTGGAGACGCTGCGAAGCCGGCGGCCGGCGCGGTAGACGATCATCCGGTCGCTCGCCGCGAGTAGCGGTGCGGTCGACGGGGAGACCAGCGCGCTGCCGAGCTTCGTCCCGTCGGTCGCGGAGAACCACGAGATCCTGTCGTGGTCGCCCGGTCCGGTGAGCACGGCGAGCACGTGGGAGCTGAGCGCGATCGCCTGGGGGATTCCGTGCACCTTGGGCTCGGCGAGCACCTGTCCCGTCGTGGCGTCCACGATCGGAAGCGTGGCATTGGTGGTGGCCGCGGGACGGTTGCCGTGGACGATCGTCGCAGGGATGTACGCGACGCGACCGGCTGCTGCGGCGAGCTGGAGCGCAGGCTCGGTTCCGGGCAGCGGCGTGGATGTGAACTTCGTGCCCTGGCGCGTGACGACCCGGATCCCGCCGTCGGCGATCTTCTCCTTGCACATCCCGCCGGCGAGGCAGCTTTCGGGGTTGACGTACTCGACGTCCACCCACGAGTACGCGAGCACGTGGCCGGCTCCCGCCACGCCGCCCAGCCATTCGCCGGTGCCGTCCGTCGCGTGGCCGAGCCGGTCGAGCTGCCGCTCGGGCCCGCCGAAGGATGCGGCGAGGACGAAGTCGAAGGGCGACGGGCCGGTTCCGTGCAGCGTCCAGATGGCCGACGACATGCGAGCTGCGATCGCGAGCTGCGCCTGCCCCTCCGAGAGATCCCAGGTGCACGTCGTGTTGCTGGAGGAGGGCGGCGGCAGGATCCGGTCCCGCTTCCCCGGGGACATCACGTGCACCTCGTTGCAGGGATGATCGCCGGAGGCGAGCCATGCGGCGAGATTGTTGTCCGCAGCGACCGCCGCAATAGGGCCGCTCGGGCTCTTGCGCAGGGTGTGTGAGGTCGGCCGTCCGGCCAGCGCCGAGCCGGCGAGGACGAGAAGTCCCGCAGTCGCGAGGAGGACCCGCACGGCTGGACGGTAGCTGGGTCCTGTTAGGGCGTTGTCAAATTTCGCGTCTTGGCCGGGTGTTACCCTGCTCTTCTTGACCGAGCACGCAGCAGCCGAGCTGAACGCCGACGACGTCCAGCGACTGCTGGAGCTCGACCGGAAGTTCGGCCGCGAGGGCCTCACCTTCGACGACGTGCTCCTCGTCCCGGCCGAGTCGCACGTCCTGCCGAACGACGTCTCGACGCGCGCCCGTCTGACCCGCTCGATCGAGCTTGCCATCCCGATCGTCTCGGCTGCGATGGACACCGTGACCGAGGCGCGTCTCGCGATCGCGCTCGCGCGTGAGGGAGGAATCGGCGTCCTCCACCGCAACCTCTCGATCGAGGCGCAGGTCGCCGAGGTCGACAAGGTGAAGCGGTCCGAGTCGGGGATGATCGTCGAGCCGGTGACGCTCCCGCCCGACGCGCCCGTGCGGGCCGCGCTCGAGCTGATGGCTCGCTACAAGGTCTCGGGGGTCCCCATCACCGACGACGAGGGAGTCCTCGTCGGCATCCTCACGAACCGCGATCTCCGCTTCGAGAACGACGTCGACCAGCCGGTCTCGGCGCTCATGACGTCCCGCAACCTCGTGACCGCCCCCGTGGGGACGACGCTCGCGGAGGCCGAGGAGATCCTCCACCGGAACAAGATCGAGAAGCTGCCGGTCGTCGAGGCCGACGGACGGCTCTGCGGCCTGATCACGGTCAAGGACATCCAGAAGAAGATCGAGTTCCCCGACGCGACGAAGGACGAGCAGGGACGCCTGCGTGTCGGCGCCGCAGTCGGCGTCGGCCCCGACGCGGTCGAGCGTGCCGAGGCGCTCGCCGGCGCCGGCGCCGACTTCCTCGTCGTCGACACCGCCCACGGCCATTCGCGCGGCGTGATCGAGATGGTGCGGCGGATCAAGGACGCCCTTCTTATCGAGGTCGTCGCCGGGAACATCGCGACGGCCGAGGCGGCGCGGGCGCTGATCGACGCGGGAGCGGATGCGGTCAAGGTCGGCATCGGGCCTTCGGGAATCTGCACGACGCGGGTGGTCGCCGGCGTGGGCGTCCCGCAGATCAGCGCGATCCACGACGTCGTGGGCGTCGCCTCGGAGGGCGGCGTCGCGGTGATCGCCGACGGCGGCATCACGTCCTCCGGGGACATCGCGAAGGCAGTTGGCGCCGGAGCCGACGCCGTCATGCTCGGGGGCATGCTCGCAGGCACCGACGAGACGCCGGGCGACGTGATCCTCGCGCAGGGCGAGCGCTACAAGGAGTACCGCGGCATGGGATCGCTCGGCGCGATGAAGGCGCGCGGCTTCTCCAAGGACCGGTACTTCCAGGGCGACGTCGAGGACGTCGAGAAGCTCATTCCGGAGGGGATCGAGGGTCGCGTCGCCTACAAGGGCCCGCTCCGGCACGTCGTCCACCAGCTCGTCGGCGGCCTCAGGCAGGCGATGGGCTATTGCGGCGCGGCGACGATCGACGAGATGAAGCGGGCGCGCTTCGTCCGGATCACGGCGGCGGGACTGCGCGAGTCGCACCCGCACGACGTCACGATCACGAAGGAGGCGCCGAACTATCGGCGCTGAGGGTGCGCAAGTCCTTGTATTCCCCGGTCACGAGGACCGGCCGGTGCTCGTCCTCGACCTCGGTGGGCAGTACTCGCAGCTGATCGCGCGGCGCGTCCGCGAGTGCCGCGTCTACTCCGAGCTCGTCGGCCACACGATCACGCCCGAGGCGGTGCGCGCCCGGAACCCGTACGCGCTCGTGTTGAGCGGCGGCCCGGCGTCCGTCTACTCCGACGACGCGCCGCGCGTCGATCCGGCGCTGTTCGAGCTCGGAGTGCCGACGCTCGGGATCTGCTACGGCGCGCAGCTCATGGCACTCGAGCTCGGCGGCCGCGTCGACCGCACCGGCGTCTCGGAGTTCGGGCGCACCTCGATGGAGGCGGTGGAATCGCAGCTTCTGGCGGACACGCCTCCTGCGCAGACGGTCTGGATGTCGCATCGCGACACTGTCGTCGCAGCACCGGAGGGCGCGCGTGTGGTCGCGAGCTCGCCGGCGACGCCGGTCGCGGCCTTCGAGGCGCCCGAGCGCGGGCTGTACGGCGTCCAGTTCCATCCGGAGGTCGTCCACACCCCCCACGGCATGGACGTGTTGAAGAACTTCCTGTACCGCGTCGCCGACGCGCCGCCGGCCTGGACCCCGGCCGCCGTGATCGAGGAGCAGGTGGCGCGCATCCAGGCCCAGGTCGGTCGCGAGCGCGTGCTCTGCGCCTTGTCCGGCGGCGTCGACTCCTCCGTCGCCGCGCTGCTCGTGCACAAGGCGGTCGGCGAGCAGCTCACCTGCGTCTTCGTCGACCATGGCCTGCTGCGCCAGGACGAGGCCGAGCAGGTCGTCGAGACCTTCGGCGAGCACTTCCAGGTCCCGCTCGTCCACGTGCAGGCGCAGGCGCGGTTCCTCGAGCTGCTCGAGGGCGTCGAGGAGCCGGAGGAGAAGCGCAAGATCATCGGCCGCGAGTTCATCCGCGTCTTCGAGGAGGAGGCGCGGAAGCTCGGGGACGTCCGCTGGCTCGTGCAGGGGACGCTCTACTCCGACGTGATCGAGTCGGGCGGTACCGAAGGCGTCGCCGCCACGATCAAGTCGCACCACAACGTCGGCGGCCTGCCGCCCGACATGAAGATTCGCCTCGTCGAGCCGCTGCGGCTGCTGTTCAAGGACGAGGTTCGGCGCGTGGGGGAGGAGCTCGGGATGCCCGAGCGGATGGTCTGGCGCCAGCCGTTCCCGGGCCCGGGCCTCGCGATCCGGATCATCGGCGCGGTCACCGCCGAGCGGCTCGAGATCCTGCGCCAGGCAGACGCGGTGCTGCAGGAGGAGGTGCGGCGCGCCGGCCTCTACGGCGAGCTGTGGCAGTCGTTCGCCGTGCTACCCGCGGTTCGCTCGGTCGGCGTCCAGGGCGACGAGCGAACGTACGGCTATCCGATCGTGATCCGGGCGGTGACGAGCGACGACGCGATGACCGCCGACTGGGCGCGGCTCCCGTACGACCTCGTCGAGACGGTCTCCGCCCGGATCGTGAACGAGATCCCGGGCGTCAACCGCGTGGTGCTCGACGTGACGTCGAAGCCGCCGGCGACGATCGAGTGGGAATAGCGTACGAGCCCGGGATGGGCTCCTTCTACGACCTGCTCAAGAAGCGTCGCGCCGTTCGCAGCTACACCGGCGAGCGCGTGCCGCGCGAGACGCTCGAGCGGATCGCCCGCGCCGCGCGCCGCGGACCGAACGCCGGCTACAGCCAGGGCCTGCGGCTGCTCGTCGTCGACGAGCCGGAGACGATCGCCCAGCTCGCGGCGATGCAGGAGGACGAGGCGTCGCAGGGGTGGTTCGGCAAGGCCGCGGCGCACGTCTTCGTGCTCACGCGGGAGCAGGACTACCACGACCGCTACAACCAGCCCGACAAGCTTGCGGTCACCGGCGGCGTCGAGGTCGTGTGGCCGGTGCCGTTCTGGCACGTCGACGCCGGCGCGGCGCTGATGCTCGTGTGGCTGGCGGCACTCGAGGAGGGCCTCGGCGCGGGCGTGTACGGCGTGCCGGTGGAGGAGGACGCGCGCTGGCGGGAGCTGCTCGCGATCCCGGACGACCTGACGATCGTCGTCGGGGTGACGATCGGCCATCCCGCGGAGGATCCCGACTGGGACCGGGCGACGAGCGCTTTCTCGCAGCGCCGGCGCGCGCACGACGAGGTCGTGCAGTGGAACCGCTGGCCCTCGGCTTTGTAAGTCGTTTCGCATCCGCATTAGGCTCTAACCCATGACGGTTTGCGCCTCCTGCGGACGCGAGAACCGTGAGGGACGGAAGTTCTGCGTCGGCTGCGGCCGATCCCTCGCGGTCGACCTCACGTGCGCTTCCTGCGGCGCTCCGTACGAGCCGGACGAGCGGTTCTGCGGCGATTGCGGCGCCGCGCTGGCCGGCGGGACGGCGACGGCTGCGCCCGCGGAGCCGGCGGTCGCAGAGCGCCGCCTCGTCTCGGTCTTGTTCGCCGACCTGGTCGGGTTCACGACACTCTCGGCCTCTCGCGACCCGGAGGAAGTCCGGGAGCTCCTCTCTCGCTACTTCGACACGTGCCGGCGACTCGTGGGCCTGTACGGGGGTGTGGTCGAGAAGTTCATCGGCGACGCTGTGATGGCGGTCTGGGGGACGCCGGTCGCGACGGAGGACGACGCCGAGCGCGCGGTTCGCACTGCGCTCGACCTCGTCGCCGCCGTGCAGGCTCTCGGGCAGGAAGCCGGCATCGACGGTCTCCGCGCCCGCGCCGGCGTCCTCACGGGCGAGGCCGCGGTCAACATCGCCGCGATCGGCGAGGGCATGGTGGCCGGCGACCTCGTGAACACTGCATCGCGGGTGCAGTCGGTCGCGGAGCCGGGCTCCGTCTTCGTCGGCGAGGCGACACGGCGGACGACGGAGGGGACCGTCGTCTACGAGTCCGCGGGAAGCTTCGAGCTGAAGGGCAAGGAGGGTGAGACGCCGCTGTGGCGCGCCTTGCGCGTCGTCTCGGGCCGGGCGGGCTCGCTCAAGTCGGAGGGCCTGGAGGCGCCGTTCGTGGGACGCGACCGCGAGTTGCGGCAGATCAAGGATCTCTTCCACGTCTGCGCAGAGGAGAAGCGGGCGCAGCTGGTCTCGGTGACGGGAATCGCCGGCATCGGGAAGTCGCGGCTGTCCTGGGAGTTCTACAAGTACTTCGACGGCATCGCCCAGACCATCTACTGGCATCGCGGCCGCTGCCTCGCCTACGGCGAAGGCGTGACGTACTGGGCGCTGGGGGACATGGTCCGGTGGCGCTGCGGGATCGCGGAGGACGACCCGCAGGAGGAGGCGCTGCAGAAGCTCCACGCCGCGCTCGACGAGCATCTACTCGATCAGGAGGAACGGCGGTTCGTGGAGCCGCGACTCGCCCAACTGCTCGCTCTCGGCGACGGCGCCTCCCACGAGCGCCAGGACCTGTTCGCGGCGTGGCGCCTCTTCTTCGAGCGGCTGGCGGACACGTATCCGACGATCCTCGCCTTCGAGGACATGCAGTGGGCGGACGAGTCGCTCCTCGACTTCGTCGAGTACCTGCTCGAGTGGTCGCGCGACAAGCCGCTGCTCGTCGTCACCATGGCGCGGCCCGAGCTGCTCGAGAAGCGGCCGACCTGGGGCGCCGGCCACCGCAACTTCACCTCGCTCTACCTCGAGCCGCTCTCGGAGCAGGCAATGGAGGAGCTGCTCGTCGGCCTGGTGCCGGGGCTACCGCCGCAGCTGCGCAACCAGATCCTCGAGCGGGCGGAAGGCGTCCCCCTCTACGCGGTGGAGACGGTGCGAATGCTGCTCGACCGCGGCCTGCTCGTTCAGGAAGGCTCGAGCTACCAGCTCGTGGGCGAGGTCGGCACGCTCGAGGTTCCCGAGACGCTGCACGCGCTCATCGCCGCGCGTCTCGACGGTCTCGCACCCGAAGAGCGGCGCCTGCTCGGCGACGCAGCCGTCCTGGGCAAGACGTTCGCGCCGCACGCTCTCACCGCACTGAGCGGCGTCCAGAGCGAGGAGCTGGAGGGAATCCTCGCCGGCCTGGTGCGGCGCGAGGTGCTCGGGTTGCAGTCCGATCCGCGCTCGCCCGAGCAGGGCCAGTACACGTTCCTCCAGGATCTCCTTCGCCACGTCGCGTACGAGACGTTGCCGAAGCGAGAACGGCGCGGCAAGCACCTCGCCGCCGCCGAGCATCTCTCCGCAACCCTCGAGGAGGACGAGGTCTCCGAGGTCGTCGCCTCCCACCTGGTCGATGCCTACCGGCTCGATCCCGAGGCCGAGGACAGCGCAGCCCTGCGCCGGCAGGCGTACGAGGCATTGCTCCGCGCGGGGTCCCGTGCTGCCGCGCTCGGTGCTTCGGGCGAGGCGCTGCGCTACTTCGAGCAGGCGGCCGAGCTCGCCTCCGAGCCGCGTGAGGAGGCCGCGGCCCTTACCCGGGCCGGCGAGATGGCGGTTGCGGCGGGTGAGAACGAGCGCGGAATCGCGCTCCTCGAACAGGCGATCGGTCTGTACGAGTCGTGCGGAGACACCCACGGAGCGGCGCGGGCCGCGGGCTGGACGGCGGTCGCCGAGCAGCGGCTGGGGCGCCACCAGGCTGGGATCGAGCGACTGGAGCAGGCCCACTCGGCCATCGGCGCCGACGAGCCCGACGCCGATCTCGCGCTTCTTCTCCTTCGGCTGGGGCAGGCGTACTTCTTCGGCGGGGAGTCCGAACGAGCGGCTGAGCTGATCGAGCGAGGCCTGGGTATCGCCGAGGCGCTCGAGCTCCCCGAGCTGCTCGGGCGCGGGTGGTCGCTGAGAGGCATGGTCGTGGCGGGAGCTCATCCCGAGGAGGGGCGCGGATTCTTCCAGCTCGCGCTCGAGAAGGCGCTCAGCCTCGAGCTGTACCCGGACGCCAGCAATGCGAGCGCGAACCTGTCCGATCTCGCGTTCGGGCGAGACCGGTATGTGGAGTCGCTCACGCACCTCGAGCTCGCACTCGAGCTCTCGCGCCGGGTCGGCGTTCGGCCCTTCGAGTGGTTCGCGCTGAGCGAGATGAGCTACGCGCTGATCATGCTGGGTCGCTGGGACGAGGCGCTCGCGCGCTTCGCGGAGCTTCCGCCGGAGCTGCTCGGCGCGGAGTCGAACGTGCTGAGTCCGCTGAGCGGCATCCTCGAGCTGTACCTCCACCGCGGGCAGCTCCAGCCTGCGCGGGAGCTCTTGGCCAGGTTCGAGCCGATGGGCGAATCGGGCATCGCCCAGGCCGAGGGCTGCTACCAGGCGGGGCTCGCGGCGGTGCGCCTCGCCGAGGGCGACCTCGCGGCTGCCTTGAAGGCGGCCGAGCAGGCCTTCCAAAATCGCGAGGTGGGGCGCATCACAGGTCAGAACTGCAAGCTCGGCTTTCTCCATGCGCTCGAGGCCACTCTCGCTTCCGGCGATCACGGGAAGGCAGTCGAGCTTCTCGAGATCGTCGAAGCGCAGCCACCGGGTCTCAGCTCGCCGTTCCTCCAGGCCACCGCGCATCGCTTCCGCGGCCGGCTCGCCGGCGACGATCCCGGCGCGGACAGGCACTTCACGGCTGCCGCTGCTCGACTTCGGGCGGCCGAGCTTCCCTTCTATCTCGCCGTCGTCCAGCTCGAGCACGGCGAGTGGCTGACGGCCCGCGGGCGGCCGGACGACGCGCAGCCGCTCCTGGCCGAGGCGCGCGACACGTTCGAGCGGCTCGAGGCTGCTCCGTGGCTGGAGCGGGTCGACTCCGTCGCACCCGGCGCACCTGCCGAAGCCCTGGCCTGAGCGTGCGCTCGGCCGACGTCGTCGACCGGCTCGCGGCCGCGAAGATCGGCGGGACCTACAACCAGTACGCGGCTTCGCAGCTTCTGCGCGAACGGCTGTGCGGGTATCTCGAGTCCGCAGCCGGCGCGCAGGTCGTCCTCGTGGGCGAGGCCGCCGGCTATCGCGGCGCCCGCGTGAGCGGGATTCCGTTCACCTCCGAGCGGCAGCTCACCGGCTCCGGCCCGGCGGAGGCGACCGCGACGATCGTCCACCGTGTCCTAGCGCAGCTCGGCGTCGCGGACGAGGTCTTGCTCTGGAACGTGGTCCCGACGCACCCGGGCAGCGAGACCTCGAACCGTCGGCCGACACGCGGGGAGGTCGAGGCGGCTGCGCCGTTCCTCCACGAGGTGACCCGCGGACGCGTCACGATCGGCGTCGGGCGGATCGCCGCGGCGGCTCTCGACGCACCGTACGTCCGGCATCCGTCGCACGGCGGAGCGGCGGCTTTCGAAGAGGGATTGCGCCGGGCTTTCGCTACAATCGGCCGCCGGCGGGCTCCTGTCCGCCGCTTTCTATGAAGACCTACAGCGCCAAGCCGGGAGAAGTCACGCGCGAGTGGTATCTCGTCGACGCCGAGGGCAAGACGCTCGGCCGGCTCGCCACGCAGATCGCCGACACGCTCCGCGGCAAGCGGAAGCCGCAGTACACGCCGCACGTCGACACCGGCGACTTCGTGGTCGTCGTCAACGCCGAGAAGATCCAGGTGACCGGCAACAAGCTCGACCAGAAGCGGTACTACCGCCACTCGGGCTATCCGGGCGGCCTCCGCAGCCGGACGCTCCGCGACCAGCTCGAGCGCCGGCCGACCGAGGTGCTCCGCGTCGCGGTCAAGGGGATGCTTCCGAAGAACCGGCTCGCGCGACAGCAGATCACGAAGCTGAAGATCTACGCCGGTCCCGAGCATCCGCACGAGGCCCAGAACCCGAAGCCGCTGGAGACCGAGCAGTGAGCCAGATCGCCCAATGAGCCAGATCGCACAGTACCGCGGTACCGGCAAGCGCAAGACGTCGGTCGCGCGGGTCATCCTGCGCCCCGGTGACGGCTCGACGTGGGTCAACGGCCGCACGCTCGAGGAGTACTTCCCGCGCTCCGTGTGGCAGACGATCGCGGTCTCGCCGCTCAAGGTTGCCGGCCTCGAGGGCCAGTACGACCTCCGCGTCCGCGTGCACGGCGGAGGCCTGACCGGCCAGGCGGGAGCCGTGCGTCACGGCATCGCCCGCGCGCTCGTCGAGGCGAATCCGGAGCTGCGCGTGCCGCTCAAGCGCGAGGGCTTCCTCACGCGCGACGCACGCCAGGTCGAGCGCAAGAAGGCCGGCCTGCACAAGGCGCGCAAGGCACCGCAGTTCTCGAAGCGCTGAGCGCCGAGTCGCGGTGACGCGGTTCGTCCTCGACTGCGAGACGCTGCTGCGTATCGCGGCCGGCGAGCTCGAGGTCGCAGCCGGGCACAGGCTCGTCGCGCCGGCGCTCGTCCGCTCCCAGGCGCTGTCCGCGCTCTACGAGGCGGCGCGCCGCGGCGAGATCTCGCGCGCCGAAGGCCTCGAGCGAGTGCGACGGATCAACTCGCTCAAGGTCCGCTTCCTCGGAGACAAGGTGCTCCAGCAGCAGGCTTGGAAGGTCGCCGAGCAGCTCGGCTGGGAGACGACCTACGCCGCCGAGTACGTGGCGCTGACGACGTTGCAGGCGGATGCGTTCGTGACCTCCGACTCCGAGCTCGCGCAGTCCGTCTCCGGCCTCGTGCCCACGGCGACGCCCGACGCGCTCGGCTAGCGCAGCCGCTCGAGGCTCTCCAGGAGCAGGTCGAGCCCGTACTCGAACGCCGGAACCTCCTTGTGCGGACCGTCCCCGAGGTGCTGCAGCGCGTGCTCGTTGAGGTGCGGGTAGGTCGCGACCGGGACCGTGCGCTCGATGAAGGCGCGCACGTCGTCGATCTCGGGCGGGGTCGAGCCGTGTGCCGCCTGCCACAGGGAGAAGCCGATGATGTGGGCGTCGAGGACGTGGTAGGCGTGGTACGTCGTCTCGGCCGAGAAGCCCGCGTTCCGAAGCGCTCCGAGCAGTGCGTCCATGAACTCCAGCCGCGCCGGTCGGATCCTGGGCGTCGTCAGCAGCGTCGCCGCCCACGGGTGACGGATGAGCGCCTCGTGCGCCGCCAGGGAGCTCGTCCGGATCGCGGGAAGCCCGCCGTCGACGTCCGGAGGCTTCATCTCGGCGAGCACGAGGTCGAGGATCCCGTCCAGCAGGTCGTCCTTGTTCGAGACGTGGTTGTAGAGCGACATCGCCTCGTACCCGAGCGCCTGGCCGAGCCGCCGCATCGAGAGCGCGTCGATGCCCTGCTCGTCGACGAGATCGAGCGCGGCCTCGAGGATGCGCTCGCGGTTCAGGGGCTTGCGTCTCGTCGTGGCCATTGACATAGCTTACGCTGTATGTCATCTTACGCCGTAAACTTACGGCGTATGGAGGAGACGAACATGATGAAGGCGCTCGTTCGGCACCGGTACGGCGGCCCTGGAGTGGTGCGCGTCGAAGAGGTGGAGAGGCCCGCGCTGGAGGACGATCGCGTCCTGGTCCGTGTCCATGCGAGCTCGCTCAACAAGGCCGACTGGCACGAGCTGCGCGGCTGGCCGCGCGTCCTGCGCCCCATCACCCGCGGCGGCGTGCTGCGTCCGAAGAGTCCGCTGCTCGGCTGCGACTTCGCCGGAGTGGTGGAGGAGGTCGGGAAGGACGTGACCGATCTCGCTCCCGGCGACGAGGCGTTCGGCGTCCGCAGCGGCTCGTTCGCCGAGTACGTGAGCGCGGCCAACGTCGTCCGCAAGCCGGCCAACGTCTCGTTCGAAGAGGCGGCGACGATGGGGATCGCGGGCCTGACCGCGCTCCAGGGACTCCGGGATCACGCCCGGCTCCGGGCCGGCGAGCGCGTGCTCGTCAACGGCGCTTCGGGTGGAGTCGGGACGCTCGCCGTCCAGATCGCGAAGGCGTTCGGCGCGCACGTGACCGCGGTGTGCAGCACGCGCAACGTCGAGCAGGGGCGCGCCCTGGGGGCCGACCGCGTCCTCGACTACACCCGCGAGGACTTCACGCGCGAGGGAGAGCGGTACGACCTGATCGCCGACGTCGCAGGCGGCCAATCGTGGTTCGCGCTGCGCCGCGCGCTGAGGCCGGAGGGCCGGCTCGTGGTCGTTGGGGCGCACGGGAGCCGTGGCCCGCTGAGGCACATCGCGGCCGTCAAGCTCGCGTCGCTCCGAAGCGAGCAGGAGGTCAAGTTCTTCATCGCGAAGCTCAACAAGCCCGACCTCCAGACGCTCGCCGACCTGCTCGAGAGCGGCCGGCTGAGGCCGGCGATCGACCGGACGTACGACCTCGCCGAGGCGCAAGACGCACTGCGCACGTTCGGCGAAGGGCACGTCCGCGGCAAGCTCGTGCTCACCATGTAAGCCGCTATCGTCCCGCGCCGTGGCGCGGCAGCACTTCGGAACCGACGGCGTCCGCGGCGTCGTCGGCGAGACGCTCACCGCCGACCTCGTCGAGCGGCTGGGCAGGGCGGCGGCGCTCTGGTGCGAGCGGGGACGGGTCTTCGTCGGACGAGACACGCGAGGCAGCGGCCCGGAGCTCGAGCAGGCGTTCGCAGCCGGCTTCGCGTCCGCGGGAGGCACCGCCGTCCTCGGCGGGGTGCTGCCGACGCCGGCGGTCGCGCTGCTCCGGCTCGACCTCGCGGCGGTCATCTCGGCTTCGCACAACCCGCCGGAGTACAACGGCGTCAAGTTCTTCGACCGCGAGGGCCGCAAGCTGAGCGACGCCGCCGAGGAGGAGATCGAGGCGCTTCTCGACGCTCCGGCCGACGGCTCCGGCGAGATCGATCGCGTCGACGTCGCGGCGGACAGCTACCTCGAACACGTGCTCGAACGCTTCGGGACGGATCTGAGCGGCCTGCGGATCGCGGTCGACTGCGCGAACGGCGCCTACGCGGGCCTGGCGCCGCAGGCCTTCGAGCAGCTCGGCGCGGACGTCGCCGCGATCGGCAACGAGCCGGACGGGACGAACGTCAACGTCGGCTGCGGGGCGACCGATCTCCGCGCGCTCGCCGATCTCGTCCGTGACGGCGGCTTCGACCTCGGGGTGGCCTTCGACGGCGACGGCGACCGGATGCTCGCCGTCGACGAGCGGGGCGAACCGGTCGACGGCGACCAGATCCTCGCGGTCCTCGCGCTCGACCTCGGCGTCGACGGAGTCGCCGTCACCACGATGGCCAACCTCGGCTTCCATCGCCTGATGGAGGAGCGCGGCGTCCGCGTCGTCGTCACCGACGTCGGCGACCGCTACGTCCTCGAGGCGCTTCGACGCGAGGATCTGCTGCTGGGCGGCGAGCAGTCCGGCCACCTGATCTGGCTCGACGGCCACGTGACCGGGGACGGCCTCGTCGCCGGGCTCCTCCTCTGCCGCGCGCTCCACGGACAGAAGCTCTCCGAGGCGGTCGCGGTCATGCCGCGCTTCCCCCAGGCGACGCGCAACCTGCCGCGGACCGGCGGCGGCCCGCTCCCCGGCGAGCTGCTCGCGGCGGTCGAGAGCGTCAACGCCGAGCTGGACGGTTCGGGGCGCGTCCTCGTCCGGCCGTCCGGCACCGAGCCGGTCGTTCGCGTCCTGGCCGAGGCCGAGACGCCGGAGGCCGCGGAAGACCTCTGTGCTAGGATCGCCGCCCTGGTGACACACGAGCTCGGCTGACCCGCCCGCGACGCAGCGGTCGGGCCATGAGGCCGGGCTCTTCGTGTTTTCAGAAAGGGTTTTTCGCGCCCAGCGGGGAAAGGAGCAGACGTGTGCGGAATCATCGGATACGTCGGGTCACGTGACGCAAAGCCGCTGCTCCTGGAGGGTTTGCGCCGCCTCGAGTACCGCGGCTACGACTCGGCCGGGGTCGCGCTGCGCGAGGAGGACGGACTCGACTACGTGCGCGCCGTCGGCAACCTCCGCAACCTCGTCGAGGCGGCCGGAACCAACGAATCCCACTCCCGGCACGGCCTCGGCCACACGCGCTGGGCGACGCACGGCGGTGTGACCGAGCGCAATGCCCATCCGCTCAGCGGCTGCGAGCCGGGACGGCTGGCGATCGTCCTCAACGGGATCATCGAGAACTACGTCGAGCTGCGCGAGCAGCTGGCCGAGCGCGGCCATGTCCTCACCTCCGAGACCGACGCCGAGGTGGTAGTCCACCTGCTCGAGGAGGAGTACGACGGCGACCTCGCGCAGGCGCTCGTCCGCGTCTACCCCAAGCTCGAGGGACATTTCTCGATCGTCGCGATCCACCACGACCAGCCCGACGTGCTCGCCGGCGTCCGGCACCAGACCCCGCTCGTCGTCGGGCTCGGGGACGGCGAGAACTTCCTCGCCTCCTCGATCGCCGCCTTCCTCAGCGAGACGCGCACCGTCATGCATCCGCGAGACGGCGAGGTGGTCGAGATCACCCCGCACGGCGTGCGCTTCCTCGCCGACGGCGGTGAGGTCGAGGCACCCGAGCGGCAGGAGATCGACTGGGACGAGGAGAGCGCCGAGAAGGCCGGGTTCGAGACGTTCATGCTCAAGGAGATCTGGGAGCAGCCCGAGGCGGTGGCCGAGACGATCGGAGACCGCGTCCGCGGCCACAGGCTCGTGCTCGAGGCGCTCGGCATGAGCGAGCTCGAGGTTCGCAATCTCCGCCGGATCGTGGTCGTCGCCTGCGGCACGGCCTACCACGCCGGCGTCGTGGGCCGCTACATCCTCGAGGAATGGGCACGCGTCCCGGTCGAGCCCGACATCGCGAGCGAGTGGATCTACCGCAACCCGGTGCTGTCGAAGGACACGCTCGTGATCGGCATCTCCCAGTCCGGCGAGACGCGCGACACCGTCAACGCCGTCAAGCTCGCGCGCGAGAGCGGCGCCCGCACCCTCGCGATCACGAACCTCATGGGCACGCAGATCACCCGCGAGGCCGAGGCGACGCTCTACACCCGCTGCGGGATGGAGGTCGGCGTCGCCGCCTCCAAGACGTTCACCGCGCAGGTCGCGCTGCTCAGCCTGCTCGCGCTCAAGCTCGCCGAGATCCGGCGGACGCTGCCGCAGGACGAGATCGACTTCATCCTCGACCGCCTGCACGAGCTGCCGCAGAAGATGCGCGAGTTCCTCGACGGCGACCACCCGATCGAGCAGATCGCACAGCGCTTCCACACCGAGCCGTTCTTCCTCTACCTCGGGCGCCACATCGGCCTGCCCGTCGCGCTCGAGGGCGCGCTCAAGCTGAAGGAGATCTCGTACATCCCGACCGAGGCGTACTCGGCCGGCGAGATGAAGCACGGGCCGATCGCCCTGCTCGCCGAGGGGACGCCCGTCGTCGTCGTGGCGACGAACATCCACGTCTACGACAAGATCGTCTCCAACATCCAGGAGACCCGGGCCCGCGGCGCGCACGTGATCGCGATCGCGACCGACGGCAACGAGGACATCCAGCACCACGCCGACGACGTGATCTACGTGCCGCGGACGCCGAACTTCCTCCAGGCGTCGCTCGCCGTGATCCCGCTGCAGCTCCTCGCCTACCGCATCGCGCGGCTCCGCGGGCTCAACGTCGACCAGCCGCGGAACCTGGCGAAGACCGTCACGGTGGAGTAAGAGCTCCGGCCGCGCGGCTGCGGCAAGATCGACCGGTGAGCACCGACTACGACGGGATGGCGGGCAGCTACGAGGAGCACGCCGCCCACAGCCCCTACAACGCGCATTACGACCGGCCGGCGGTGCTCGAGCTCGTCGGCGAGGTCGCCGGGATGCGCGTGCTCGACGCCGGCTGCGGCCCGGGGCTCTACGGCGAGGAACTGATCGCCCGCGGCGCCGATCTCGTCGCCCTGGACGGATCGACCGCGATGGTCGAGCTCGCCCGGAAGCGACTGGGCCCGCAGACGCCGGTGCTCCACGTCGACCTCGCCGATCCGCTCCCGTTTGCCGAGTCGGAGTTCGAGCTGATCGTCTGCGCCCTCGTGATCCACCATCTCGACGACCGAGAAGCATGTCTGCGGGAGTTCTTCCGGGTGCTCAGGCCCGGCGGTCACGTCGTCCTCTCGACCCAGCACCCGACGACGGACTGGCTGCGCAAGGGCGGCTCGTACTTCGAGACGACGGAGGAGGAAGACTCCTGGCACAGGGGTGACGCCGCCTACACGGTTCGCTTCTGGCGCGAGCCGCTCACTGCGTTCTGCGCCGCGATCTCGAACGCCGGATTCTTGATCGAGCGGCTCGTCGAGCCGTTACCCACCCAGACGATGCGCGAGCGCTGGCCGGAGCACTGGGAGAAGCTCCGGCGAGAGCCGGGCTTCCTCGTCCTTCGTCTCGCGAAGCCGCCTGGAAATATCTCCGGATCGAGCTAGCCTCCCGAGCCAGGTGGCGACTTTGTCGGAGTCGACGGTATGGGCTTGACCGGGCGCCTGGCTCGGGCCAGCGCGGCGCGGCCGAGGCGGACGTTCGCGCTCTGGGGCGTGGCGGTGCTGGTTGCGTTCGCGCTGATCGCGACCTCGCTCCACGGGCTGAGCTCCAACGGAAACGTCGTGGGCAACCCGGAGTCGACGAAGGCGAAGGACACGATCGCGCGTGCCTTCCCGGGAGTCGTCGCGAGCGAGAAGCAGGACGTGATCGTCGTGACCTCGAGCCGCCACATGGTGGACTCGCCGCAGTTCCGCGCGTTCGGCGCGCGCCTCGAGGCAGCGCTTCGAGCGACCGGCGAGGTGCGCAATGCTCGGCCGGTCGCCGTCTCGCGCGATCGTAGGTCGGCGCTCGTGTCGGTGGAGATCCGCAGCGACTCCGGCGCGCACGCCGTCGAGCGGGCCGTGGAGAGGGCGAACGGCGGCGCGTTCCAGGTCGGCATCACCGGCTACCACTCCACCGGCTACGACTTCGGCAAGCAGTCGCAGACCGACCTCGAGAAGGGCGAGCTCGCCTTCGGCCTCCCGGCCGCGCTCATCGTCCTCGTGCTCGTCTTCGGCGCTCTGGTCGCCGGGCTCGTGCCGGTGCTGATGGCGATCCTGTCGATCGTCGTCGCGCTCGGCCTGGTCGCCCTGATCTCGCTCGGGTTCTCGCTCTCGGTCTTCATCGTGAACATGCTCACGGGGATGGGGCTGGCGCTCGGGATCGACTACTCGCTCTTCGTCGTGTCGCGCTACCGCGAGGAGCGACTGCGCGGTCTCGAGAAGGAGGACGCCATCGAGCACGCCGGCGCCACCGCCAGCCGGGCCGTGCTCTTCAGCGGCAGCACGTTCGTCGTCGCGCTCGTGGGGATGTTCATCGTCCCGACCTCGATCATGCGTAGCCTGGCACTGGGCGCGATCCTGGTCGGCATCGTCTCGGTCGCTGCTGCGCTGACACTGCTGCCGGCCCTGCTGAGCGTCACCGGCGACCGCGTCGACGCGCTGCGCGTGCCGATCCTCGGCCGGAATCTCGGTCGCGCCGACGCGGCCGAGGGCCGCTTCTGGCGGCGGATCGTGGAGCTCGTGCTGCGGCGACCCGCGCTGTCGCTCGCCCTGGCTGTCGCGCTGATGCTCGCCGCCGCGTCGCCCATCTTCGGCCTTCACATCGGGGCGAACGGCGTCAGCACCCTGCCGCCGAATCTGCCCTCGAGACAGGGCTACGACCTGCTGCAGCGCGCCTTCCCCGGCCAGAACCCTCAGCCGGTCAGGATCGTCGCCGTCGGTGGCGGCCCGAGGACGCCGCTCGACATGATCGCCCTCAAGAGCGATCTCGACGCGGATCTCTTCGGCCGCGGGACGATCCAGACGGCGAGCGGTCCGCCCCGCATCGTGTTGCTGACGGTGCCGCTCCGCGGCGACCCGGTCGGCAAGGACGCGGTGGCGGCTGTGCGCGAGCTCCGCTCCGACCTGATCCCGGCCGCCTTTCGAGACAGCGGCGCGCGCGTCTACGTCGGCGGGACGACGGCGGAGAACGTCGACTACTTCGACGCGGTGACGAACCCGACGCCGTACGTGCTCCTGTTCGTGCTCGGCCTGAGCTTCATCCTGCTCACGATCGCCTTCCGCTCGGTCGTCGTCGCGCTCGTCTCGGTCCTGCTCAACCTGCTCTCCGTCGGCGCCGCGTACGGACTGCTCACGCTCGTCTTCCTCGAGGGCCACGGCGCGGGTCTGTTCGGCTTCCAGCACACGAACGTGATCGACGCGTGGGTGCCGCTCTTCCTGTTCTCGGTGCTGTTCGGGCTCTCGATGGACTACCAGGTGTTCCTGATGAGCCGGATCAAGGAGCGCTACGACGAATCGGGCTCGACGCACGCCGCGCTGATCGGGGGCGTGGCGTCGACGGCGCGGATCATCACCGGGGCGGCCGTGATCATCGTCGTCGTCTTCGCCGGCTTCGCCGCCGGGCAGCTCGTGATGTTCCAGCAGATGGGCTTCGGTGTCGCCGTAGCGCTGCTCCTCGACGCGACGATCATCCGCTCGGTGGTGCTGCCCAGCATGCTCGGCCTCCTCGACCGGCACAGTTGGTACCTGCCGCGCTGGCTCGACTGGATCCCGCACGTCGAGGTCGAGCGCCCGATCGCGACGCCGCCCGTGGCGGACCTCTGAGCCCGCGCCGGCCGTAGAGGAGGCATGTTCGGGATCGTCGGCCGCGGATCCGGCAGAAGGACCTGATCGGAGGAGGAGCCGAAGAGATCCCCGGGCACGTCGGGTACGGGCAGTGGTTCATCCACCGCCACGGGATCGAGCACTACCTCTGGGTCTGGTTCGGCCGCACGCACCCGACGCGACGCCAGCTCGCGCGGGCGAACGCCGAGCTACGGACTGCCGGCTAGCCGGGCAGGCTCGGGAAGGCTCGACGCGCGCTCGGGCGGGTCGCCGGGGAGCGGCCACTCGCGTCCGAGCCGGTCGACCCAGACGGCGCAGCGCCCCGTGGCGCGGGCCCCCGCGACGTCCCAGGCGTGCGCGGCGACCAGGATCGCGTCCCCGGGCAGGAGCTCGTACACCTCCGCGTGCGGCTTGTAGCGCTCGACCTCCTCCGCCGAGCGGATCTCCGCGACGGAGCCCGCCATACCGCCTCGCTCCAGCAGCTTCTCCGTTGCCTCTCGCCCGCCGTTCGTCAGGACCCAGGGCTCGGCGCCCGAGGCGCGGACTCGCTCGATCGCCGGCAGTCCGTCGCCGTACGGTTCGAGCTCCGGCAGTCGTCGCGCGAGATCCGGATCGAGGGCCGCGGCGAGCTCGTCGAGCGGAGCCCACCCGCCCGCGACCGTCAGGGCCAGGGCGTGGTGGAGGACGCGAGGCATTCGCTCCTCCAGATCGCCGAGGTCGAAGAGCGTGCCGAGCGAGTCGAACGCCACCACCGTCATGCCGCTCAGGTGTCCGGCGGCGGACGGCGCAAACGCTTCGTCCGGGAGCGGCGCTTCTTCTGCTCGAGCCTTCGCTCGCGGGCGGCCGCGGTCGGCTTGGTGGGCACGCGCTTGCGCTCGACGCGGAGTGCATCCCGGAGCGCCCCCACGAGGCGCTCGAGCGCGAGGTCGCGGTTGCGCGATCGGCTGCGCTCGTCCTGTGCCACGGCCCGCAGGACCGGGCCCGCGCGCGCGATCACGCGCCGCTTCTGGGTCGGCGTGAGTGCGTTCGAGGCCTCGACGTCGAAGACGGCGACGATCCGCGTCTCGGACTTCTGCGCGTGCTGGCCGCCGGGCCCGCTCGAGCGGGAGACCTGCAGCTCCACCTCCGCCAGCGGCAGCACGACCGAACGCGTGACGCGAATAGACTCGGCTGGTACTTCCCGCTCCGTAGGCGTCGGCATAGCCGACGCCTACGCTACTGGTCGGCTCCGTCTAGCCTACGCCGATGGCCGCGATTCTGCTCGACGTGGACGGCGTCCTGCACGTCTCCGGCCAGCCGCTGCCGGGCGCGGCCGACGCGGTGCGCCGTCTCCGCGACGCCGGCCACCGGCTCCGTTTCGTCACGAACGCGACGACGCGCTCGAAGGCGGACCTCGCCGCGGGTCTCCAGTCGACCGGAATCGACCTCGAGGTGGCGGAGGTGCAGACGACGGCGGACGCAGCCGTCGAGGCGCTGAAGGGCCGGCGCGTCCTCGCGCTCGTCATGCATTCGCTCGTCGGCGACCTCGAAGGGCTCGAGCTCGTCGGCGACAACGTCGACGCAGTCCTGATCGGCGGCGCCGACGACTCGCCCGAGACGAACCTCGTCTTCTCCTACATGAACCTCGCGCGCGCCTTCGCCGAGCTCGAGCTCGGCGCCGATCTCTACTGCCTGCACCGCAACCGCTGGTGGCAGACGCAGCGCGGGCCGCTGCTCGACTCCGGTTGCTACGTCGCCGGGCTCGAATACGCCGCGCAGACCGCTGCGAACGTGCTGGGCAAGCCGAGCCCTGCCTACTTCGACGCCGCCTGTCGCGCGCTCGACGCCGAGCCCTCCATGACCTGGATGGTCGGCGACGACCTCGAGACGGACGTGGCGGGCGCGCGCGGGGTCGGGATGCGGGCCGTGCTCGTCCGCACGGGGAAGTTCCGGCCGGACGCCGTCGAGGCGTCGCGGATCAAGCCGGACGGGATCGTCTCCTCGATCGCGCATCTTCCCGAGTGGCTCGAGGAGCACATCGCTTGACGGTCAGCGTCGGGACTGACCTGATCGAGATCGAGCGGGTCCGCCGTTCGCTCGCGCGTTACGCACGGTTCCGGGAGCGCTGCTTCACCGAGGCCGAGCGCGCCTACTGCGACTCTCGCCGCAACCCTGCCCAGAGCTACGCCGGCCGCTTCGCCGGCAAGGAGGCCGTCGGCAAGGCGCTCGGCTTCGGCGTGGCGCGGGCGTTCGCCTGGCAGGAGATCGAGATCGCCGGTCGGCCCAAGCCGGCGGTTCGCCTCTCCGGTCGGCTCGCGGAGAGGGCCGCCGCGCTCGGCATCGGCTCGGTCGACCTCTCGATGACGCACTCCCGCGAGCTCGCGCAGGCGGTTGCGGTCGCGACCGATGGCTGAGCTCGAGCCGCTCTACACAACGGAAGAGATGCGGGCCGCGGAGGCGGGCCACGAGGTCGACGCGATGATGCAGCGCGCGGGCGCCGCCGTGGCCGAGGCGCTCATGCGCCGCTTCCCCGACGCTCGCCGCATCGCCCTGCACGCGGGCGGCGGCGCCAACGGCGGCGACGGACGGATCGCCGCGGAGCTCCTGCAGGCCCAGGGACGCGAGCTCGTCGACGGGCGGCCCGACGTCGTGATCGACGCGCTCCTCGGCACGGGGCTGAAGGGCGCACCGCGCGACGAGACGTCGCGGCTCATCGAGGAGATCAACGCTGCCGGCGTTCCGGTTCTCGCGGTCGACATCCCGTCCGGGGTGAACGCGTCCACGGGGGAGGTCGCCGGCGCGGCTGTGCAGGCCGACGTCACCGTGACGATGCACGGCCCGAAGGTCGGTCTCGCCGTCGCGCCGGGGCGCTTCCACGCAGGCGAGGTGGAGGTCGCGGACATCGGCCTCGACGCCGCGGCGACCGAGCACCGGCTCGTCACGCGCGAGATCCTGGCGGCCGTTCCGCGCCGCTCGGCGCGCGACAACAAGTACACCGCCGGCCACGTGCTCGTCGTCGGGGGGTCGCGCGGGATGACGGGAGCCCCGGCGCTCGCCGCGCGCGCCGCGCTCCGCGCCGACGTCGGCTACGTGACGATCGCCGCTCCCGGCGAGTCGCTCCCCGTGCTCGAGACGCTCGTGCTGGAGGCGGTGAAGCGGCCTCTCGAGGACGTCTTCGACGTGGCGGGCCAGGCGAAGGCCCTCGCCTTGGGGCCCGGGCTCGGCCGCGAGAAAGAGGCCAAGGCGCTCGTCCGCCGCCTGCTTGCGGAGGTCGACGTACCGGCTGTCGTCGACGCCGACGCGCTCTTCGAGCTCGAGCCGGGCGACTGGCCCGCGCCGCGCGTCCTGACTCCGCACGAGGGCGAGCTCGCGCGCCTGCTCGGGAGGGAGTCGAAGGAGATCGCAGCGCACCGGCTCGCGTCGGCGCAAGAGGCGGCGGAGCAGTTCCGCGCGGTCCTCGTCCTCAAGGGCGAGGACTCGCTCGTCGCAGCGCCCGGCCGCGGAGTCCTCGTGTGCGCGCTCGGTCTGCCGTCGCTCTCGACCGCGGGCACGGGGGACGTCCTCACCGGCGTCACGGCCGCGTTCCTCGCGAAGGGCATGGAGCCGCGGATAGCGGCGGCGGCGGCGTGCGCGGCCCAGCAGCTCGCGTCGCACGAGGCGGCGCAGCGCTACGGCCTCGTGGCGAGCGACGTCGTCGAGGCGCTGCCGAGGGCGTTAGCTCTCGGTCTCGGGTAGCCGGTCGAGGCGCAGGATCTCGGGCAGCCGAAGGTTCTCGACACCGCGGCTGCGCTCGATCCAGCCGAGAGCCGCGAGCAGCAGGCAGAGGCCTATGAGGGTGACGCCGCCCCAGACGATCCCGACCGACCGCTCGCGGACGAGCTCGAGGGCCGGCAGGGGGAGGATGAGGAGAGGCGTCAGCACGAGGCCCAGGCCAGGAGTCCGTGCGCGCCGGATCTGCGCGACCCACAGATGGAGCAGGTGGAGCGCAAGGAAGAGCGCGGCGACCGAGAACCAGCTGCGCACCGCCTCGGCCCTGAGCTCCCAGGTCAGCGGCAGCACGCCCACCCAGCCCGGCACGACGGCCGCCCCTACACAGGCGAGCGACGCGAGCACGGGCAGGGTCCGCGGCAGCGCCCTTCTGCGGTCGAAGTGCGGCCACTCCAGGCGCGCGAACGTCGCGAGCAGGAGCAGCCCCGCTGCCGCGTAGCCGACGTACGCGCCGTAGCCGACGTGGACGAACCGATTGTCCTCTTCCGTCACGACGATGCCGACGGTGGCGATGAGGACCGCGATGCCGAGCACGGCCTCGAGTGCGTAGGTCGCAGCCGGGACGAAGACCGGTGCCGCGAGGATCAGCAGCGCCAGGCCGCCGGCCGTTGCGCCGGGAATCGCCTGCCAGCCGTCAGACGTGAAGCGGCCCCCGGCGAATTGCTGCCAGGGCAGGAACAACGAAATGAGGAGCAGCAGGGCCGAGCCGAGCCGGAGAGCGGTCCAGCGATCCGTGGCTGCGGAGACCTCGATCGGCCTCCGGGCGCGCGCGGCCTCGAGCGCAACGAGCGCGACGGCGCAGGCGATGCCGACCCAGGTGCCGTAGACGTGGGGCGCGCTGAACTCGACGCCGTTCGCTGCGGCTCCCGTGAGGACGGCCACGGCGACGGCGGCGCCGAGTCGCAAGCGCGGTTCCCGTCTCCATACCCATCCCGCGCCGACGAGGAGCCCGGCTGCGGCAATCATGGCCGCGGGGCTGGCCAGCCCGATCACCGTGACCCCGCCCGGCGCCTTCTGCCACGGCAGGAGGAAGGAGACGAGCAGGCCGAGACCGAGCAGGGCCGCCGCCGCTTCCGTGGTGGTCAGTCGCCGGAGCAGCTCGTCTCTCCGCAGCACGAGCGCGGTCAACGCAGCCAGCCCGCCGCTCGCGCCTCCCAGGTAGACCCCGTAGCTCCACCCCCAGTGCAGGTGTCCATAACCGGTCCAGCCGGCCGGGCCCGGATAGACCCCGATTGGGAAGGCGAACTCGGTCAGCTGCAGGGCCGTGCCTGCGGCGAAGTAGGCAAGGGAGACGCCGAGTCCGCCGAGCGGCAGCCTCGACGTGCGGCTCGGCCGGATCAGGGCGGCAGTCGCGGCGACGGCGAGCGCCACGGCGAGCAGCGCGGCTGCATAGCTCGGCGCGGCGGACCAGCCGATGAGGTCTCCGGGCGCGTTGTGGGGCGTGCGCCACCGCAGGTAGAGACTCGCGATGAAGGCGAGCGCGCTCGCGATCAGCACGAGCAGCGGGACGCGAACTCTCATCGGATCAGGAAATCTACTCCCAGTCCCGGTCGGTGACTAGGCTGGGCGCCCGTGCACCGGAGCGAGATCACGATCGACCTCGACGCGATCCGCCACAACGCGCGCCGGCTGCTCGAGGCGCTCGACGGGGCCGAGCTCTGGGCCGTGGTGAAGGCGAACGGCTACGGCCACGGCGCGAGCGACGTCGCGCGGGCGGCGCTCGAGGCGGGCGCCTCCGTTCTTTGCGTGGCGACCATGCCCGAGGGAGTCGCGCTGCGGCGCGACCACCGAGATGCGCGCATCCTCGTCATGTGTCCGGGCGACCCTGCCGAGGCGCGCGAAGCGCGGTTGGAGCTGGTCGTCTCGGGTGGCGGCGAGATACCCGGCGACATCCCGGTGCACCTCAAGCTCGACACCGGCATGGGAAGGTGGGGGCTCGCCGAGCTGCCGGAGCCGCCCGCGAACGTCGTCGGACTGATGAGCCATCTCGCGACCGCCGACTCGGATCCGGCGTTCGCGCGGCGGCAGGTCGAGCGGTTCCGCGCGGCGACGGAGCCGTACGCCCATCTCACGCGGCACGTCGCGAACAGCGCCGCTGCGCTCCGTCTGGCTGAGTCTCGCTTCGACGCAGCCCGCTGCGGGATCGCCCTGTACGGGATCTCGCCCTTCGACACCGATCCGGCCGAGGACGGGTTGCGGCCTGCGCTGTCGTGGCGGAGCCGGCTCGCCCAGGTGCGCCTGCTCCAGCCGGGAGACAGCACCGGCTACGGCCGGCGGTTCGTCGCCGAGCGGCCGACGTGGATCGGGATCGTCCCGGTCGGCTACGCCGACGGGTTCCGGCGGGACATGACCGGTACCGAGCTGCTCGTCGACGGAGAGCCGCGGCGGACGGTCGGCACGGTCTCCATGGACGCGGTGGCCGTCGAGCTCGGCCGGGAACTGCCGGTGGGGACGCCGGTCACGATCGTCGGCGACGGGCTGCTCGTCGAGCGGCACGCCGACGCGGCCGGCACGATCGGCTACGAGATCGCGTGCGGGATCAGCTCCGACCCGGCTCGCGCCCGCCGTGTCGTCGTCGGCTGACCGCTTCGCGCGTACGGCCGAGCACGTCGCGGCGCGGCAGGACTCCCGCGCAGCGCGGCTCGCGAAAGAGGTGCGCGACTTCGTCGCACCGAGCGGTGACGAGCGAGTCCTCGACGTCGGCACCGGCGCGGGTGCGCTGGCGCTCGCGCTCGCGCCGCTCGTTCTGGCGGTCGTGGGGCTCGACCCGGTGCCCGAGCTGCTCGACCTCGCGCGCGCACGAGCCTTGTCGAACACCGAGTTCGTGGAGGGAGACGGCGCGGAGCTGCCGTTCCCGGATGGCGCCTTCGACCTCGCCGGCACGCTCCGCACGCTCCATCACGTGGCGCGACCCGAGCAGGTAGTCGCCGAGCTCGCGCGCGTGACGAGGCCTGGCGGCCGCGTGCTCGTCGTGGACCAGCTCGCACCCGACGATCCGGACGAAGCGGCCGCGCTCCACGGGTTCGAGGCCGCCCGCGATCCGTCGCACACGCGCCTGCTCGCCGACGAGGAGCTGCGAGCGCTCTTCGCCGCGAACGATCTGTCGCTGCTACGGGAGCGCCGCGAGGAGGAGCGGCGTGACCTCTCGGCGTATCTCGACCTCGCCGGCTGCGAAGGCGACCGCCGGGCGCGTGCCGAGGCGCTCGCGGAGGCCGACCCGCGCTTCCTCGTCGCCGGCGTCGGCTGGTACCTGCTCGAGCGAGGCTGAGCTAGTGCCCGGTGACGCCGCCGTCGAGGTTGGCGAACGCCTCGCGGAGCTGGGCGCGCTCGGCGTCGAGCTCGGTGAAGGAGAGCATCAGGCGCCGCTCGCCCTCCGCGGACAGGCGGAGGTGGGCGACCCGCGCGTCCCGCTGCGACTGCTCCCGCTCTATCAGCCCCGCGCTCTCGGCGCGGCGCACTAGCTCGGTCACGGTGCTCTGCGCGAGCTGCATCCGGTCGGAGAGCTCCGTCACGGTCGACTGCTGGCTGCCGTCGGAGGCGCCCTTGATCATCATCAGCAGCGTGTAGCGCTGCGGGGTCAGGCCGGAGTGGCGTGCGATCTTCTCGCTGCGGCGGAGGAAGTGCCGCAGGGCCGAGCGGAACTCGGCGACGGCGATGACGTCCTGGATGCTCGGATCGCTCTGAATGGCCATATGCCGATTCTAGGGTTCTTCAGGGTGCTTTTGGCAAACGGGCGAGGACGCGGGTGAAGACGTTCGGCATCGCGTCTTGCAGCGGCGCGACCGGGCCGTAGTACCAGGGCACCGTCGTCTCGCCGCGTCCCTCCTCGAGCGAGCGGAGCACATGCGCCGCGACTTCCTCCGGTCCGATCACGACCCGCTGGACGCGCCGCGGCAGCCAGGACTGCGGAAATCCCTCCGTCTCGGTGAAGCCGGGCTTCACCGTGTGCACCCGGATTCCCTCGCCGCGCAGCTCGGCCGCAGCCGTGCGGGAGAAGGCCAGCTGGGCGTGCTTCGAGGCTGAGTAGGGGCCGCTCGGCGGCCCGGCGACGACGCCCGACACGGAGACGATGTTCACGACGTCCGACGGCGCTGCGGCACGCAGGCCCGGCAGGAAAGCGCGCAGGCACCAGACCGCACCGAGGTAGTTGATGCGGATCAGCCGCTCGATCACCTCGGGATCGCCGTGGACGAAGCTCGTCCGGCCCGGGATGCCGGCGTTGTTCACGAGCACGTCGATCCCGGGATGCCGCTCGAGGATGCGTGCGGCGAGGGCCTCGACCGCGCCGCGGTCGGAGACGTCGCACAGCTCGGCCTCGCCGCCGATCTCCTCCGCCAGAGCTTCGAGGCGCTCGGCTCGCCGCGCGAGCAGGATGCAGAGGTCGCCGCGGCCGGCGAGCAGGCGGGCGATCTCGGCGCCGATGCCCGAGGAGGCGCCCGTGACGACCGCGACCCGGCCCACGCGGACAGGCTATCTCCGGCTTCTCTAGGATCGCGCCGATGGCCGGACCGTTCGAGGGCAAGCGAGGACTCGTGCTCGGCGTCGCCAACAAGCGCTCGATCGCGTGGGCGATCGCGCGCGAGCTCGCGGCGGGGGGCGCAAGCCTTGCGTTCACGTACCAGGGCGAGCGGATCGAACCGACGGTGCGCGAGCTGGCAGCGTCGGTCGAGGCGCCGCTGGTGACGGAGTGCGACGTCCGCTCCGACGAGGACGTGGCGCGCGTCTTCGCCGAGGTGGGCGAGGCCTTCGGCGGCGAGCTCGACCTGCTCGTCCACTCGGTCGCGTTCGCGGCCGCCGAGGATCTCGAGGGCCGCTTCACCGACACGCCGCGCGACCGGTTCTGGCTCGCCGTCGACGTGAGCGCGTACTCGCTCGTCGCCTGTGCCCGCGCGGCCGAGCCGCTGATGGAGAAGGCCGGCGGCGGCGCGATCCTCACGATGACGTACCTCGGCGGCGAGCGCGCCGTGCCGCACTACAACGTGATGGGCGTGGCCAAGGCGACGCTGGACGCGTGCGTGCGCTACCTCGCCTGGGATCTCGGCGAGAAGAACATCCGCGTCAACGCGGTCTCGGCCGGGCCGGTGCGGACGCTCGCGGCCCGCTCCATCGCCGGCTTCACGACGATGGAGGACATCGTCGAGGAGCGCTCTCCGCTCCGCCGCCACATCACGGCGGACGACGTCGGCGCGGCGGCCGCGTACCTCCTCGGCGACGGCGCCGGCAACGTGACCGGCACGACGCTGTACGTCGACAGCGGCTACCACGCGATGGGCATGTAGCGAACCGGGCGCGCCGCCGCCGCCTCGGCCGTACTCCGTTCGTGAGACGCCTTCCCGCGCTGCTCGTGCTCGTCGTACTCGCTCGGGTCGGCGGGGCGGACGCCGCGCCGGGCTCACGTCCGGCGCACGTCCTGCTCGGCCGCTCGCAGCGCGGCCGTCCGATCGTCGCGCTCCACACCGGGAACCCGCGAGGGGTGCGCGTGCTCGTGGTGGGCCGCATCCACGGCACCGAGTGCGCCGGAATCCCGATCGCGCGCGCGCTCGCGCGTCTCCGGACCGGGCTCGACCTGTGGGTGATCCCGAACCTCGACCCGGACGGCTATGCGATCGGCAGGCGCCAGAACGGGCGCGGCGTCGACCTGAACGCGAACTGGTCGTCGGGCTGGCGCGGCGGCGGCCGTCCCTGGGACACGTATTACCCGGGCCCGCGGCCGTTCTCCGAGAGGGAGACGCGGATCGCCCGCAACCTGATCCGCCGGCTTCGGCCGCGCGTCACGATCTGGTTCCACCAGCACATGAATCTCGTCTGGGCCTGGGGCCGGAGCAGCCGCGCCGGGCACATCTACGCGCGCGCCGCCGGCATGCGCTTCTACCACCATCACTGGCTTCCCGGCACTGCTCCGAACTGGCAGAACCACCACCTACCAGGGACGGCCTCCTTCGTCGTCGAGCTCCCCGCCGGGACGCTCACGCCGCGGGTGCGCCGTCACGTGCGTGCCGTGCTCAGGCTCGGCTCGGCCCTCAGGCGCTGAGGAGGCGGCGGGTCTCCGCCGCGATCACGAGCTCCTCGCGCGAGGCGACGACCTCGACGCGGAGGTCGCCGAGGAAGCGGACGCGCTCGACGATCCGCTCGCGCACGTTCGCGGCGTGCTCGCCGATCCCGCCCGTGAACGCGAGGACGTCGAGGCCGCCGCAGGCCGTCGCCATCGCGGCCACCGCAGCCGCGACGCGATGGACGAAGACGTCGAGCGCGAGCGGAGAGGACTCCCTCACATCCCCGGAGCCGCTGCCGGAGAGACCGGCCAGCCCCGACTCGTGCTCGAGCGCGTCCGCGAGCTCCTTCTCGGTCAGCAGTCGCTCGCGCAGCAGGTAGAGGAGCGCGCCGGGGTCGACGGAGCCCGAGCGGGTCGCCATCGGCACCCCCTCGAGCGGGGAGAATCCCATCGTGGTGTCGACCGAGCGCCCCTCGAGCACGGCCGTGACCGAGCAGCCGCCGCCGAGGTGGCAGACGACGAGACGCTCCGCCTCGACCTGCGAGGCGACCCACTGGACGGAGATTCCGTGGAAGCCGTAGCGGTGGACGTTCCATTCCTCCCGCCAGCGCTCGGGGATCGCGTAGGTCGAAGCGGCTCGGGGGAGAGTGCGGTGGAACGCCGTGTCGAAGACCGCGACGTGCGGGACGTCCGGCAGCGCCTTGCGCGCGCGGCGGATCTCCTCGAGCGCGCGGCGGTTGTGGAGCGGCGCGAGCGTCGACAGGTCCTCGATCGCCCGCTCGACGCCGTCGTCGACGAGCACCGGCCCGAGGAACCGTCGCCCGCCGTGCACGACGCGGTGGCCGACCGCGCCCGCCGCGGCGAAGTCGTCCACGGGCCGGGATTCGTCTCCGGTGACGAGGTGAAGCTTGAGGCTCGTGGAGCCCGCGTTGACCACCAGCACGTCGATGGAAGGAGAGTGCCATGACCGACGACGAACTCCGCCTCCTCGATGCGTACTGGCGCGCCGCGAACTATCTCTCGGTCGGGCAGATCTACCTGCTCGACAACCCGCTCCTGCGCGAGCCGCTCATGCCGGAGCACGTCAAGCCGCGGCTGCTCGGCCACTGGGGGACGACGCCCGGCCTCAACTTTCTCTACACGCATCTGAACCGCGCGATCCGCGAGCGCGGCCTCGACGCGATCTTCGTCTGCGGTCCCGGCCACGGCGGGCCTGCGGTCGTCGCGCAGTCGTACCTCGAGGGGACGTACAGCGAGCTCTACCCGCACGTCACGCGCGACGAGGACGGGCTGCGGGCGCTGTTCCGCCAGTTCTCGTTCCCCGGCGGGATCCCGAGCCACGCCGCGCCCGAGACGCCGGGCTCGATCCACGAGGGCGGCGAGCTCGGGTACGCGCTCTCGCACGCCTACGGCGCCGCCTTCGACGATCCGGCCCTGACCGTCGCCTGCGTCGTCGGCGACGGCGAGGCGGAGACCGGGCCGCTCGCCACGAGCTGGCACTCGAACAAGCTCTCGAACCCGGAACGGGACGGCCGCGTCCTCCCGATCCTCCACCTCAACGGCTACAAGATCGCGAACCCGACCGTCCTCGCGCGGATCCCGGAGGACGAGCTCGCCTCGCTGCTGCGCGGCTACGGCCACGAGCCGCTCGTCTTCACCAGCGGGTTCGACGACGAGGACGTCCTCTCGATCCACGGCCGTTTCGCCGAGCTGCTCGACCACGCGCTCGACGACCGGCGGGCGACGATCGTGTTCCGCACGCCGAAGGGCTGGACCGGGCCGCGCGAGGTCGACGGAGTGCAGGTCGAGGGGACGTGGCGGGCGCACCAGGTGCCGCTCGCGGAGGTGAGGACGAACGAGCGGCACCGGCGCCAGCTGGAGGAGTGGTTGCGGAGCTACCGGCCGGAGGACCTGTTCGACGACGCCGGAGCCCTGCGCGAGGAGCTCGTCCTGCTCGCGCCCGAGGGCGAGCGCCGGATGTCGGCGAACCCGAAGGCGAACGGGGGCCTCCTCCTGCGCGACCTGGTGCTGCCGGACTTCCGCCGCTTCGCGGTCGACGTGGACGAGCCCGGCGGCACGACCGCCGAGGCGACGCGCGTCCTCGGCCGCTGGCTCACCGAGGTCGTGCGCGCGAATCCCGACAACTTCCGCATCTTCGGCCCCGACGAGACGGCGTCGAACCGCCTCGACGCCGTGTTCGAGGTGACGGCCAAGCAGTGGAACGCGCGGGTGGAGCCCGTCGACGAGCACCTCGCGCCGAGCGGCCGGGTCGTGGAGATGCTCTCCGAGCACCAGTGCCAGGGCTGGCTCGAGGGCTACCTCCTCACCGGGAGGCACGGGCTCTTCAACTGCTACGAGGCGTTCATCCACATCGTGGACTCGATGTTCAACCAGCACGCGAAGTGGCTGAAGGTCACGCGCGCCATCCCGTGGCGGCGGCCGATCGCCTCGCTCAACTACCTGCTGAGCTCGCACGTCTGGCGCCAGGATCACAACGGCTTCTCGCACCAGGATCCCGGCTTCATCGACCACGTCGTGAACAAGAAGGCGGAGATCATCCGCGTCTACCTCCCTCCGGACGCGAACTGCCTCCTCTCGGTGGCCGATCACTGCCTGCGCAGCCGGCACTACGTGAACGTGATCGTCGCCGGGAAGCAGCCGGCGCTGCAGTTCCTGCCGATGGACGACGCGATCCTCCACTGCACGCGCGGCGTCGGAATCTGGGACTGGGCCTCGAACGACGACGCCGGCGAGCCCGACGTCGTGCTCGCGTGCTGCGGAGACGTGCCGACACTCGAGACGCTCGCCGCGGCGTCGATCCTCCGCGAGCGGCTGCCGGAGCTCGAGGTGCGCGTCGTCAACGTCGTCGACCTGATGCGGCTCGAGCCCGAGAGCGAGCACCCGCACGGGCTTCCCGACCACGAGTTCGACTCCATCTTCACGACGACGCGCCCCGTCGTCTTCGCCTACCACGGCTACCCGTGGCTGATCCACCGGCTCACGTACCGCCGCACGAACCACGCCAACATCCACGTGCGCGGGTACAAGGAGGAGGGGACGACCACGACGCCGTTCGACATGGTCATGCTCAACGACCTCGACCGATACCACCTCGTCATCGACGTGATCGATCGCGTGCCGGGCCTGGTCGAACGCGCCGGCCACCTCCGGCAGGAGATGGAGGACGCGCGGCTGCGCGCCCGCGCCTACGCCCGCGAGCACGGGGAGGACGCGCCCGAGGTGGCGGAGTGGCGCTGGCCGCCGGAGGCGGTCGTCTCGCCCTAGAAGCGCGCGCGGCGGGCGAGACCCGCCGCGGTGAGCACCCAGGCGGCGAGCGCGATCCCGAAGAAGACCGTGCCGACGTCGCGCAGGGCGGAGTAGCCGTCGGCGCCGCCGAGCACGCGGCTCGCGACGCCGTACATTCCCAGCGGGAAGACGAAGCTCCAGCGGGCCGCCTCGTACCGCCACCGCCGCACGCGCAGCTCCGTCACCACGAGGAACGGAAACGCGGCCGAGGCGGCGGCCCAGGTGGCGAGCGCGACGCTCGAGCCGAGGGCTCCGCGGTCGAGCAGGAGCTCGGCGGCCGCGAGCGTCGTGATGGCGAGCGCCCCCATCACGATCCAGTGGGTGGGGTTGAAGCGGCGTTCCCGTACCGAGCTGTGGACGATCCTGCCGGCGACGACCGGATAGAGCGCGAAGCCGAGCGCCCAGAAGGCGAGGGCCGGCGCACGGAGTGGAGCCACGCCGTGCCGGTCCAGCTCGGCGGCGAGCACGCTCAGCGACTGCGTCGCGACGATCGAGAGCAGCGAGCCGGCCGCCTCGCTCCGGACGGTGACGGCGACCACGAGCCAGAGCGCGACCGAGAGAGACCAAAGCGCGAGCGCGAGCTGCCCCTCTCCCGCCAGCAGGAAGTCGGCGCCGATGACGGCCGTGCCGGCGACGACGGCGAAGGAACGGATCGAGCGCGCCCGCAGGATCGCGGCGAGAGCGATCCAGACCAGGCACGCGCACGCGAGCAGGAGGTCTGCGAGCGGGGCGATCCCCTCGAGCCGCGCACCGACGCCGAGGATCCCGGTCGCCATGACGACCGCGAACGCGCCGGCGTCGACCCCCTCGAGCGCGCGCACGCGCGGGCGCTACCCGCCGCTGATCGCAGCGATGACGTCGAGGCGCGAGCGCTCCGCGATCGCCGTGTCCAACCCGGCACGCTCGCCGTCGACGTAGACGTGGAGGTGCCGGCGCAGGGCCGGCCCCTCCTCGACGATCCGGTCGCGCAGCCCGGGCCACTGCGTCTCGAGCGAGTCGATCGCCGCGAGCACGGTCGCGGCCTCGACCTCGACGCGGCGCGGCAGCCCGGGGAAGAGCGGGGTCAGCGTTCCTGGGAGCCTGACGTCCGCCATGGTCAGTCGAGAACCGCCACGTCGACCGACGAGATCGCCGGCAGGTAGCTCGCGATCTCGCTCCACGTCTCGCCCTCGTCGGCGCTCGCATAGACCTGGCCGGTGCTCGTGCCGAAGTAGACGCCGGGGACGTCGTGCGTGTCGATCGTCATCCCCTGGCGCAGCACCCCGAGATACGCGTTCTCCTGCGGAAGGCCCGTGCGCATCGGCTGCCAGCTCGAGCCGGCGTCACGCGTGCGCCAGACGGTGAGCTTGCCGTCGTGCATCGTCCGATCGTGGAGTCCGTCGACCGGTGCCACGTAGAAGGTGTCGCGATCGTGCGGGTGGGCCGCAGCGGCGAAGCCGAAATCGCCCGGCAGACCCTCGGTGATCTCGTTCCACGACTGGCCGGCGTCGTCGGAGCGGTGCACGCCGACGTGGTTCTGCTGGTACATGCGCTGCGGGTCGGCCGAGCGGACGAGCTTGTGGACGCAGAAGCCGACGTCCTCGTAGTCCGCGGGCCAGTCGCGCCGGAGGCCCTTGTTCCGCGGGGTCCACGACGAGCCGCCGTCCTCGGTCTGGAAGGCGCCGATGCCCTGGACGATCGCGAAGAAGTCGTCGGAATCTCCGCTGTCCGTGACGAAGCCCGAGATCCCCAGATGGCCGGGCGGCTGGTTCGCCGGGTCGTCCCAGCTCTCGCTGCCGTGCTGTCCGGACAGCGTCGACAGAAGCGCCCAGGTCTGGCCGTTGTCGCGGCTCTCGAAGATGCCCGGCGCCTCGACGCCGACGAGCAAGCGGTCGCCCGCGCGCGCGAGGGTCGAGGCCTTCGAGATCTTGCGCCCGTCGTCGTCGCCGTACGTGAGACCCTCGCTCGACTGCTCCCACGTCTCCCCGAGGTCGGGGCTGCGCCAGACGGTCGAGCCGTGCCACTCGCTCGCGGCAGCCGCGAAGATCGTGCCGGTGGTCGGGTCGTAGATGGCGTGGTAGACGGGCCATCCGTCGCAAAACGGGCCGCGCAGGTTCCAGTCGCGGCGGTCGTCGCTCTCGAGCAGGAACGTTCCCTTCCGCGTCGCGACGGTCAACAAAGTCTTCGGCATCGATGCTCTCCTCATCTCGCGGGGACTGTCGAGAGTGTCGCCGATTCGCACTCTCAGTGGTAGAGACTCCGCGGCTGCCGGAAAGTCATCGCTCCCGGCGGCCGCGGAGTCGGAAGGTCGGATCAGCCGGTCAGCGGCTTGCCGGTCTCGAGCAGCGTCTTGAGACCGGAGAGGACGAACATCCAGCCTCCGGAGACGCCCGCCGCGGTTTTCGGCGCACCCTCGAGCTGGTCGTGGACGACGGTGAGCTTGGTGATCCCGCCGTCCTGGGGTTCGATCTCCCAGGTGAGGCGGCTCGGCTCCTCCGCCGCCATCTCGGGGTCGTAGGCCGAGATCCACTGGTGCACGAGCCGGTGTGGCCGGTCGGCCTCGAGCACCTCCTCGTCCCACTCGGTGTCGCCGATCACGGAGAAGCGGCGGCCGTCTCGTACCTCGATGCGGGCGCCGAAGAAGTACTGCTGCGTGAACTCCGGCTTCGTGATCGCGTCCCAGACCTGCTCGGGGGTGGCGCGGATGAAGACGGAGTAGACCTGCGTTGTCTGTGCGGTAAGCGTGCTCATGCGGTGTCCTCCAGTTCGTGCTTGAGATCCGCGAGCGCCGCGACGCGGTGCTCGGTGTACTTGTCGATCCACCGGTCGTGGATGAGCCGGATCGGAACCGGGTTCAGGAAGTGGAGCTTCTCCCGGCCCGCCCGGCGGGTGACGACGAGCCCGGAGTCCTCGAGCACGCGCAGGTGCTTCATCACGCCGAAGCGGGTCATCTCGAGCTCGGACTCGAGCTCCGTGAGCGTGCGGCCGTCGCGCTCGAAGAGCCGGTCGAGGAGATGGCGCCGTGTCGAGTCGGCGAGCGCCTTGAAGACCTGGTCGTCGTCCACGCGGCGATTTTACGTGACCAAAAGGTCACATGTCAACTTGGTCTACGTGAACGGCTTCAGGACCATCGCGGCCACGACGATCAGGAGCACGCCCTCGTCTACCCGGGCAATGAGAAGGATCCGCCGGATGGCCGCCTGTGTCTCGGCCGCGTCCGCGCCCACCGTCTCGATCAGCTGTCCGATGCGCTTCGCCTGAGGGCCGAGGACGAGGAGGCCGGTCAAGAACGTGATCACGTAGCCGACCAGCCCCACCACGATCCAGGACGTTCCCCAGTCCAGGTTCAGGTTGACGACCATCGCTATGCCCATCGCGAGCACCAGCAGGCCGATGGGGGCGAACACTCGCTCGCCGATGAATGCAGCCTGTCTCGCAATCGTCGCCATCTCAGAGGGATCGGATGAGCGCTCGGCTCGCAGCGCGAGGATCGTCAGCGTCAGGCCTCCGCCGACCCAGAGGACGGCTCCGGTCACGTGCACCCACTTGAAGAAGGCATACCAGTGCGACGGAGCGACGTTCGTCTTGAAGACGAAGACGAGCGCGAGGGCCAGGACGGCGAGCCCGACCACGGCGGTGACCGTGGTCGAGGCGCGGCGGTCTGTGGCCGTCGCGGCGGGATGTGAAGTGTCCATGGCGCGAGTAAACGCGATTGCTCGGACGGCTACAAGCCCCGCGCCGCGGCGATCAGCTCGTCCAGATCGGGCAGCTCGCTCGGCTCGTACGCCCACGCGCCGCGGACGACGCCGTCGGTGTCCACCAGGAACGCGCTGCGCTGCGAGACGTCCCGCATCCCGTTGTAGTCGATCGCGACGCCGAAGCCGCGTGTCGCGTCGGCGTTCCAGTCGGACAGGAGCGGGAAGTCTAGGTCGAGCGCCTGCATCCAGGCGACGTGCGTGTACGGCGAGTCGCGCGAGATCGCGAACGGCTCGACGCCGGCGTCCTGCAGCTCCGCTCTCCTGTCACGCAGGAGCTCGAGCTCCGTCGTTCAGGTGGCGGACCAGTCGAAGAGATAGAAGAGGAGCAGCAGCGGACGCTCGTGGATCAGGTCGCCGACGCGCGCGCGCTCGCGCGGCGTCGTCCAGATCACCGCCTCGAGCGGCGCTGTCTCCCCGGTCTCGAGCATGCCGCCGATCCTATGCGGCGGCCGCGGGCTCGGGTTCGGGCGCGACCTCCGTCGCCTCCGCGATCTCGCGCACGACCTCGACGATGTCGCGATTCGCATTGAAGATGTGCAGCTGCCGGTCTGCGCCGTTGCCGCGGCGCAGGATCTCGTCGACGCCCGCGAGCTCCTCCTCCGAGCCGAGATCGCGCGCGTGCGGGCCGATCGTCTTCAGCGTCCGCCGGACGAGAGCGGCCACCGGCAGCCGGTTGCGGCGCCCCGTGTGCAGGTCCATCACGGGCGCGGAGAGCCCGTAGCGCGCGGCGAGCCACTTGTTCTCGGTGGTGAGGATGCGGTGGAAGGAAGGGATCTCCTCGCCGCGCTCCACGAGCTCCGCGTAGTGCTTCACGAGCGCCTGGCAGTAGGCGGTGATCGCGATCACGTCGTCGAGCCGCGTCACGGCGTCGCAGATCCGGAGTTCGACTGTGCCGAGCCGCGGGTGCAGGCGGATGTCCCACCAGATGTGCGTGTAGTCCTGGATGCAGCCGGTCTTCTCGAGCTGGTTCACGACTTGCGCGTAGTCGGCGTAGTCGCGGAAGCGGGGAGGAGGCCCGGAGCGCGGGAAGGCGGCGAAGACCATGTGGCGCGAGGATCGGAGCCCCGTCGGCTCGCCGCGCCAGAACGGCGAGCTGGCCGACAGCGCGACGAGCTCCGGGAGGTGCGCGATCAGCGCGTTCACGACCTGGATCGCCTTCTCCGCGTCGTCCACCGCGACGTGCACGTGCATCCCGAAGATGAGCTCGCGCCGCGCGATGTACTGCATCTGGTCGACGAGCGCGCGGTAGCGATCCTTGGCCGTGATCCGCTGAGTCTCGAACAGCGAGAACGGATGCGTGCCCGCCGAGCCGACACGCAGGCCTTTCTCCCGCGCGATGTCCGTGACGTAACGCCGGATGCGGAGGAGCTGCTGCTGCACTCCCGCCGGCGTGTGGCAGACGGGTGTGGCCACCTCGAGCACCGACTGCATCAGCTCTGCGTTGATCCGCGGCTCGAGCTCGTGCCCAGCGACCGCTGCGAGCACGGTGTCGATGTGCTGGACGAGGTCGAACGTCTCGGCGTCGAGGAGCATGTACTCCTCCTCGACCCCGAGCGTGTACGGGTCACTCGCGCCGAAGGCGTGGTCGAGCACGCTGCCGCCCGGCGGGAACTGCGAGCCTTTGCCGGTGATCGAAACCGGAATCAGGGAGTCCGAGTCGGTCATGCCGGGACGATATCCCCCGTGTTTGCAGGAAGAAAGCGTCGGCCGAGCACGACGAGCGGGATTCCGATCACGACCGACGAGGCGATCTTCCCCACGAGCTGGCCGTCGAAGAAGTGGAGGCCTGCGGTCCCGAACGCGAGCACGAGGAAGACCGCGCTGTCGATCGGGGCGCTGGCCCCCGCCGAGACAGCGACGCGCACGCCGTCGTGCACGCGCCCGCGGAGCGGAGCGCCCACGAGGTTGTCGACGGTCTCCGACGCGAGGAAGGCGGCGAGGCTGGCGGCCACGATGCGCCACGTCGAGCCCACAGCGCTGTCGAACTCCTGGCCCGGAAAGGCCGGGTGGGAGTGGACGAGGAGCGCGATGTAGCCGGCGAAGAACGCCGAGCCGACGAAGCCGAGACCGATCAGGAGCTGGGCGTTGACCGCGCCGTCGCGGCGGGTCGCGCCGGTGTGGTGCGCGAGCTGCACGAGCGCGAGCGCGACGCCGATCGAGTAGACGCCGCCGGGAGCCTGCAGGTGCGTGAACGGGAGGCGGATGAACTTCTGCGCGCCGATCTGCGCCGAGAGCACGACGGCGACATAGAGCCCGGCGAGGGTGGCGAGCCTCATTCCGGGAGGAGCGCGTCGGCCTCGATCTCGACCTTCCAGGCCGGATCGAGCGTCCCGGTGATGACGAGCATCGCCGAGGCGGGTCGAATCTCGCCGAACACCTCGCCGTGCGCGCGTCCGATTGCCTCCCAGTCTGCCGGGTCGACGATGTACACCCGCGTCCGGACCACGTGCTCCGGTTCCGCGCCGAGCTCGCGCAGCGCGTCCACGATGATCGTGAGGCAGCGCTTCGCCTGCTCGTACGGATCGTCCGTCTCGACGCCGACCGGAGCCGTTCCCGAGACGAAGATGTGACGCCCGTCGCGCACGGCGCGGCAGTAGCCGACCGTGTCCGCGTAGGGCGACACCGCAGGAACGGTTTCGCGCGCCACCTTCCTAGTATCCCCCGCTGTGGAATCGCTGCGGGCGGTCGACGGGTGGGGCGCGGGAGTCGCCGCGGCCGGAGTCACGCGCGCGGACGGCGTCGTCGCGACCCACGGGCCGCGAGACGCGGAGCTTCCGTGGGCCTCCGTGACGAAGCTCCTCACAGGAGTCGCGGTTCTCGTGGCGCTCGAGGAGGGGACGCTCGACCTCGACGAGCCCGCCGGCCCGCCGGCCGCGACCCTGCGCCATCTGCTCTCGCACGCCTCCGGCCTGCCGGTCGACGGCGAGACGCCGCTGACGGAACCCGGTCGTCGCCGCATCTACTCGAACACCGGTATCGAGCTCGCCGCCCGGCTGCTCGAGGAACGGGCCGAGATGCCCTTCGCGGATTACTTCGTCCAGGCCGTCGTCCGGCCGCTCGGCCTCGCCGGCAGGCTCGCCGGCTCCCCCGCCCACGGCTACCGCGGACCCCTCGACGATCTGCTCGCCCTCGGCCGCGAGCTGCTCGCCCCGACGCTCGTCGCGGGAGAGACGCTCGCGGAGGCGACCGCCGTCCAGTTCCCCGGCCTCGCCGGCGTCCTCCCGGGCATCGGCCGGATGGAGCCGAACGACTGGGGGCTCGCGTTCGAGCTGCGCGACGAGAAGTCGCCGCACTGGACGGGCACGCGCAACTCCGCACGCACCTTCGGCCACTTCGGCGCGAGCGGCACCTTCCTCTGGGTCGACCCGGACGCCGGCGTTGCCTGCGGCGTCCTCACCGACCGGCGGTTCGGCGACTGGGCGCTCGAGGCCTGGCCGCCGCTCGGCGACGCCGTCCTCGCCGAGCTCGGCGCGTGACCGCTACTCGTCGTCGGCGAAGAGCGGCCGCACGTACTCGTCGAACGTCTCCCGGTCGCAGCTCGCGACGACCGCCGGCGTCATCGCGGAGACGGTCGCCGTCCGTGGCATGGCCATCGCCGGCGCGACCTCGCCGAAGTAGTCGCCGGGGCGAAGCACGCTGCGCGCCCCGAGGTCGCGCTGGCTGACGGCCAGGACGCCGGCGAGGAGGACGTAGAAGCGGTCGCCCGATTCTCCTTCGCGCATGAGCACCGTGCCGGCAGCGACCTCTTCGCGCTCCATGCGCTGCGCGAGCCGGGTCAGGGTCTCGCCGGGCAACCCGGCGAGCAGCTCGAGGCGGGCGAGGTCGTGGCGTGTGGCGGAAGCCCGCGGCGAGGTCTACTCCTCGTCCTCGTCGGCGGCCTCGGGCGGCGCGTAGCCGCTGCGCTGCTCCTCCTCCTCGTCCATCCGCCCGCTCTGGGCCAGCTCCTGTTCCTCCTCGTTCGGGCGCGGGTTGTCGTGCATCGCCTCCTCCTCCCTGAAACGGTTAGGTCCGGCCGTCCGCAAAGTTGAGCCGAACGGCCCATAGCCATTGTCCGGCTTCGTGTCGATCATGCCCGCAATGAGCGAGCGAGGGTTCCACCGCATCGAGGACGACATCGCCGAGACGTGGCTCGAGGACTGGGCCGGCGCCGGTCTCGGAGAGCTCGAGGCGTATCTCGCCAAGCATGCGGAGTTCCTCCGGTTCGTCGAGGGTCGCGACGCGACCCCCACCGCCGACTAGTAGCTCGCCGGCTTTCGCGAGGGCGCGCGGAGCGCGGCAGGCAGCCGCGCTCTCGACGCTTAGCTTTCGAAGCCGAGCTGGCGCTCGAGCATGCCCTTCGGCATCGCGCCGACCGCGGAGGCCTTGGGCGCGCCGCCTTCGAAGAGCATCATGTTCGGGATCGACTGGATGCCGTAGCGCATCGCGAGATCCTGGTTCTCGTCGATGTTGACCTTGACGAGCTTGACGTTGTGCTCGTCGGCGATGCGCTCGAGCACGGGCGCGACCGCGTGACACGGCCCGCACCACTCCGCCCAGAAGTCCACGAGGACTGGCTCCTCCGCCTGGAGGACCTCGCTCTCGAAGGTGGTGTCGGTGACGTCGGTTGCCATCGTTTCCTTTCGGTGTCGCGTGAGTGTGGGGACCTCTACCAGGTTCCCGATAGTCATTAACGCCTCGGCCTAGACTTGCCTTCCCATGGGGGAGCCAATCTTCCACGCTCTACCGGACAAACCCGACCACCCCGCGCTCGAGCGGGAGATGCTCGCGCGCTGGGACGAGGAGGGCACGTTCGCCAAGCTGCGAGAGCAGAACCGTGGCGGCCCGCGATTCTCGTTCATGGACGGCCCGATCACGGCGAACGCGCCGGCCGGCGTGCACCACGGGATCGGGCGCACCCTGAAGGACGTCTTCCAGCGCTATCACGCGCTCCGCGGGTGCGACCTCCGCTATCAGAACGGCTTCGACTCGCAGGGGCTGCACGTCGAGGTGCAGGTCGAGAAGGCGCTCGGGCTCAACTCGAAGCGCGACATCGAAGAGTTCGGTGTCGCCGAGTTCGCCCGCAGGTGCCGGGAGTTCGTCGCGGAGTTCGCCGCCCGCCAGACCGCACAGTTCGTCCGCCTCGGTCAGTGGATGGACTGGGGCAACGACTACTTCACGTTCTCGGACACGAACATCGAGTACATCTGGCGCTTCCTGAAGGCCGTGCATGAGAAGGGCTGGCTGTACAAGGGACACCGATCGACGCAGTGGTGCCCGCGCTGCGGCACGTCGCTCTCGAAGCACGAGCAGGCCGGTGAGGAGAACTACGAGGAGCTCGAGCACCCTTCGCTCTTCGTCCGCTTTCCGCTGAAGGGCCGTGACGGCGAGTCGCTCGTCGTCTGGACGACGACGCCCTGGACGCTGCCGGCGAACGTGGCCGCGGCGGTGCAGCCCGACGCGGAGTACGGGCGCAACGAGGTGGGGGAATGGGTCGCCGTCGCGCGCTATCCGGACGAGCACTTCGAGGAACGCGTGCGCGGATCGGAGCTCGTCGGCCTCGAATACGCCGGCCCCTTCGACGATTTCGCTGCGCAGGACGGCGTCGTGCACCGCGTGATCCCGTGGGACGAGGTCTCCCTCGACGAGGGCACGGGAGTTGTCCACATTGCGCCCGGCTGCGGCGCCGAGGACTTCGAGCTCTCGCGCGTCCACGATCTGCCGGTGCTCGCGCCGATCGACGAGTCCGGGCTCATGCTGCCGGGCTTCGGTGAGCTCGAGGGGAGGGCGACCGGCGAGGTCGTCGATCCCGTGATCGAGTCGCTCCGCGACCGGGGCCTCCTCGTCGAGGCGACGTCGATCGTTCACCGCTATCCCGTCTGCTGGCGGTGCCGCACGCCGCTCGTCTTCCGGGTGGTCGACGACTGGTTCATCTCCGCGGAGGAGATCCGGCAACCGATGCTCGACGGCAACGCGACCGTCGAATGGACGCCGCCGCAGTACAAGAAGCGGATGGACGACTGGCTCCGCAACATGGGCGACTGGAACATCTCCCGCCGTCGCTACTTCGGCCTGCCGCTGCCGTTCTACGAGTGCGAGTGCGGGCACCTGAACGTCGTCGGCTCACGCGCCGAGCTCGAGCAACGCGCCGTCTCGGGGCTCGAGCAGCTCGAAGAGCTCCACCGGCCGTGGATCGACGCCGTTCGCATCCGGTGCGAGAGCTGCGACGCCGAGGTCGAGCGGATTCCGGAGGTCGGCGACGCGTGGCTCGACGCGGGGATCGTCCACTTCTCCACGCTCGGTTGGCGCAACCGGGAGTGGGTCCCGGGCGGTTATGCGACGGGCGCGTCAGCCGGCCTGTCGGGCGCCGACCTGCCGGATCACGAGTACTGGGAGGCGTGGTTCCCCGCCGACTGGGTCTCCGAGGGGCGGACCCAGATCCGGCTCTGGTTCTACTCCCAGTGCTTCATGGCGATCACCCTCGAGGGGGAACAGCCGTACCGTCGCGTCCTCACGTACGAGAACGTCGTCGACGAGGACGGCCGCGAGATGCACAAGTCGTGGGGGAACGCGATCGACCTCGACGACGCCCTCGAGCGGATGGGCGCCGACACGATGCGCTGGCTCTACTCCTCCCAGAACCTGGCGCAGGAGCTGCGCTTCGGCTACGGCATGGCCGAGGACGTCAAGCGCCGCTTCCTGACCTTCTGGAACTCGGTCCGGTTCTTCGTCGACTACGCGAACATCGAGGGCTTCAGGCCGTCCTCGCCCATGACGGCGCCGGGCGGCGACCTTCTCTCGCTCGACCGCTGGCTCGTCGAGCGCACCCACGCGTTCGTCCGCGCCTGCGAGGCGGCGTACGACGCATACGACACGGTCACCGTGATGCGCGAGTGGGAGTCGTTCGCGGACGACCTCTCCAACTGGTACATCCGCCGTACGCGGCGGCGCTTCTGGGACGGCGATGACCGCGCGGCATTCGAGACGCTCTGGTACGCGCTCGTACAGCCGCTGCGTGCGCTCGCGCCGATCCTCCCGTTCGTGACCGACCACCTGTGGCGCACGCTCGTCCTCGACGGGCCCGAGTCGGTGCACCTCGCCGGCTGGCCGGACGTGCCCGAGCCGGACCGTGCGCTGCTGGACGAGATCGCCGCGGTTCGGCGGGTCGTCGAGCTCGGCCGGCAGGCGCGCTCCTCGTCCGGGATCAAGCTGCGGCAGCCGCTGCGGCGGCTCGTCGTCGAGGGGGCGCTTCTCGACGGGCACCTCGACGAGGTCGCGGACGAGCTCCGGGTAAAGGACGTCGAGCTCGGCACCGTCGAGGCGGTGGAGTTGCGCGTCAGGCCGAACCTGCCGAAGCTCGGCCCCAAGCTCGGCAAGCAGCTCGGCGCGGTGCGCGAGGCGCTCTCCGCCGGCGAGTTCGAGGAGCTGGACGGCGGCCGCTTCCGCGCGGCGGGGCACGAGCTCGAGCCCGACGAGGTGCTCGTCGAGCGCGGCGGGCGTGAGGGCTGGGCGGTCGCGTCGGGGGACGGCGTGACGGTCGCGCTCGACCTCGGCCTCGACGACGAGCTCGTGCTCGAAGGCGAAGCGTACGAGCTCATCCACCGCGTCAACTCGCTGCGCAAGGAGCGTGGATTCGAGCTGACGGACCGGATCGCGCTCACGGTGCCCGAGGCACAGCGCGACCTGGCCGACCGCCACGGCGAGTGGATAGCGCGCGAGGTGCTCGCGACCGGGATCCACGTCGCCGACGAGCTCGCGATCGAGAAGAGCTAAGCGGCGGCGCGCTCGGCGCGCCGGAGCTCGACGGGCAGCTTGAAGCTCACGTCCTCGTGGACGGGCTCCTGCTCGCACACGTCGGCGCCCCGCGCCGCGAACCAGGCGCAGACGTCCGCCACGAGCCGCTCCGGCGCGGACGCGCCCGACGTGAGCCCGACCGTCTCGCAGCCGTCGAGCCAGCTCTCGTCGATGCCATGCACGTCGTCGACGAGATGCGCCGGCGTTCCGTCGGCGCAGGCGACGTCGACGAGCCGTTGCGAGTTCGACGAGTTGGGCGAGCCGACGACGAGCAGCAGATCGACCTCGCGCAGCAGCTCCTTCACCGCCCACTGGCGGTTCGAGGTCGCGTAGCAGATGTCCTCACGGGCCGGCCCCTCGATGCGCGGGAAGCGGCGGCGCAGCACCGCGACGATCTCGCCGGTCTCGTCGACGGAGAGCGTCGTCTGCGTGACGTACGCGAGCGGCCGGTCCGCGGGAAGCGACACTCGCTCGGCATCCTCCGCCGACTGGACGAGGACGATCGCCTCCGGCGCCTCGCCGAGCGTTCCCTCGACCTCCTCATGGCCTGCGTGGCCGATGAGGACGATCGCGTAGCCCGCTTCGGCGTAGCGGCGCGCCTGCGCGTGCACCTTGGTCACCAGCGGGCAGGTGGCGTCGATCGTGGTCAGGCGCAGCTCGTCCGCCTCCCGGCGGACGGCGGGAGCGATGCCGTGGGCGGAGAAGACGACTGTGGCTCCCTCCGGCACGTCCGCGAGCGTGTCCACGAAGACCGCGCCGCGCGCCTGCAGGTCCCCGACGACGTGCGAGTTGTGGACGATCTGCTTGCGGACGTAGACCGGGCGTCCGTAGTGGGCGAGGGCCCGCTCGACCGTCTCGACCGCCCGTTCGACCCCCGCGCAGTAGCCTCGAGGCGAGGCGAGGAGAAGGCGTTTCACCACGGCCCGGCCACGATAGCCGGGGAGCGTTAGAGCGGCGTGAGGGGAACGGCACGACGCGATCTTTCCGGCGCTCGACCATGCTCCGTGCGAGTTGCAAAGATGGGCCGGACGGCCCATTGTCCGTATCGCAAACGGGCTCTAGCCTCCCTGCCACTGGGCGATGCGAACCGCGACGTCTGCGGACGTCTTGCGGGGAGCAATCGGGAGAGCCCGCCGCACCGACCCCCCGAGCGGCGGGCTTTTCCTTTCCCGGGCTCGGTTTCTGGCCCGGTTGGACGTCTCGCCGTACAATCTCACCGCCCAGTGCGGACCCCAGACGAGCACTCGACCGTTCGCGCGCTCGGCCGCGCCGCGGCCGCAGTCGTGCTTCTGCGTGCCATTCTCCGCCGCGGCGGCTCGCGCGAGGGCGAGCGGGCCTCGACCGAGCGCGAGTTCGAGAGCATCAGCCGCGTCGCCGACGAGCTCGCGCGAAGCGGCGACGTCGAAGCCGTCGCGCGGACGCTGCTGGACGAGCTGGCCGAGCTTTTCGACGTCGGCTTTGCGGCACTCACCTTCGTCTCCGAGGACGCGCGCGAAGCGGCCGGCTATCTCGCGCGGGCGGGCGGCGAGGACCTCGACTGGTGGCGCACCGTGCGCGTCGACCTCGAGCGCGAGCCGTCGGGGATCGCAAGCGCGGTCTTCGAGGCGCAGGCCTTCACGGTCTACGACACCCAGAGCTCGGGCCTGGTCAGCGCGCGGCTCGCGACCCGCGTCGGAGCGAAGAGCGCGGCGTTCGTCCCGCTGCTCGTGCAGGAGCGCGTGACCGCGGTGCTCTCGGTCGCCACGCTCGACGAGCCGCGCGTGTTCTCGACCGAGGATCTCGCCGTCATGCAGACGCTCGCCTCCGAGGCGGCCGTCGCGCTCGAACGGCTGCGCACCAGCCTTGCCCTCGAGGAGGCGCTCACGCGGGAACGGCTCCTCGCCTCGATCGCGCGGCAGCTGCGGAGCGAGCTCGATCTGTCGGCGGCGCTCGCCGGCGCGGCGGAGGCCGTCGCCCACGCCCTCGGAGCCTCGCGCTGCCTCGTCCACATCGGCGACGCTCCCGTCCGCTCCTCCGTCGGTGCGGAGTGGCACGAGCCGCAGCGCGAGCCTTTCGGGGAGAGCACGCCAGAGCTCGAGCTGCTCGAGCGGGCGGCGGCGGAGCAGCGCGCGGTCGTGGAGACGGCCGACGCGGCGACCGCCGTCGCAGTCCCGGTGCTCGTGTTCGAGCGGCCGTCGGGCTTCCTCACCGTGCATCGCCCGGCCGCCCGGGCGTGGAGCAAGGGCGATCTCGCGCTGCTCGAGGGCGTCGCCGCGGAGATCGGCCTCTCCCTCCGGCTCGCGCGGCTGCTGGAGGAGAACGAGGAGCAGCTCGCGCAGCAGGGCGCGCTGCTGCGTGCCGCGCACGTGCTGAGCAGCGAGCTCGACCTCCCGGCCGTGCTGCAGCGACTGGCCGACCAGCTGGCGCAGCTCCTCGACGCCGACGCCGCGGACTGCTACCTCCTCGACCGCGACCGCGGCCTCTTCCGCTGCGTCGCGGTGCACGGCTTCGACCGCTCCCTGCTCGGCTTCGAGTTCCCGGCGGGCCAGGGCCTCGCCGGCGCGGCGGTCCGCGAAGGGCGGCCGCTCGTCGAGAGCGCCTACGGCGAGATCGAGGCGCCGGTTCCCCACCCGGCCTACGACGGCTTCACGGACGTCATCACCGCGCCGATGGTCTGGAGCGACGACGTCGGCGGGGTGCTCGGCGTCGGCCGGCGCGAAGGCCCGCGCTTCGGCGAACGGGACGCGGACGTCCTCGAAGCGTTCGCGGGTCTCGCGTCGCTCGCTCTGCGCAACGCCGAGATGTTCACGCAGAGCGCACGGCAGGCCCGGGTCCAGCGCGGCTTCTACCGCATCGCCTCGGTGCTCGGGCAGTCTCTCTCCCGGCCTGCGACGCTCGAGGCGATCGCCCAGGCGGCGGCGGAAGCGCTCGGCGGCAGCTCCGCTGCCGTGCTCGTGCCCTCGAGTGGGCGGCTGGAGGCCGTCGGGTCGTACGAGCTGCCGGCCGATCTCGGGCGCATCTTCGAGGAACGGGCTGCCGAGCACCACGGGACGCTCTTCCGGGCGGCCACCGAGGATCGCATCCTCGTCTCCTCCTCGATCTCGGACGACGAGCGGCTGCTCCCCGACCTGCGGACGGCTGCCGTCGCGAACCGGTACCGCTCGCTCATCTCCGTGCCGGTGGACGCGCCCCGCGGCGCCGGGCGCGGTCTCGTACTCATCTTCTTCGCGGAGCAGCGGTCCTTCAGCGACGACGATCTCGAGCTCGCGCGCCACCTCGCGGACGCGACTCGTGGGGCCCTCGAGCGGAGCGAGCTGTTCGAGGCCGAGCGCGGGGCGCGCGCCCTCGCGCAGCAGCTGACGCGCACGGGGCGCCTCCTCACGAGCGAGCTCGACCCCGCTGCCGTGCTCGACGAGGTCGTCCAGCAGGCGCCGGCGCTCGTCAACGCCGACGCAGGTGCGTTCAGGCTGCTCGACGGGGAGGAGCTCGTCGTGACGGCGGCCGAGGGGGACGGTGCGGAGGCCGCGCTCGGCTCGCGGAGCCCGGCCGGCAGCTGGCTCTCCGGCGACGTCGTCCAGTCGGGCGCACCGGTGGTGCACGCCGACGCGGGCGGGGACGAGCGCCTGCGCGGGCTCGATCCGATGCTCCAGGCGGGCCACGCGGCCTTCCTCGGAGTCCCGGTCGGCGGGCCGGAGGGAGCAACGATGAGAGTCCTCGCGGTCTACGCCTCGATGCCGCGCGAGTGGCGCGAGGAGGAGATCGAGGCGCTGCTGGCGGTCGCCGCGAGCACGTCGGCCGCGCTGTCGAACGCCGAGCTCTACCAGCGCGTGGCGCTGGAGCGCGAGCGCTCGGTCGCGATCCTCGCGAACATCGCCGAAGGGATCGTCGCCGTCGACCGCGACGGCAAGGTCGTCCTCTGGAACAGCGCGGCCGAGGGGATCACGGGCGTCCCCGCCGCGGTCGCGCTCGGCCGGGCGCCCGTCGACGTGCTGCAGCGGAGCCTCGAGGCGCCCGACGACGGCGCGCGCGGCGACCGGCTCGTTCCGATCATGCGCGGCCGCGAGGAGGTCTGGCTGTCCGTCACCGAGGCCGTCATGCGCGATCCGCTCGGCGCAGTCGCGGGCCGAATCTTCGCCTTCCGCGACATCTCGGGGGACCGGCTCGTCGAGCAGGTCAAGTCCGACTTCGTGAGCACCGTCTCGCACGAGCTCCGCACGCCGCTCACCTCGATCTACGGCTTCGCCGAGACGCTCCTCCGGCAGGACGTCATGTTCGGCGAGGAGGAGCGGCAGACGTTCCTCCGCTACATCGCCTCCGAGTCGCAGCGTCTCACGTCGATCGTCGACACGCTGCTCAACGTCGCCCGTCTCGACACCGGCGACCTTCAGGTCAACCTCGCCGAGACCGACGTGCGCGACGTCGTCGGCCAGGTGCTGGACACGGTCTCCGCGGCCGACGTCAACGGGCACGAGTTCGTCGTCGAGCTGCCGGACGAGCCGCTGGCGGCGACGGCCGATCCCGAGAAGCTGCGCCAGGTGTGCTCGATCCTCGTCGAGAACGCCATCCGCTACTCGCCGGAAGGAGGGACCGTGACCGTCGGCGCCTCCAGGCGGCGGGACACGGTCGAGGTCAGCGTCGCCGACGAGGGGATCGGCATCCCGCAGGCCGACCAGGAGCAGATCTTCCGCAAGTTCTACCGCGGCTCAGACGCCGAGCTGCGGGCCGGCGCCGGCGGCACCGGCCTCGGGCTCTTCATCGCCCGCGGGCTCGTCACGGCCATGGGCGGACGCATCTGGGTCTCGTCGCAGGAGGGCGAGGGCTCGCGCTTCGCATTTGAGCTTCCGGCCGCAGTTGCCGATTCAGTGAGCGGAGGCCAGCAGCGAGTATGAGTGGCGACATGGATGGGTATACGCGGCCGGTGCCGGACAGGGGCCAGGTGCAGGTGCTCGTGATCGACGACGAGGCGCCGATTCGGCTGCTCTGCCGGGTCAATCTCGAGGCCGAGGGGCTCGAGGTGCTCGAGGCGGCGGACGGCACGACCGGGCTCGATCTCGCGCGGGCGGAACAGCCCGACGTCGTGCTCCTCGACGTGATGATGCCCGGCCTCGACGGCTGGCGGGTGGCCGAGGAGCTGCTCGAGGACGACCGCACGCGCGGCATCCCGATCATCTTCCTCACGGCGCGCGCCGAGTTCCGCGACCGCGCCCGCGGCCTCGACATCGGAGGCGTCGACTACGTGACCAAGCCGTTCAACCCGCTCGAGCTCGCCCCGCTCGTGCGCGAGCTGCTCGTCCGCATCGACCGCGGCGAGCGCGACGAGCTCCGTGGCGAGAAGCTCGCCGAGCTCCGCGCGCTCATCGAGTCGGAGTAGCGCTCTTCGAATCGCGCGCGAGCCGCTCCTCGACCGCCTCGCGGACGATCGTGGGGAAGTCGTAGCGGACGGATAGCTCCCAGTCGTCCTCGACGAGGCGTCCGTAGCGCCCGAGCTCGTAGTCGGTGGCTGCGACGACGTAGATCCGCTCCGGATGGAGGTTGCCCGTCTCGCCGGCGACGTGGAGCGGGCCGCGCGGCCTGCCGCGCAGCGGGTTGTCGGTCGTCTGCTGGAACTGCGCGTCGTTGCCGCGCTCGATCATGTGGGCAAGCTGTGCTCCGGTGAGCTCGACGACCGCGGGGTTCGCGGTGGAGTGGCAGACCTCCCAGAGGTCTCGGCGGCGCAGCGGCCCTGGAGGGAGCGGCTCGTCGAGGACGACCGCCGACGTTGCGAGACCGACCTCTGCGCCCATCCGCTCGCGGAGCATCCCCGCGATCCACTGCGCGTCGAGCGGTTCGTCGAGGTCGGCGAGAACCTCGTCGAGCGAGGCGTCGAGGTCGGCTTCGGCCGCCGCGACCTCGGCCAGCACCGCCGGATGCCGGGGCACGTCCTCGCCGACCTGGATCGTCGAGACGCGGATCTCGCCGTCGATCACGTCGATCCTGCCGAGATGCTCGGCGTAGCATCCGGCCTGGGTGATCGTCACCGAGCCGACGCGGTCTCCCTCGGGCAGCAGATGGTGGGTGTGGGCGCCCACGATCACGTCGACTTCGCCCTGCACCTGCTCGGCGAGCTCCGGATCGAGGGCAGAGGCATAGCTCTCGTCGGTCGCGTAGCCGAGGTGGGAGAGGCAGACGACGAGCTCCGCCCCTTGCGACCGCAGCTCGCGAGCCCAACGCCGCACCGTTTCCACCTCGTCGGCGACGTCGATGCTGTACACCCCGGCGTCGAGGAAGCTTTGGAAGGGATCCGTGACGCCGACGAAGCCGACGCCGTCGATCAGCGCGGTGGGCTGGACTCCGTCGACCGGCGAGAGGTTCGCGAGCAGCAGCGGGTAGCTCGCGGCACGAGCCTGGTCGGCGATGACCTGCGGGCCGTAGCGCAGCCAGGCGGCGTTCCCGACGGTGGCCACCTCACAGCCGGCGGCGGAGAGCAGCCGGTGCATCGCGACGCCCTTCGTCAGGTTCGAGAGCCGCGTCGTCGTCTCCTCGACGTCGCCGGCGTCCACGTAGATCACGCGGTGCGGCGTCTCGTCGCGGATCCGCTCGACGAGCGTCGCGACGCGCGCGAGCCCCTCGACACGCCCGTGGATGTCGTTCGTGTGGAGGATGGTGACCCGCATCCGGCCCTGACGATACGCAAAGCCCCGGGCCTTAGACTGAGGCTCCTCGGGGCGTAGCTCAGCCTGGTCAGAGCGCCCGGTTTGGGGCCGGGAGGCCGGCAGTTCGAATCTGCCCGCCCCGATACCGCAACCCGATCGCGTCCTGTGTCGTTGCCCCGACATGCCCGCACGGGACCAGCAGCGCGGCGCGACGCAGGTGGAGGAGACCCGGCGCCCGCAACCCGACGAAGCGCCGCTCGACGACGGGCGCGCAGACGGAGCTCCGATGCCGCAGCCGGAGCGCGACGAGCCGCGGCTCGTCGATCCGGGCCTCGGCGACCTCTCCTTCCGCGACTGGCGGGCGATCCTCGTCCGTGCCGTCAAGGAGTTCCTCGACGACAACGGGACGATGCTCGCGTCGGCGCTCGCGTACTCGACCTTCTTCGCGATCCCGTCGGTCCTGCTCGTCGTGGTCGGCGTCTTCTCGCTCCTGGTGGGGCCGGACACGATCACGTCCCTCATGGCGCACTTCTCGAAGGTGATGCCGGGTCAGGCCGCGAACCTGCTCGGCGGAAGCCTCAAGCGCCTGAACCAGAATCCGTCGACCGGCGTCGTGATGACGATCGTCGGCTTCGTGCTCGCGCTCTGGGCGACGACCGGCGCGATGACGACGTACATGACGGCGCTCAACCTCGCCTACGAGCGCAAGGACGGGCGCTCGTTCGTCCGCAAGCGCATCGTCGCCGCCCAACTCGTCGCGGTGATCGGAATCGCGTTCCTGCTCGTGGCGATCCTGCTCATCTTCGGACCGCCGATCGAGCGGTTCGTCGCCTCGCACGCCGGCCCGCTCTCCGGTGCGATCGGCTGGATCTGGTGGATCGCGACGTGGCCGATCCTCGTCGCCGGCCTCCTGGCGGCGTTCGCGACGCTGCTCTATCGCGGTCCGGACGTCGAGCACCCGCACTGGCGCTTCATCACGCCCGGCTCGGTCTTCGCGGCCGTCGTCTGGCTCGGCGCCTCGGGCGCCTTCGCGTTCTACACCTCGAGCTTCGGCTCGTACAACAAGACGTGGGGATCGCTCGCCGCGGTGATCATCATGCTCACGTGGCTCTGGCTCGCCGGGATCGCGCTGCTCCTCGGCGCCGAGATCAACGCCGAGGCCGAGCGGAGCCGGGAGCTGCGGGAAGGCCGGCCGGCCGAGCGCGCGCTGCTGGTGCCGTCGCGGTCCGGCTCGCGCTGAACGCGCCGCTTGCCTGCTCGTCGGCGAGGAAGCGCAGCAGGTAGCCGGCGAACGCTCCGAAGAAGACGAGCGCCTCCTCTGCGGCCATCGTCACACCTGCGATCTGCTGGTCGCCGAGCGGGCTCGGTCCCCACGTCCGCGGCGCGTGGACGTAGAACGGATAGATCGCGCGCGGGATCAGCGCCAGCAGCAGGCCGAGCGGGGACGCGAGCACGAAGGCGGCGAAGAGGTAGGCGGCCTTCGCGCCGGCGGAGGCTCTCCCGTGCACCACCGGCCACCAGACGCAGATGCCGGCGGCGAGATACGTCAGGTGCTCGACGTGGAGGAGCGAGTGCGGGTGGCGAAGCGCGGCGTCGTAGATCCAGGGGAGATGCCACGTGTAGTACGCGAGCAGCCAGAGCGGCAGCGCGACGAACGGCCGGAAGAGCGGGAACCCCGAGGCGCGCTCCGCGAGGCGCGGCGGGATCGCGAGCACCAGCAGCACGGGCGCCCACTCCGCGAGGACGACGTTCTGGAGCAGGTGCGCCCAGAGAAAGGTGTGGTTCGCGAGCGGCTCGAGCTGCGTGACGAAGGCGGCGAACACGAGGCCCACGCCGACCGCGCCCGCGGCGAGGCGCAGGCGGGAGACCGACCCGCCGCGTGCTGCGACTGCGAGCCCGACCCCGAGCGCCGGCGCAAGCCCGATCGCCTCCGCCGAGGGATGCATCCCGCTACCGTACCCAGCGCTTCGCGGGTGTAGCTCAATGGTAGAGCCCTAGCCTTCCAAGCTAGTTACGCGGGTTCGATTCCCGCCACCCGCTTCTGGGGGCCTCCGAGAACTCTTCTGCCAATGCGGCGCTCGTGAGGGAGTCGTTCGAGGCGTTCAACCGCGGCGACACGGAGCGACTGCTGGCAGTCGTGGCGCCCGACCTCGTGATGCATCCCGCCGAGCTGCCGGAGCCGCTGCGCGGCCGGGAGACGTGGCGGCAAGGGTTCGAGACGATGCGGCGTGCCTTCCCCGACCTGGAAGCCCGGATCGACGACCTCGTGGCGGCCGGTGACCGAGTCGCGGTGCGGGTGAGCTTCCGCGGCACGCACGCCGGCGAGTTCCAGGGCATCCCGGCCAGCGGACGGGAGATCCACTACGTGAGCCACGAGTTCTACCGCGTCGAAGACGGCCTGATCGCCGAGGAGTGGATCTGCTCGGACCTGGCCTCCCTCTTCGGCCAGCTGACCTGAGCCGACTGCGCCTGCGCGCTACTGGGGCGGGCCGCTCTCGGGCGTGATCGTGCCGGTCCGGGCCGTGCCGCTCGTGTCCGTCCAGCCGATCGGGACGGCCTTGCCGGGCGCGAGGGAGAGGACCACGCGGCGGACGTCTGTCTTCGACGAGATGATCGCGCCGTCGAGCGAGGTGATCACGTCGCCGATGGCGAGGCCGGCGGCGGCGGCCGGCTTGCCCGGCACGACCTGCACGATCCGCGCGCCGGCCGGAGCGTCCTCGAGCCCGACGCCGAGGAACGCCGTCGGCCCGATGTGCACGATCGAGTTCGGCCTGCCGCTCTCGATCCGCCGAGCGAGCTGCAGCGCCTCCTTGATCGGGATCGCGAACCCTCGGTGGAACCCTGTGAGCGAGCCGGCGGTCACCATCCCGAGGACGCGGTTCCGGGCGTCCTCGAGCGGCCCGCCGGAGTAGCCCGGCACCACGGGAGCGGTCGTCGCGATCAGGTTGCTCAACCTCTCCGACTCGTCGGCCTCGTCCCTGGCGACGATCCGCTGGTGGAGGGCGATGATCCGGCCGCGCGCCGCCTTGGGCGGTCCGCCGCGGCCCTGGGCGTTGCCGCGGGCGACGACGCGCTGGCCGACGCGCACGCGCGCCGCCGTGCCGAGCGTGACGGTCCGCAGGCCCGACGCCTGCGCCAGCTGCAGCACCGCGACGTCGCGCGAGACGGAGTAGCCGACGACCGTGGCCGAGTACCTGCGATGGGTGGTCACGTCCACGACCTTGAACTTCGTCGCGCCGCTGATCACGTGGTTGTTCGTCAGGACCTCGCCCGAGCGGGAGAGGATCATCCCCGTCCCCGCGGCGATGCCGTCCTCGTAGCCGAGCGTCGTGTAGATGTCGACGATGCCGACGTTCCGGGGCGCCTTTCGCGCCGCGTGCGTGGAGTGCCCGGCGGCGCCGGCCGGAGAGGCGGCTACGACCGGCGCCAGCGTCGCCAGGACGGCGAGCAGGAGGCGTCGCGTCACGCCGGGCACGGGAGCATGAGATCAGGCACGGATGAGTCGGGTCCAAGAGATCTGAAAGCGTGCTGTAAGGCCGGGTGTGAGCATGGTTCGACCGATCTGCCGCAGACCTTTAACTGTGCGGCCCGGAGAAGTACCGTCCGCGCATGGACGAGCCGCGGCCCGACGAAGAGACGCCGAAGGAGCGGGCCGACCGCGAGCTGATCGAGCTGCTGAACGAGCTGCGCGTCGTGCTCCCCGGCGTCACCGTGCTCCTCGCGTTCCTCCTCGCGGTTCCGTTCGCGAACGGCTGGACGCGGGTCACCGGCTTCCAGCGCGACGTGTTCGTGGTCGCGTTCCTGTCGACCGCGGTGTCGGTCGCGCTCCTGACCGCGCCGAGCTCGTACCACCGGCTCCGCTTCCGGCACGGCGACAAGGAGCGCATGCTCAAGGTCGGCAACCGGCTGTCGATCGCCGGGATCACCGCCTCGGCGGTCTCGCTCGAGGCGGTCGTGATCCTCGTCATGGACGCGGTCGTCTCGAAGGGAGCCGCGATCGCGGCCGCAGCCTCGCTGTTCGCGGTCGTCGCATCGCTCTGGTACGGGCTGCCGCTCCTGGCCGCGCTCAGAGATCGATCCGCTCGATGACGACGTCCTCGCGCGGGCGGTCCGCGGCGCCGGTCTCCACCTGGGAGATCGCGTCGACGACGTCCATGCCGTCCGTGACCTGACCGAACACGGTGTGCTTCCCGTCGAGCCACGAACACTCGTCGGCGGTCACGATGAAGAACTGGCTGCCGTTCGTATTGGGGCCGGCGTTCGCCATCGCGAGCGCCCCGCGCACGACACGGTGGTCGTTGAACTCGTCGTCGAAGTTGTAGCCGGGGCCACCCGTGCCGGTGCCGGTCGGATCGCCGCCCTGGATCATGAAGTCCGGGATCACCCGGTGGAAGATGACGCCGTCGTAGAACCTGTCCGCCGCGAGCTTGCGGAAGTTCTCGACGGTGTTCGGCGCGTCGCCGTCGAACAGCTCGACCGTGATCGGGCCATGGTTCGTATGAAGTGTGGCTTCGCTCATTGCGGCGGAACGCTATCGGCCAGGGGCTCGAGCGCGCCGGCGGTTGGTGCGAGCGATCCGTCGGCGAGACCCCGGACGACCTCGCGCAGCAACGCGCGGGCGGCGTCGACGTCGTCCGTGGAGAGGACCGTCGTCACGCCCGCCAGGTGCTCGCCACGGCCTTCGTCCCAGAGCTCGAGCACCACCGTGTCCAGCTCGCGGCGCGGGATGTAGGAGTCCTCCGCGAGGCCGACGCGAACCGCGACGACGCGACCGTCGGGCAGCGTTGCCTCCTGCTCGAGCGGTTCGCCGTGGAGGGACATCGGTGCATTCTCCCGGAGGTGCGTCGGCTCGAAACCACGGAGGCGTAGGACCCCTGCCCCGCGAATTTGCGCCGAACGGCCCATGGCGGTTCTTCCGCTAAGCCGCGACCGTTGTAGGCGTGAACGGCGCGAGAGCAACCCGCCTCGCGATCGCCGCCGCGATGGTCGCCGCGACCGGGCTGCTCGCGGCCACCGCCTTCGCGACCAGTCACTCCGAGAAGAGCCTGCCTGCGCTGAACCGCCAGGTCCTGGCGGCCGTGAACGGGTTCCGCGTCGCGCACGGGCTCGTCGTACTGCGCGAGTCGTCCGCCCTCGACCGGTCGGCGCGCCGGCACTCCCTCGAGATGGGCAGAGTCGGCTACTTCGGCCACTCCTCGGCCGACGGTACCCCCTTCTGGCGGCGGATCCGGCGCTATTACCGCGTCGGGCGCGCCTCCTACTGGTCGGTGGGGGAGAACCTCCTTTGGGCCGCGCCGGGCGTGAGCGCCGCGAGAGCGATGAAGATGTGGATCGCGAGCCCCGAGCACCTGCGGAACCTGATGGCCGCGAAGTGGCGTCAGATCGGAGTCTCAGCGGTTCGCGTCGTGCGCGCTCCGGGCGTCTTTCACGACCTGCGCGTCACGATCATCACGACCGACTTCGGCGTCCGGCGCTAGCGTCCCGTTCCCGTCCGGGGCGCGGCGCTGCAGGTGGTAGAGGGCGACCGCGGCTGGACCGAGCGGTAGCCAGAGGTTGAAGACGCGGTAGGCGAAGACGGCGAGGACGGCCGCAGGCAGGCGGTAACCGACCCAGGTGAGCGCGAAGGGGAGGAGGGCCTCGACCGCCCCGGCGCCGGCGAGCGGGAGCGTCCGCCGCGTCAGCGCGTATCCGGTCGCATATCCCACGACGACCGCCGTCACCGACGGTGCGTCGCGCGTGAAGGCGGCGAGGCAGACCCAGAGGACGAACACCTCGGCGGCCCAGTAGACGGCCATGCCCATGAAGGCGGCTGCGCCGTGCCGCCGTGGCGAGGCGACGATCTGCCCGACGATGGTGATCGCCTCGAGCGGCGGGCCCAGCACCTTCTTCAGGCGCCCGCGGCAGATCCACTTGCGGTAGCGGACGGCGAGCAGCGCGAGCGCCGTCCCCGCCGGCACGCCGATCGTCCAGGAGAGCGTCACCGCGCGTTGCGCGTGCGGATCGTCGAGGAGCAGGAAGATCGCGCAGACCAGCGCGCCGGTGGCGAGGACCGCGTATTCGAGCGAGCCCAGACCGAGCACCCGGACTCGGGCCTCCTCCGAGGAGACGCCGAGATCCTCGAGCGCCTCGATGTCGACTGCGAAGCCGCCGCGCGGGATGAACATCCCGAAGCCGGCTGCCACGATCGCGCCGGCCCGAAGCGTGCCCAGCTTGACGCTGCGGCCCACGTTGGCGACCTCGCGATACGCGAACGTGTAGCCGACGTTCGCCGCGACCGCGCCCGCGATCGCGAACGGGAACCAGTACGTGTTCGCGTGCCGGACATGCGAGGCGACGGCCACGTAGCCCGCCGCCCCGGCGACGAGGATCGCCGCGATCAGCGACAGCGCGCCCGCGAGGATCATCAGCATCACCACGTGGTGCGGCTCGTGCTCTCGGTGGTGGGCGAAAAGGACCCGGAAGGGGCCGCGCTGCCACACGCGCAAGGCTGTCTCCCGCGTCACCGTCTGCTTGTTCCCACGGCAGTCACGTGTATGCGCCCGGGAGGATTCGAACCTCCGACCCGCGGATTAGAAGTCCGCCGCTCTGTCCACTGAGCTACGGGCGCGCGTTCCAAGGGTAGATCGTGCGGTTGCACGGGTAGGGTGCCGCGGATGGCGGACGCGCTGGAGCGGCTGAAGGAGCGGCTGGCCGAGGTCACCGACCTCGGCAAGGTCACGCGCATCCTCTCGTGGGACCAGCAGACGATGATGCCGGGGGCAGGCACCGGCCACCGCGCCGACCAGATGGCGACCGTGCAGCGCCTCGCCCACGAGCGTTTCACGGACCCAGAGATCGGGCGGATGCTCGAGGAGCTGCGGCCGCTCGAGGAGTCGCTAGATCCGGACTCCGACGACGCGACGCTGATCGCTCTCGTCCGCCGCGACTACGAGAAGGCGGTGAACGTGCCCGCCTCGCTGCGGGCGGCGATGACCCACGCGGCAGCCGAGGCGCGCCCGATCTGGGTCAAGGCCAAGGCGGAGTCAGACTTCCCGTCGTTCCTGCCCTACCTCGAGCGGATCGTCGAGCTGAAGCTGCAGTACGTCGACTGCGTGGCGGATGGGGCCGCCGAGCGGTACGACGTGCTCCTGGACGACTACGAGCCGCAGACGACGACCGCGGAGGTGCGCGCCCTTTTCGCCGAGCTGAAGCCGCCGCTCGTGGAGCTGATCGCCGAGCTGCGCGAGCGGGACGTGGACGACTCGTTCCTGCACGGCGACTTCCCGCCCGACCGCCAGCGCGCGCTCTCGCACGAGGTGGTCGAGCTCTTCGGGCACCGGCCCGACAGCTGGCGGATCGACCCGACCGAGCATCCGTTCGCGTCGGGCGCGGGCCGTGACGACGTCCGCATCACCACGAACTACCACCCGGACTCGCTCGAGTCGCTCTTCTCGACGATGCACGAGTACGGCCACGGCCTCTACAGCCACCAGCAGCCCAAGCATCTCGAGCGGCTGCCGACCGGCGGGCCCTGCTCGCTCGGGATCCACGAGTCGCAGAGCCGCCTCTGGGAGAACCTCGTCGGCCGCAGCATGCCGTTCTGGCGCCGCTTCTATCCGCGGCTGCAGGAGACGTACCCGGAGCAGCTCGCGGACGTCGACCTCGCCCAGTTCCACGCCGGCATCCACGCCGTCCGGCCCGGCCTGATCCGGATCCAGGCCGACGAGGTGACGTACGGCATGCACGTGATGCTCCGCTTCGAGCTCGAGCAGGACATCGTCGAGGGCCGCGTCGAGCTGCGCGACCTGCCGCAGCGCTGGAACGAGAAGATGTGGGAGTACCTCGGCGTCGAGGTGCCCGACGACGGACACGGCGTCCTCCAGGACGTCCACTGGTCCGGCGGCTCGATCGGCTACTTCTCGACGTACCTCATCGGGACGGTCGCCTCGGTGCAGATCTGGGAGGCCGCGGGGCGGGACCTGCCCGAGCTCGACGAATACGTCGGCAACGGCGAGTTCACTCCGCTGCGCACCTGGCTCGGCGAGCACGTGCACGCGCTCGGCGGCAAGTTCTCTCCACAGGAGACGCTCCGTCGCGCCACCGGCTCGACGATCGCAGCCCAGCCGTATCTCGACTACCTCCGCAAGACCTACGCGTAGCCGCGGCCGCTACGGCGCCGCGTAGCGGGCGATCCGCATTCCGTCGAGCAGGTTCACCAAGGCTCTGCGCGTCTGCGTCGACGCGCGTAGACCGACACCCAGAAAGACGTAGAAGGAACGCCTGGCGAGGCGGAACTCGTACACGACGCTTGGCGCCGTCAGGCAGAACGCTCGCCCGTGGGTCGGGAGTCGGAAGCGCGAGGGCCGGGTCGGCAGCTGGGCAGGCTAGGTGCCAGTTCGCCGGGTAGCGGAAGGCGATCGAGGGCCCGGGCGGAAACCGGCGGGCGATCGAGCGTGCGTCGATCACGACGCGTACGGAGCGGCGAGACGGTCGGGCCGTCGACGCCGTGGCGCTCGCGACCAGCACGACCGCGAGAGCTCCGATGACGGTTCCGAGATCGCCCGCATCTCCATCCGTACGGCTCAGAGCCGCGTTCGAGTCCTAGGCATAGGTCTCGCGGCGCCGGGTAGGCGCTGCGGCAACCGAAAACGACCAAGGAGGGGTCAACGTGGCTGACGTGCTGAAAGGCAAGAAGGTCGCGATCCTCGCCGCCGACATGTTCGAAAGAGTCGAGCTGGAGGAGCCGCGGAGGGCGCTCGAGGACGCGGGAGCGGAGACCGAGATCGTCTCGATCCAGGACGGCGAGATCAAGGGGTTCGACCACTTCGACCCGGCGAGCACGCTGCAGGTCGACCGGACCGTCGAAGAGGTGTCGCCCGACGACTTCGATGCGCTCCTGATCCCCGGCGGGGTCGGAAACCCCGACCAGCTGCGCGGGGACGAGAACGCCGTCTCCTTCGTCCGCGAGTTCCACTCCGCCGGGAAGCCGATGGCGGTCATCTGCCACGGCCCGTGGGTGCTCGTCGAGTCGGGCGTGGTGCGCGGCAAGCGCCTCACGTCGTGGCCGACGCTGGAGACCGACATCCGCAACGCCGGCGGCGACTGGGTGGACGAGGAGGTCGTCGTCGACGGCAACCTCGTCACGAGCCGGAAGCCGGACGACATCCCGGCCTTCACGAGAGAGATGACGCGACTCTTCTCGGGGGAGCGCGTCCCGACCTGAGTGCACCTGAGACGGGGCCGCACCCCGCGGCCCCGTTCCGGGCCGCCGGGGTTTTGTCCGCAGACCGAAGGGGGAGAAGTCGCCGACATCGTTCGAGGGGGGATGGGGTCATCACGGCTGCGGCGGCGTACGAGGTTGAAGAGGACCCTCGCGTGACCATGCTGCAAGAAGGGCTTGCGGCTCGGGACGAGATCATCGTCGCTCTCCAGCACGTCATCCGCGACCTCCGCCACGAGCTCGAGAACCTGCGCGCCGGGCGCCATTACGGCGAGTTCGCCGGCGAGGTTCCCGGGGCGTGCCGCCCGCAGTCCGCGGACGGAGGCGCGAGCGAAGGCTTGCGAAGCGGGCTCGAACGAGGGTGGCGGACGGGACTCGAACCCGCGACCACCGGGACCACAACCCGGAGCTCTACCAACTGAGCTACCGCCACCGAGCGAGCACAGCGTAGCGAGTGGCCGAGCGCGTCTCCGGCGGGCACCGGGGATACCCTTTGAGCCGCTCGGCCCCGTAGCTCAGCGGACAGAGCGGCAGCCTTCGAAGCTGCGTGCGGAGGTTCGATTCCTCCCGGGGCCATCCTTCTTGCGCTCGCCCGCTTCGCCGGCGCAGGCACGCTCCGCGCGCGTGCGCAAGCGCTGTGCTTTCCACTCGCGCTGTGCCGCGCCCGCGCAGGTCGGTCGCGGCACGGTCGACTTCGCTCCGGATGCGGCGTCAGCTCGGCTCGACCGCGCGCTGCTCGACGCGCAGCGTCACGAGGCCGCCGGCGCGGCTGACGTGGTGCCGCATCCGCTCGTACGCGGCCGTCGCGTCGTGCTGCACGAGCGCCTCGAGAATCCCCTCGTGCTCGCGGACGTTGGCCTCGAGCATCGCGGTGCTCTCGCTCACGACGAGCCGGCTGAGATCGCGCGGGAAGTTCTGGGCGAGCTGGGCGAGCGTGCCGGCCAGCACGTCGTTCCCGCTGGCCTCGTGGATCGTCTGGTGGAACTCGTCGTTCGCGCCCGCCCAGCGGCGGACGTCGCGCTCGCCGACCTCGCGCCCGCCGCGGCGTCGCGAGATCGTCCCTTTCAGCGCGGCCCGGAACTCCCCCTGCGCGTGCTCCAGTCGCCGGAGCTGCTCGCGGCTCACGCGCTCCGCCGCGAGCCCGGCGGCGAGAGCCTCGAGCGCGGCGCGCACCTCGTAGGCGTCGCGGATCTCGCGCGGGGAGAGCCCTCGGACGACGGCGCCTCGGTTGGGTTGCAGCTCGACGAGGCCGCCCGCCTGCAGCTTGCGGAGCGCTTCCCGCACAGGCGTCCGGCTGACCCCGAACTCCTCCGCGAGCGCCTTCTGGCGGAGGCGTGTCCCCGACGGCAGCTCACCGCTCAGCACCCGCGCGTGCAGCTGGCTCGCGAGCTTGTCGACGAGAGCGCGCCGTTCGTCTGCCGACACGCTCATGAGCGTCCCTCCTCCGGTCGGATGCCGTCTCGGGCGAGGCGCAGGCCGACGAGACCGACGAAGACCGCGAAGACGAGCTTGAGCGTCGACGCCGGCAGCGCGAGCGCGAGCAGCGCGCCGAGGACGCTGCCGACGGCGCCGACCACGCCGAAGCGCAGCGCGAGCCCGAGGTCGCCGACGCCTCGGCGGCGGAGGGCGAGGCTCCCTGCGATCGCCGTCGGCAGGATGACGAGCAGCGACGTCGCCTCCGCCGAGTGCTGAGAGAAGCC
>DATFCX010000011.1:0-38915 GCA_035252585.1 Gaiellaceae bacterium
GGCCGCGTGTCTCGCGGCCGCCTCGGCCACCGCGGCCGTCGCGCCCGCCTGGTCGATCCGGGTGGGCCTCGTCGCCCTCGCGGCACTGGACGTCGTCCTCGTCTGGGGCACGCCGAGCGTGCAGCAGGCGACGAACACGCTCGAGAACGTGCCGCTCCCCCACGCCGCCGGCATGTCCCTGCCGAACCTCCAGCAGGCGACCTTCGGCTCGGCCCTGATGGGCTGGCTCGACCTGCTCGCGCCGGCGCTGCTCGGGGTCGTCGTGGCCGGGCGGCGGAAGCTCGGCGCGGCGGTGGTGACCGGCATGGCCGCCGGCCTCTGGGGCCTGCTCCTCCTCGTCACCTCGGAGGTCGCCGCAACGGTGCCCGTTCTCGCCGGGTTAGCGTTGGCGTCCGCTCATGCGCGTCGCGGTCGTATCGGACATCCACTCGAACCTGCCCGCGCTGGAGGCGGTGCTGGCCGCGATCGAGGCGGAGGCGCCTGACGAGCTCTGGTGTCTCGGCGACCTCGTCGGCTACGGCCCGCGGCCGAACGAGTGCTGCGCCACGATCGCCGGGCGGGCGGACGTGCGCCTCGCCGGCAACCACGACCTCGCGGTACGAGGGACGATCGACCTCGAGGAGTTCCACGGGGAGGCCGGGCTGGCGGCGACCTGGACGCGGGAGGTGCTCGAGCCCGAGTGGCGGGCGTTGCTCGACACGCTCGAGCCTGCAGGAACCGCCCAGGGCGTCGCTCTCTACCACGGCTCGGCGCGCGACCCGGTGTGGGAGTACGTCCTGAGCGACGAGGCCGCCGTGGCGACCCTCGACCTCGCAGGCTCGCCGCTCGTCCTCGTCGGACACAGCCATGCGGCGCTGCGCATCGTGGAGTCCGACGACGGGATCGAGGGCGGTCTCGCCCCGGCAGGCACGGAGCTCGAGCTCGCCGGCGTGCGAGCGCTCCTCAACCCGGGATCGGTCGGCCAGCCGCGCGACGGCGACCCCCGGGCGGCGTACCTCCTCCTCGACCTCGACGCACAGCGCGCGAGCTTCCGCCGCGTCGAGTACGACGTCCAGCGGACGCAACGCGAGATGCGGGAAGCCGGCCTGCCGGAGATGCTCGCCGCGCGGCTCGAGCTCGGTCTCTGACGAGAGCAGCTGCGCCAGCGGCCGTCACATAGGGTCGGACGATGGACGCGACCGACGCCCCCATCAGGCCGGATCGTTATCCGCTCTCGTCCCGCTATGACCCGCAGTGGCTGCTCGGCCTCGACGTGGGGCCTCATCCTCTGTGGCAGCTCGAAGACATCCTCCCAGCTCTGGCCTTGCGTCCGGGGATGCGCGTGCTCGATCTCGGGTCGGGCCACGGCGCGACATCCGTGTTCCTGGCTCGGGAGAGCCAGGTAACGGTCACCGCCTGCGATCTGTGGATCGATCCGCGCGCGATCGACGAGGTCGTCCGAGATGCAGCATGACCACGCCCGGTCTGAAGACAGACCCGTACGAGATACGAGTCCCGGCGGACGTGCTGTCTCTCTTCGGATACGAAGTGGCTGCCTGGCATACCCCCGAGTGGCGGTGGGCGCCACTGGGAGCTGAGCGGCCTACTCGAAGACATCGAGGCTTCGTGGCTGCCGGACGCACTCGAGAACTGGATCCTCTGGGCGAAGGCCGTGCGTGAGGTCAAAGGCGCAGAGGAGGACACGGCTCTCGAACTGCTTCAGGGAGCGGACGGTCAGCAGCTCGGCTTTGTCTCGGCGATCGCGCGCAAGCGCTCGCCGGCCGCTATCTAAGCAGCGGGAAGCGCAGGTGGCGCGAGCACGGGCACGGCCACGGGGGTCGTCGCCACAGGAGCGGCGGCCACCGGAGCCTCGACTGCGGCGACCTCGCGCTCCTCGTAGACCTCGATCCCCTCGCGCGCGAGCGAGAGCTGGACGTCCTCCCGGGCCTTCCAGATCCGCCACTTCACGGTGGCGAGGGTCACCTCGAGGGAGTCGGCGATCTCGCTGTACGAGAGACCGACGACGTCGCGGAGGAGGAGCGCCATCTTCAGGTCGACGCTGAGCGCCTCGACCGCGCGCCACACGGCGTCGATCGCCTCGAGCCGCTCGAACGGCGCGTCGAGCACCTCGAGCGGCGGGATGTCGTCGAGATCCACGACCGCGCGCGGGCGGCGCTCGGTGGCGCGGAGCTCGTCGAGCACGCGGTTCTTCGTCACCTGGAAGAGCCAGGTCGTGAACTTCGAGCGGAGCGAGAACCGCGGCAGCCCCTGGAAGACGCGCAGGAAGACCTCCTGCGTCAGGTCCTCGGCGAGTGCGCGGTCGCCGACCATGCGCAGCACGTAGTTGTAGACCGGAATCTGGTAAGCGCGGACGATGATCGAGAAGGCTCGTTCATCGCCCCGCTGCGCCTTCCGCAGTACGCCGTGATCAGGCTGGGGCAGCGACAAGGTGTCGCAGTATAGACCGAATTTTCACGAGCCTTGTACGAGATTTTTACCGGTCATCTCGGACGGCGCTTCCAGGCCCAGCAGCGCGAGGATCGTCGGGGCCACGTCGGAGAGCTCTCCGTCCCGCAATCGCGCTTCTGGAGCGGTCAGGAGGACCGGCACCGGGTTGGTCGTGTGGGCGGTGTGCGGGCTCTTTCCGTCCTCTTGCAGGAGTTTCTCAGCATTGCCGTGGTCGGCGATCACGAGCGCCACGCCTCCCGCCGCGTCGACCGCGTCGACGACGCGCCCGAGGCATTCGTCGGTCGTCTCCACGGCCTGCACGACGGCCGGGATCACGCCCGTATGGCCGACCATGTCCGGGTTGGCGAAGTTGACGACGACGAAGCCGTAGCCGCCCGACTCGATCGCCCGCACGAGGCGCTCGGCGACCTCGGGCGCCGACATCTCCGGCCTGTGGTCGTAGCTCGGCACGTCACGCGGCGAGTCGACGAGGATCCGGTCCTCGCCGGCGAACGGCTCCTCGCGGCCGCCGTCGAGGAAGTAGGTGACGTGCGCGTACTTCTCGGTCTCGGCCGAGTGCAGCTGCCGGACGCCGTGGCTCGCGAGCACCTCGGCGAGCACGTTCTCGACCGCCTGCTCAGCGAAGACGACGGGGAACTCGAAGTCGTCGCGGTAGCGGGTCATCGTCGTCAGATCGACGCCGAGCTCGCCGAGCTTCTCGGAGAGCTGCCGCGCGCGGTCGGGGCGGAAGTTGAAGAAGATGGCGCTGTCCCGCTCGGGATCGAGTCGCGGCCGGCCGTCGATCACGACCGGCTCGACGAACTCGTCCGTCACGTCACGGTCGTAGCTCGCCTGGACGGCGGCGATCGGGTCGTCCGCGTGCGCGCCGTCGCCGTCCACGATCGCGCGTAGCGCGCGCTCCGTGCGATCCCAGCGCTTGTCGCGGTCCATCGCGTAGTAGCGTCCGGCGACGGTGGCGATGCGGTCGACGGGCAGCTCGGCGAGGTCGTGCACGGCCGAGTGCGGCGACACGTCGCGGCCGTCGGTGAACGCGTGGACCCACGTCTTCTCCGGCGCGAACCTCAGCAGCGTCTGGAGATGGTCGATGTGCGAATGCACGCCGCCGTGCGAGACGAGCCCGAGCAGGTGGACGTTCTCTCCGCGCTCGAACGCGCCGCGCAGGGCGTCGTTCTCGAACAGCTCCCCGGTCTCGACCGCGCGGTTCACGCGGACGAAGTCCTGGTCGAGCACGCGGCCGGAGCCGATCGTCAGATGCCCGACCTCGGAGTTGCCCATCTGGCCGTCCGGCAGGCCGACGGCGCCACCCGAGGCGACGAGCTGCGCGTGCGGATAGTCGCGCCACAGCCGGTCGAAGACGGGAGTCTCCGCGAGCTCGATCGCGTTGCCGGGCCCGGCCGGCGCGATCCCCCAGCCGTCGAGGATGACGAGCGCTACGAGGGGATACGTGCGGCCGTCTCGCATATCGCCTTGAAGGAGTCGACGTCGAGGGACGCGCCGCCCACGAGCGCACCGTCGACGGCGGGCTGGGCTAGCAGCGCGCCCGCGTTGTCGGGCTTGACCGATCCGCCGTAGAGAACCGGCGCGTCGAGCAGCGACTTGATGAACGCGTGCGCCTCCTGCGCGATCTCCGGCGTGGCCGTGAGGCCGGTGCCGATCGCCCAAACGGGCTCGTACGCGAGCACGAGCCTGGCGTGCGGCTCGAGCACCGACAACTGGCGGCGCAGAATGTCCTCGGTCTCGCCGCGCTCCCGCTCCTCCTCCGTCTCGCCGACACACGCGATCACGCGCAGCCCCGCGTCGAGCGCCGAGCGCGCCCGCCTGGCGACCGTCTCGTCGGTCTCGCCGAAGTACTGCCGCCGCTCGGAGTGGCCGACGAGCGAGCCGACGACGCCGAGCTCCAGAAGCAACGGCGCCGAGATCTCGCCCGTGTACGCGCCCTCCGGCTCCCAGTGCACGTTCTGCGCGTACGTGGTCAGGCCGGCTTCGACGCAGTCGCGCAGGCGCGTGAAGGGTGGGCAGACGACCGCGTCGAGCCCGGCGAGCGCGGCCGGATCCGGCCCGCGGAACATCTTCCAGTTGCCCGCGATCAGCATGGCGAGCGCATCGTACGGGCATGGCCGTGGGATGCAGGGCGAGAGACGCACGGTCCTGATCGCGCTCGCGGCGAACGGCGTGATCGCCGTCGCCAAGGGAATCGGCGGCGTCCTCACCGGGTCGTCCGCGATGCTCGCCGAGACGGCACACTCGATCGCCGACACGGTCGACCAGGTGCTCCTGCTCGTCTCGCTGCGCCTCGGCGAGCGGCAGCCCGACGAGGAGCATCCGTTCGGCTACGGGAAGGACCGCTTCTTCTGGACGTTCCTCGTCGCCGTGGTCATCTTCCTCGCGGGCGCGATCTTCTCGATCGGCGACGGCGTCACGCGGCTGCTCGGGAAGGACCTGCTCGGCAGCGGCGGCGGAGGCCGGGTCTGGATCAACTTCCTCGTACTCGGGATCGCCTTCGTGAGCGAGTCCACCTCGCTGGCCCGCGCGTGGCGGCAGACGAGAAGGGCGGCCCGCGAGGCGGGCTACGGGCTCGTGGAGTACGTCCGGGTCAGCAAGGAGCCCACGACGAAGATGGTGCTCTCGGAGGACCTCGTCGCGGTCACGGGCGTCGTCGTGGCGTTCGTGGGGGTGCTGCTGCAGGAGATCACCGGCGACCAGCGCTGGGACGCGAGCGCGGCCGTCCTCATCGGCCTCCTGCTCGTCTACGTCGCGTTCGCGCTCGGACGCGACATCCGCGGGCTGCTGATCGGCGAGGCGGCGCGGCCGGACCAGCGCGAGGCGCTTCGACGGACGCTCGTCGAGGCCGACGAGGTGGACGACGTCGTCGAGCTCCTGACGATGTACGTCGGGCCGAAGTCGCTGCTCGTCGCCGCGCGTATCGACCTAGCGGAAGGGATCGAGTCGAGCCGGGTCGAGGAGCTCTCGAACGAGCTCGACCGCAGGCTGCGCGACGCCGACGGCGACGTCGACCAGGTGTTCCTCGACGCGACGCCGCGGGCTACGCGCTCGGGATAGCCGCCACCCCGGGCAGCTCCTTGCCCTCGAGCAGCTCGAGGCTCGCGCCGCCGCCGGTCGAGACCCACGAGACGCGGCCGGCCAGGCCGAGCTCGTTGAGCGCCCGCACCGAGTCGGCGCCGCCGACGACCGAGAAGGCGTCGTCGTTCGTCGCCACGGCCTCCGCGACGGCTTTCGTCCCGCCCGCGAAGCGCGGCCACTCGAAAACGCCCATCGGGCCGTTCCAGAAGATGGTGCGCGCCTCCGCGAGCCGCTCGGCGAAGCGCTCGCGCGTCTCCGGGCCGATGTCGAGTCCGAGCCAGCCGTCCGGCAGGCCGTCGTAGGCGCAGACACACGACTCGGCGTCCTGCGCGAACTCGGAGGCGCCCACCACGTCCGCCGGCAGCTCGACCTCGAACTCGAGCGGGTTCTCGGCCCGCAGCTCCTCTGCCATCTTGCCGCCGATCAGCACCGTGTCCGCCCGGCCGCCGAGGTTGCGCAGGACGCCGAGCTTGTCCTCGACCTTCGCGCCCCCCGAGACGAGCACGAAGGGGCGCTCGACGTCCCCGAGCAAGCGTCCGAGGTGCTCGAGCTCGGAGAGCAGGAGCAGCCCGGCGTACGCGGGCAGGAGGTGCGCGACGGCCTCGGTCGAGGCGTGCGCGCGATGCGCCGAGCCGAACGCGTCGTTCACGTAGAGGTCGCAGCCGTCGGCGAGCTCGCGCGCGAAGCGCTCGTCGTTCTTCGTCTCCCCCGAGTCGAAGCGCGTGTTCTCGAGCACGTGCAAGCGCTCGTCGGGCAGCAGCTCGCCCAGCCGGGCCGCGACGGGCGCCAGCGCGTACTTCGCGCGGTCCTCCTCCGTCTTCGGGCGGCCCAGATGCGAGCAGACGCGCAGCTCTGCGGCGCCGCCCTCGAGCAGAAGGTCGAGCGTCGGCAGCGAGGCACGGATGCGCGTGTCGTCGGCGACGCGGCCGTCCTCGAGCGGCACGTTGAGGTCGGCGCGGACGAGCACGGTCCTTCCCGCGACGTCGGCGTCGCAGACCGACCGCGGCAAACGCATCGAACCGGAGCTACGCCGCCACCGGCGACGGCAGCGTCTGGCCGATCCGCGCGACCAGGTCGTCGAGGCGGCAGCTGTAACCCCACTCGTTGTCGTACCAGCCGATCACCTTGACCATGCGCCCGTGCGCCATCGTGGAGAGGCCGTCGAGGATGCACGAGTGCGAGTTGCCGACGATGTCGGAGGAGACGATCGGATCCTCGGTGTACTCGAGAACCTCGCGCCAGCGGGCGGTCGAGGCCGCGCCTCTGAAGACCTCGTTGATCTCCTCGACGCTCGCCTCGCGCTCGAGGACGGCGACGAGGTCCGTCACGGAGCCGTCCGGCACCGGCACGCGCAGCGCCATCCCGTCGAGCTTCCCCTTCAGCTCCGGAACCACTTCGCCGATCGCGCGGGCCGCCCCGGTCGACGCCGGAACGATGTTCTGGGGAGCGGCGCGCATCCGTCGCAGGTCGGGCTTCCCCTTGCGCGTCATCGCGACCTGGTCCTGGAGCTGCTGCTCCGTCGTGTAGGCGTGGACGGTCGTCATGAAGCCGGTCTCGATCCCGAAGTTGTCCAGCAGCAGCTTCGCCATCGGAGCGACGGAGCCGGTCGTGCAGGAGGCCATCGAGACGATGTGGTGGCTGTCCTTGTCGTACTTGTCGTCGTTGACGCCGAGCACGACGGTGATGTCGGGGTCGGTCGCCGGCGCCGAGATGAGCACCTTCTTCGCTCCCGCCTCGAGGTGCTGGCTCGCACCTTCACGATCCGCGAACAGGCCGGTCGACTCGACGACGACGTCGACCCCCAGGTCGGCCCACGGCAGCGCGCTCGGATCGCGCTCGGCGAGAACCTGGAACGAGGTCCCGTCGACGCTGATGCGGTCGCCCTGGACCTCGACGCCGTCGAGGCGTCCGTGGGAGGAGTCGTAGCGGAGGAGGTGGGCGAGAATCTCCGGCGCGCCGAGATCGTTCACGGCAGCTATCTCGAAGTCGCCGCGGCGCGCCACGTGCGCGCGCAGGAAGTTCCTGCCGATACGCCCGAACCCGTTGATGCCAACCTTCGTCGTCGCCATCCTCCACCGCCTCCCGGTGTCGTTCTCGAAGCCGTGTCGCTCTGCGGTCGAGTCTAGTAAGGCCTGGCTGGCGGGCGGACCGGGAAGCTCCGAGGACGACCCTCCCGGTCCCTCACCCGCTCGAGACCTGACGGCGGACGGGGTCTGAATCCGCCGCCGGACGAGCAGGAACCCGCCACGGCGAGTATGACTCGCGGCTTGTTGCCGCGCTAGAAGACTTGCAACGGATACCGAGCTAGTTCAGGAGCGGGAAAGCTCCTGCAAACGCCGCAGTCGACGGTAGGCGGCGGCCTTCGAGACCCCGGGTTTGCAACGCCGTGCGAGCTCGGCCGTCGACGCCGTCGGATGGCGCAGGCGAAGGAGCGCGATCTCGCGCAGGTCGTCGGGGAGCGCGTCGAGATCGAGCCGGTGGAGCGCCTCGAGCTGCGCGTGGGCGGCACGGCCGGTGCGAACGAGGTTCGCGTGGTCGGCGTTGGCGAGGCGGTTGGCGTCGGCGCGTGTCGCCGCGAGCACGGCCTGCTCCTCGAGCGCGAGCACGAGGTCGACGGCGCCCGCGCCGACAAGGACGTCCGCGATGGCCTCGGTTCCCTTCGCGTACGCGGTCGCGTGGGACCGCCGCTCTTGCACATGGAGCTCGCCGCCGAGCCGCGCCGCGAGCGCGGCCACGAAACGGGCACCGTCGGCCTCCGCCGTCCGGATCTCGAGGTGCGGCCCTCTCGGCCCGCTGAGCGTCCCAGACCCGAGAAGCGCGCCCCGGACGTAGGCGGCGGCGCAGCACCGACGGGAGACGACGCGTCGCGGCGGGAGGCCCAGCGGCCGGTGGGAGCGGTCGAGCACGCCGGCGCGGTGGAGCGTGGCATAGGCGTCCTGCGAGCCCTCGACGTGGAGCTGGTAGCGCGTCGCCCTGTCGAACGCCCGGCGCGGGTAGGTGCGGATCTCGGACCTCACGCCGGCAGCACGCAGCAGTGCGAAGGCGCGCCGGGCGACGGTGGAGCTCGAGACGTCGAGGTGGACGTCGACGCTGCCGCGGCCGCGCAGATGCGCACGCCCGGCGACGTGGAACAGGCCGGAGAGCTCGGCGATCCGGTCGCACTCGTTCGCCGGCGCGATCGCCGCCAGCTCCTCCCGCAGGTCGTCAGACAGCATCCGCGTATCCCTCGAGAGCGAGCAGACGGCGTTTGTAGGCGGTGCCGAACGAGCCGTACGGGCCGAGTCCGGCAGCGGAGACGACGCGGTGGCACGGCACGAAGATCGACAGATGGCTGCGCGCGCAGAAGCTGCCGGCGGCGCGCGCAGCCCCGGGCGCGCCGGCAAGCGCTGCGAGCTCCCCGTAGGTGACGACCTCGCCGGGGGGGATCGTCCGCAGCGCGAGGGCGCACTGCGTGAGGAAGGGCGTCTCGTAGTCGAGGTCGACGGGCACGTCCTCGAGCGGCACCTGCCGGCCGGCGAAGTACGCCTGCAACAGCTGAACCACTTCCGTCACGAAGCCTCGACCGCCCTGTGACGGTTCCTTTGATACGACAGCCCTGGCCCCAAGCCCCGGGTGGGTGGGGGTTTGGGATGGGTTCCGGACAGGCCCTGTCCCGCCCGGCGCCGGCCGCTCCGGACGTGGCCAGGGCAGCTCGTGCCACACGACACGCCCGTCTGCGACGACGAGCTCACCGACGCCCCAGCCCTCCGCCTCGTAGGCGACCTGCGTCACCGCCACGACTCCGAATCCTAGGGAGGGGCGGCGGAGCAGTAGCTGTGCCGCAGGGACGCGCTGAACGCCGCGACTCCTCGCTCCGCTTGTCGGCCGGCTACGCCGGCTGCTGCGTCCTCGGGCGCGCCGATAGGACAGCGCTATCGTCGTTCCCTGCGTCCTTGCCTCGCGACGCCCCGCGCACCCCTGCAGCGAGCACCACCCCGCCGCCCCTCCCTAGAATCGCCGCATGAGCGCCCACGGCACCTTCCGCGTCCCCGAGGCCCACAACGAACCCGTGCTCGGCTACGAGCCCGGCAGTCCCGAGCGCGACGAGCTCCGCCGGCGCCTCGACGAGCTCGCCGACCGCCGCCTGGAGATCCCGCTCGTCATCGGCGGCGAGGACGTCCAGACCGGCGACACGTTCGAAGCGGTCATGCCGCACAAGCGCAGCCACGTCCTCGCGGACGTCCACAAGGGCGGCGCCGCCGAGGTCGATCGCGCGATCGCCGCGGCGGCCGATGCGTGGGAGGACTGGTCGCGAACGCCCTGGGAGGATCGAGCGGCCGTCTTCCTCCGAGCCGCCGAGCTTCTCGCCGGCCCGTGGCGCCAGACACTCAACGCAGCCACGATGCTCGGCCAGTCGAAGACCGCGCACCAGGCCGAGATCGACTCCGCCTGCGAGCTCATCGATTTCTGGCGCTTCAACGTCCAGTACATGACGCGCATCTACGAGGAGCAGCCCATCTCCTCGCCGGGGGTCTGGAACCGGCTCGAGTACCGGCCGCTCGAGGGCTTCGTCTTCGCCGTCACGCCGTTCAACTTCACGGCCATCGCGGGCAACCTCCCGGCCTCGGCGGCGCTGATGGGCAACACGGTCGTCTGGAAGCCGGCCTCGACCGCGGCCGTCAGCGCGCATTTCGTCATGCAGCTCTGGGAGGAAGCGGGCCTGCCGCCCGGCGTCATCAACCTCGTCTACGGCTCGGGCGCTGCGATCGGCGACCCCGCGCTCGCGAGCCAGCACCTCGCGGGCATCCACTTCACCGGCTCGACCCCTGTCTTCCAGGGGATGTGGAAGACGGTCGGCGAGAACATCGCCCGCTACCGCAACTACCCGCGGCTCGTCGGCGAGACCGGCGGCAAGGACTTCATCGTCGCCCACCCGAGCGCCGACGCCGAGGCCGTCGCGACCGCGATCCTCCGCGGCTCTTTCGAGTACCAGGGCCAGAAATGCTCGGCCGCCTCGCGCGTCTTCGCGCCGGCGAGCCTCTGGCCGCAGGTGCGCGAGCAGGTCACCGCCGAGATCGGCGAGATGAAGATGGGCGATGTCGCGGACTTCTCGAACTTCGTCGGAGCCGTGATCGACGCGAGCTCCTTCGCGACGCAGAAAGAGGCGATCGAGGAGGCGAAAGCAGCCGACGGGAAGGCGTCCATCATCGCGGGCGGCAACTACGACGACAGTGACGGCTGGTTCGTCCAGCCGACCGTGATCGAGACCTCCGACCCCGATTTCCGGACGATGAAGGAAGAGCTGTTCGGGCCCGTCGTGACGGCGTTCGTCTACGACGACTCACGCTACGAGGACACGCTCGACCTCGTCGACAAGGGCACGACGTACGGCCTGACCGGCGCCGTCTTCGCACGCGACCTGCGCGCGGTCGAGACGGCGCGGGAGCGGCTTCGCTACGCCGCCGGCAACTTCTACGTCAACGACAAGCCGACGGGAGCCGTCGTGGGCCAGCAGCCGTTCGGTGGCGCGCGTGCGTCGGGAACGAACGACAAGGCCGGCTCGATGTGGAACCTGATCCGCTGGGTCAGCCCGCGAGCGATCAAGGAGACGTTCGTGCCGCCGCGCGACTACCGCTACCCGTTCCTCGGGCCCGAGCCCGACGCCGGCCGCTGAGCACGCCGCGCGCGCTCCGGCTCGCCTTCGGCAACGTCGCTGCCACGTACGATCGGGTCCGGCCTGCGTACTTCGCCCCCATGCTCGACCGTGCGCAGGAGACGCTCGGGCTGGCCGCGGACGCGCGCGTACTCGACCTCGGAGCAGGCACGGGCAGGCTGACCCGGGAGCTGGCGCGAAGGTTCGCGACCGTCATGGCCGTCGAGCCCGACGACGCGATGCGCGCGCTCATCGACGTCGGCACGGTGCTGGCCGGGACCGCCGAGGCGATCCCGCTCGAGGACGGAGGCGTCGACGGCGTGTTCGTCGGCGAGGCGTTCCACTGGTTCGACGCCAGACGCGCGATTCCCGAGATCGCGCGGGTGCTGGTGGCAGGCGGCGGTCTGGCCATCGTCTCGACGCACTGGTGCTGCTCGCGCTGTACTCGACCACCAGCTCCTGCGCCGCTCTTCCCGACGAGGAGCGCGGACCGCTCTTCGACCGGGTGCTGCCGCTGCTCTCGGGGCCGTACCGGCTGCCGGTCAAGCACCAGCTGACGTGGACCCGGCTCCGGCCCGCCTAGCGAGCCTCGGAACCGCCACGATCGCGGCTGCGCAGGCTAGGGCAGGGAGCGCGAGCACGACGCCGGCGGCTCGCACTCCGAACGCTCCCGCCAGGGCCCCGTCGAGCAGGCTCGCGGCGGGCCGGAGGCCGAGGAAAGCCACGCTCCAGAGCGCCATGATCCGGCCGCGCTGGTGCTCCGCGACGTCGAGCTGGAGCCGGCTCGTCGCCGACGCGTTGGACGCGAGGTAGCCGAAGCCGCCGACGGCAAGAAACGCGAGTCCCAGCCAGATCGTCCGGGAGACGGCGAAGCCGACGATGCCCGCGGTGAGCAGCGAGAGCGTGCCGACCATCCGCCAGCGTGAGCCGGAGACGCGGCCGGCGACGACGAACGCCGCCGTTACCGCACCGGCGCCGAAGGCTCCGACGATGATCCCCGCCCAGCGGTCCGGCGGGTGGAGCGCGAACTCGCTCGCGAACGCGGGCGACTCGGTGTTGACGGGGTCGGAGGCGAAGCCGACCGCTGTGACGATGAGCAGAAACGCGAGCAGGCGCGGCTGCCGGCGGACGAGCCGAAGGCTCTCGCGCAGCTTCGCGGCGCCGCGCCCGGCCAGCTCCCGCGCCCGTGGCTGGACAAGCGCCAGACCAATGACGAGTACGAGATACGACGCGGCGTTGATCGCGAACGAGGCCGCGAAGCCGAGCTGGTCGACGGAGATCCCGCCCAGCGTAGGACCGACGGCGCGCGCGAGGTTGAACGTCATCGAGTTGAGCGCGACGGCCGACTGCAGGTCGCGGCGAGGGACGAGATCGCCGATCAGCGCCTGGCTCGCCGGCGCGCTGAACGCGCTGCTGATCCCCAGCCCGACCGCGCAGCCGATCACGAGCGGCACCGACGCGAGGCCCGCCCACGTCAGCGCCGCGAGCGCAGCGCTCAGCACCGTCGAGCCGATCTGCGTCACGAGCAGGAGCCGCTTCCGGTCGAAGCGATCGGCAGCGCTCCCGCCCCACGGCGCGAGCAGCAGGACCGGGATGAAGTTGCCGAACTGCAGCACCCCGAGCAGGAACGGCGAGTGCGTCTGGTGGAACACGTAGAGCGACGCCGCGAGGTTCTGGAACCACGTCCCGCTGGCCGACGCCGCGTTCCCGACGAAGTACGGTCCGAAGTTGCGGTGGCCGATCAGCCGCAGGGCCGTCGACGGCCCCGCGGGCGTCGCCGGTTCAGCCACGCCCGGCTTTGTGCAGCTGTGAATAGACGCTGCGGGCGACCTTCGCCGGCACGCCGGGGACGCCCTCGAGCTCCTCCGAGCTCGCGGCGAGCATCGCGTCGACCGAGCCGAAGTGGTTGAGGAGCGCGCGGCGGCGTACCGGGCCGACGCCCTCCAGCTCGTCGAACAGCGACGCGAAGCCGCGAGACTCGCGCCGCCGCCGGTGGAAGCCGACCGCGAAACGGTGCGCCTCGTCGCGGATCCGCTGCAGGAGCTGGAGGCCCGGATCGTGGCGCGAGAGGACGACGGGCTTCGCGCGGCCCGGGACGAACACCTCCTCCTCCCGCTTCGCGAGCGCGATCACCGCGACGCGCGGCAGGTCGAACGCCTGCATCGCCGCGAGCGCCGCCGCGAGTTGGCCCTTGCCTCCGTCGACGACGACGAGGTTGGGCGTCGCCGCGAACGACTCGTCGTACTCGTCGGCCGCCGGTCCGGCGGCGAGTCGCGCGAAGCGGCGCGAGACCATCTCCCCCATCGCCGCGAAGTCGTCCATCCCCTCCTGGCCACGGATCCCGAACTTGCGGTAGTGCGCCTTCTTCGGCAGGCCGTCCTGGAAGACGACGAGCGAGCCGACGTTGTCCTGGCCCATCGCGGTCGAGACGTCGAAGCACTCGATCCGCAGCGGCAGCGACTCGAGATTGAGCGTCTCGCGCAGCTGCTCGAGCGCCTCCACGCGGCGCAGCCGGCGCTGCTCGCCCTGCGCGAGGTCGCTCGTCAGCACGTGGAGCGCATTCTCGTCGGCGAGGCGCAGCAGGCGCCGCTTCTCGCCACGCTCGGCGGTGCGGATCTCCACCCGCGCGCCGCGGCGCTCCGACAACAGCTCCGCGAGCGCCGACAGGTCGCCGGCGTCGCTCGGGACGACGATCTGCGGCGGCACGCTCGGCGCGCTCCCGTAGTACTCGAGGCCGAAGGACTCGAGGATCGTCGTCACGTCCTGGCCGCCGACGTTCTCGAGGTGGAACGAGTGCCGGTCGACCATCTTGCCGCCGCGCAGCGGGAAGACCTGGACGACGGCACGATCCCCCTCGGCCGCGAACCCGATCACGTCAACCGTCCCCACCGATTGCCGCTCGACGGCCTGCCGCTCGACGAGGTGCTGCACGGCGAAGAGCCGGTTGCGGTAGCGCGCAGCGTCCTCGAAGCGCTCCTCTGCCGCGGCCTTCTGCATCCGCCGCTCGAGCTCGCGCTGGATCGGCTTCACGTCGCCGGAGAGGAACTCGATCACGCCGTCGACGATGCCGCGGTAGTCCTCCTGCGACACGTAGCCGACACACGGCGCGAGGCAGCGGTCGATGTGGTAGTCGAGGCAGGGGATCCCGCTGTGGCGGCCCGGCTTCGGCCCCTCGCAGGGGCGGTAGCGGAAGACGCGGTTGAGGACGTCGAGCGTCTCGCGCACCTTCTTCGCGTTCGCGTACGGGCCGAAGTACCACACGCCCGGCCGGTGCCGCTCGCGCGTGAACATGACACGCGGGTACTCGTCCTCGACCGTGACGGCGATGTACGGGAAGGACTTGTCGTCGCGCAGCCGGACGTTGAACGGCGGCCGGTGCCGCTTGACGAGGTTCTGCTCGAGGTGGAGCGCCTCCACCTCGCTGCCGGTGACGATGACCTCGACGTCGGCGACGCGCGCCGGCAGGCTGCGGATCTGCGCGCGCCCGTCCGTCGTCTTCTGGAAGTACGAGCGGACCCGCGGCCGCAGGGATTTCGCCTTCCCGACGTAGAGCACGCCGCCGTCCGCGTCGCGGAACAGGTAGACGCCCGGCTTCGCCGGCAGCGACTTCAGCTGGTTCTGGACCCTCGACGTCATTGTCGGTCGAGCCTAGCCAGCGGGCTACGATGCGATGCGTGGAAGGCCAGTTCGTCGCCTACACCTTCTTCCGCGTCGATCCGGCCTGGCGGCGGCTGCCCGCCGAGGAGCGGCAGGCGCACAAGGACGCGTTCGCGGAGGTCGTCGAGGACTTTGCGGAGCGCTTCGAGCATCTGCGCGCGTACTCGACCGCGGGCGTGCGCCCGGATGCCGACTTCTTCCTCTGGAAGATCTCGGAGCGGTACGAGCTGCTCGAGGAACTCGGCTCCGCGTTGAACGGAACCCCGCTCGCCGGCTGGCTCGAGACGCCGTACTCGTACCTCGCGACGACGAAGGCATCCCAGTACACGAGCGCCCGCAAGGCGCGCAAGATCACGCCGCACGGCCTCCCCTACCTCGTCGTCTACCCGTTCGTGAAGGTGCGGCCCTGGTACGCGTTGCCCGAGGCCGACCGGCAGCGGGCCATGGACGAGCACATCCGCATCGGCCGCGAGGAGTTCCCGGGGATCAAGAACCACACGACCTACTCCTTCGGGATCGACGACCAGGAGTTCATGACCGCCTTCGAGTGCGAGGAGCCGGCGGACTTCATGCACCTCATGCTGCGGCTCCGCGACAGCGAGGCCTCCGCCTACACCGAGCGCGACACGCCGATCTTCGTCGGCCGCTTCGTCCCGGTCCGCGAGGCGCTCGCCGCGCTCGACGGCGCGTCCGCCCGCGTCGAGGCCTAGCCCTAGGCGTCCGCGGACGCTAGACTCGCGCCGCCGGCCGTCGACGACGAAAGGAGGGCCGCGACGTGAACAACGAACCTCGCGCAGTCGCCCTCCCGACCGGCCCGGCCACGCGCTAGCACGCGTTGACGAGGGCCGCCTGCGCCCCTCGTCAGACAGAGAAAGGATCGCTGGTGCGTAGAGCACGCAAGCCCGGGCGTCCGGCGCAGGTCCGCCGCGTCACGGCCCGGATCAACGAACAGATCGGCGGAGGGCCTGTGCGGCTCGTCGCCGAGGACGGCAGCCAGCTCGGGGTCATGGACGCGGGCGATGCCCGCGCGTACGCCTACGAGCGCGGCCTCGACCTCGTCGAGGTGGCGGCGGCCTCCGACCCTCCGGTGTGCCGCGCGATGGACTACGGCAAGTGGCGCTACGAGGAGGAGCGCAGGCTGCGGCAGAGCCGCCGCAACCAGGTGCACGTCTCGCTCAAGGAGGTGCGGCTGCGCCCGAAGATCGGGTCGCACGACTACGAGTGGAAGCGCGACCAGGCGCTCGGCTTTCTCGAGGCGGGCTCGAAGGTGAAGGCGATCGTCTTCTTCCGCGGGCGCGAGCGAGAGCATCCCGAGCGCGGACGCGCGCTGATCGACCGCCTCGCCGCGGACGTGGACTCGATCGGGAAGCTCGAGGGGACGCCGGTGTTCGAGAGCCGGACGATGACTGCGGTGTTCGCACCGCGATGACCCGCCGTCATCGTCATCTCCACAACCTGTGCGCCCTGCTCGGCGACGACCTCGACGTCGAGCGGGCGCGCGACGAGTACCTCGCGTCGCTCGACGCCGACGACGGGCTGGCCGTGCTGCTCATCTCCCGCGACGAGATCGTGGCGGCGGCGACGGCACGCCCGCCGGTCGCACGCTGCGAGCGATGCGGAGCGCGGCTCTCGCGCAAGCGCCATCGGTGCAGCCGCTGTGGCCTACGTCATACGTAGGTGTGCTGGTCGCGCCAGGTCCGCCACATGGCGATCCCGCAGAGGGCGAGCACCGCCACGAACGCGAGGATCTGGTACCCGACCGCGCCGCCGTACCAGTAGACGCCGACGTCCGCGACGGCCAGGATCGCGGCGCCGTAGAAGACCGTCTGCGCCCGCCGGGACCACATCGAGATACCCTCCCGCCGCTCGCGCCAGACGAGGAAGATGAAGTACACGATCGCGAGGATGAAGACGATCCGCGCGAGGGTGCTGAGCGCCCAGAGCGTCTGCTCGAGCTGGAAGACGACGATGAGGACCGCGATCGCCGCGAGAATCAGCAGACCCCGCAGGGTCGGGTTGATGCGCGAGAAGAACCTGCTCATGTGGCCGTCAAATACGCCCGCACCGCGAGCGCTCCTGCCACCAAGGTAGCGCCGGTGAACCACGCCAGCCGTCCGCGCCGCTCGGCCGGCGCGTACATCCACGGCGCGAGCACCGCGAGCAGCGAGAGCGTGCCGTACAGGTAGTGGAGCCGGTCGGCCGCCCGATGGTGGCTCGAGAGGAGCAGGAGCCCCAACCCGACCTGGGCGACAAGGAGCGTCTGGGCGAGCGCGAGCAGGTGCGTGAGCAGCCCGCGCGGCTCCCGGTGCCGGTAGTACGTCCACGCACCCACGACCGCCGCCCCGAACGTCGCAGCGATGACGGCGAAGGCGACGGCATGGTGGACGCCGACCATGGCCCGGCGGAGCCTAGCCGCGCGATCAGTCGTCGCCGCTCTTGTTACTCGCTCTCGGTCTGCCCGGGATCGGGGGCCGGTGTCGGCGGCGTTCCCTCGTCGGGAGGCGGATACGGCTCCGGTACCTGAGCGGGCTGAGGCGGGTTGCCCTCGTCCGGCGGCGGATAGGGCGGACTGGGTTCGGGCGGACTGGGTTCGTTGGGGGTGACCATCACGGTGTCCTGTACCGGAAGACGGGCGCGGCGAATCCTCTCGTCGGCGCCGGCGAGCCGGTCCGCGAGCTCGTCCTCGATGCGCGTCGCCTCCTGCGCGAGCTTCTTGAGCCGCTCCCGCGCCGCGCGCTCGGCGATCGAGTCGCCGCGCCAGACCGCATCCCCGAGCGCCTGCAGCGCCGGGCCTCGTTCGACGGCGATCGCGTCGAGCCGCGACCGCGTGCGCCAGCGAGTCAGCGCCGTGTCGAGCCTCGTGCGCCACACCTCCGCAGTCGTCGCGGCGTGTGCTCGGCCGTCGGCCGCCAGGCGCGAGGATTGCTGGATCCAGACATCGCCGCTGCGGCGTGTCGCCTCCCAGAGCGCCGCGAGCACGATCGCCGCCAGGAGCAGCATGACGACCCCCCAGGCCCAGCTGCCGGTTGCGAACAGCCCGATCGCCGCGCCGAGCGCCGCGAAGCCGAGACAGAGAAGGACGAACCGCGCGGGCACTCCGAGCCAGCCCCGCTCGACGCTCTCGTGGACGACCGGGCCGGGCGCGGTCTCGAGCGGCGGGACGTCTTCCGTCCGCGCGCCGCAGCTCGCACAGAAACGCGCGCCGTGCGAAAGCTCCGCGCCGCAGCTACGGCACGCGTTCTCCCGGATCGGGGACGCGCTCATGCGGGGCCTGTTCCCCGCGTTCCAGGGCCCGTAACACTCCCGCAGCCCGCCTGCGGAGCGGCCCCACCTGCGCGCGGTAGTCCTCGTCCGAGATCTTCCCCGTGCGATGGTCGAACTCGAGCTCCTTCAGCGCCGCGAGCGCCCGGTCCCGCTCCTCCGCGAGCGCCAGCCGCTCGCGGGCCTCCGGAGCGAGCTCGTCGAGGCGGTCGCTCGCGGGAGACGGGTCGCGGATAAACGGGCGCGCCACGAAGACGACGGCGACGACCGCGAGCATCGCCGCGAGGGCGAGCGCCCATTCCATCTCAGAGACCGGTGGGCACGGCGCCCGCCGCGTACCGCGCGGCGAGGCGGCGCTGCTCGACCGCGTCCGGCCACATCGCGATCAGCGAGCCCCCGACGAACAGGAAGCCGGCAGCCCAGATGAGGTTGATGAGCGGCTTCACGAACACCTTGAGGTCGATCGTTCCCTGCTTGTTCACGAGCTGCGCCGTCGTGAAGACGTCGCCGAGCGACCGTGGGTCGTGGTAGATCGACGCCTCGGTCGCGGGGCCCTCGATGTCGTAGTTGTTCTCGCCGGGGTTGAGCGTCGCGACGTGGGATCCACCGCGCCGCACGTCCACGAGCGCACGGAAGCCGGTGTAGTTCGGGCCCTTCACGCCCGAGCTCGTGACGTACGTGAGCGTGTAGCCCGCCGCCTCGAGCGACTGTCCCGGCCGCAACACGCGCTCACGCTGCGTCTGGTACGCACTCGAGCCGGCGATCCCGATGGCCAGCAGCACGACCGCCGCGTGCACGACGTAGCCGCCGTAGCGTCTACGGTTTCGGCCGACCAGCTTCAGGATCCCTCCCGCCGCGGCGCGGCCGCGGACGAACTCGAGCACGATCGAGGCGACGACGAAGGCGCCGAACGTGTACGCGAGCAGGCCCGGCCACGAGCTCCCGAAGCCGAGCGCCAGCAGCGCGACTCCGGTCACCACCGCCACGGCGAACGGGCCAACGAAGGTCTTGCCGAGCGAGCGGAGCGACGCCCGGCGCCACGCCACGAGCGGGCCGAGGCCCATCAGGAGCAGCAGCGGCAGGCCGAACGTGTGCAGGAAGAAGTCGTAGTACGGCTTCGAAACCGAGCGCGTCTCGCCGCGTACCGCCTCCGAGAGCACCGGATAGAGGACGCCCCAGAGGATCGTCAGGCACAGGGCGACGAGCAGCAGGTTGTTGTAGAGGAACGTGGCCTCCCGCGAGACGAGCGACTCGAGCTTCGTCTTCGTGCGCAGCAGCGGCAGCCGCCAGCGGATGAGCACGACCGAGACCACGACCATCAGCGTCAGGAAGCCGAGGAACCAGCCCCCGATCGGGCTCCGCGAGAAGGAGTGGATCGAGTCGATCACGCCCGAGCGCGTGAGGAACGTCCCGAACAGCGAGAGGTTGAACGCGAGCGCGACGAGCACCATGTTCCAGACCTTCAGCATCCCGCGCTTCTCCTGGATCATCACCGAGTGGAGGAACGCCGTCGACGCGAGCCACGGCATGAGCGCGGCGTTCTCGACCGGATCCCACGCGTAGTACCCGCCCCAGCCGATCTCGACGTACGCCCAGTGGGCGCCGATCAGCTGCCCGACGCCCAGGAACGTCCAGGCGGCGAGCGTCCAGCGGCGCGTGGCCACGATCCAGCGCTCGTCCGTCCGCCCCGAGAGAAGCGCGCCCATCGCAAAGGCGAACGGGACGGTGAGGCCGACGTAGCCGAGATAGAGCATCGGCGGGTGGGCGAGCATGTACGGGTTCTGCAGGCTCGGCACCATTCCGCGGCCGTCCGTCGGGGCGGGCTGGACGTGGAACGGGGTCGAGACGAAGCAGAGCATGAAGGCGAAGAAGACGGCCACGAGCCCGAAGACGGGCACCGTCCACGCGATCAGCTCGCGGGAGCGGCGGTTGAGCCAGACCGCGAGCCCCCCGTAGCCGGTGAGCACGAGGAGCCAGAGGAGGAGCGAGCCCTCCTGGCCGCCCCAGAACGCAGACAGCGCGTAGCCGAGCGGCAGCTTGTGGCTCGTGTGCTGCCAGACGTAGACGAAGGTCATGTCGCGCCGGCCGAGCGCCACGATCAGGACGACGGCTGCGATGAGCGTGACGGGGAACGCCGCGAGGAGCGCGTTCTGCGCCGACAGCGCCAGCCGGCGCCGCCGCTTCCACGCGGCGAACGAGCCGGCGACGAGCGCGTACGCGATGAGGCCGAAGGCGAGGAGAAGCGCCGCGCGGCCGAGCGGAGCCATCAGGTCAGGTGTTGGAGGACTTCGCGGGCGCGTACTTCGACGGACACTTCGTGGTGAGCGAACCCGGCTTCGCGACGAAGACGCCGTTCCGGAGCGTCCCCTCGACGACGACGTGCCGTCCCGTCTTGAACAGGTCGGGGACGCTGCCGTGGTAGACGACGGGGACGCGCGCCGGATTGCGGCTCCCGATGTCCTTCAGCTGGAAGCGCATGCCGACCTTCTTGTAGGCGTCGCGGGCCTGCGGCCTGCCGAGAACGGTCCCGACGAGCGTCACATCTCCCTTGTGGCCGGCGAGCGAGCTCGGCGTGAACTGCGCGACGCCGTTGCCGGCGAGGGCCGTGTAGACGACGAAGACCGCGAGTGCAGCGGCCACCGAGAGGGCGATTACGAGCCGCGCAGGACTGGATCCCACGCGCGCATCGTAGCCAGCCACACCCCGGCCGAGTGTCAGTACGGCGTCAGGATTTCGGCGTCTTGGCCGGCTTGCGCGCCGGGATGCGGTACCCGTGCTCGTGGCAGAGCGAGCCCGGCGCGTCCTCGGTGAGCGCGTCGCAGTAGCCCTTGCCGTAGGCGGCGCGGAGGAACGCCGCCACGACCTCGAGGTTCCAGTCGGTCACGTCGAGCGTCTCGCGCCAGAGATCCGCGAGGCGGAGGTCGATGTCGAGCTCGAGGAGGTCGATCCTGGAGGGGCGCTTGGGCATGCGAAAAAGGTAGGAAGAGGGTCGGACGGCATAGGCTCCTTCGAATGGGGGACATCCGCTATGGCCCGAGCGGGCCGCCGGAGGCGCCCACGTTCGAGGAGGCGTTCGCGGCGCTCGCGGCGGAGGGCTACCGCGCCTGCGAGATCGGGTTCGTCAGCGGCTTCTGGCTCGACTACGAGACCGCTCCGTTGTTCGCGGAGGCCGCGGCTGCCGCCGACGTCGCGCTGTCGGTGCACGCCCCGCTCGCCGCGTTCATGGGCCACGCCGACCGCGGCAAGAAGTTCAAGATGGCGCTCGGGATGCTCGACCACACGGCCGGGCTCGCGAAGGCGTGCGGGGCGCGGCTGATCGTCTTCCATCCCGGCTTCCTGCTCGGGCGCGAGAGGGAGCAGGCGATCGCCGACGTCGTCGACCAGCTCGGCGACCTGCGGGAGCGGCTCGAGGGGAAGGACCGGCTCGTCCCCTTCGGCGTCGAGGTGATGGGACGCGTGCGGGATCTCGGGACGGTCGAGGACGTGCTCGCAATCGCGGACCGGGTCGACTTCGTGCGGCCGGTGCTCGACTTCGCGCACATGCACGCGACGAGCGACGGCGCATTTCTCGAGGCGGACGCCTTCGCCGACGTCCTCGCCGGAGCGGACGCCGTGCTCGACCCGGGCGCACCGTTCCACATCCATTTCAGCGACATCGCCTATGCGAACCGCAACGAGACGAAGCACCTTCCCTACGGTGAGGGGACGCTCCGTGCCGAGCCGCTGCACGACGCGCTGGCGCGCTTCGAGCGCCCGGCCGTCGTGATCAGCGAGGCGCCGGACGCCGTCTCGACGCGAGCGATCGGCGACATCCTGCTCGCTGCGTCCTAGCCGGGCGCGTGGCAGACGGCCTCGACGTTGTTGCCGTCGGGATCGAGGACGTAGCCGCCGTAGTAGTCGTCGTGGTACCAGCGGATGCCCGGTGCGCCGTTGTCGGTTCCGCCCGCTCCGAGGGCGGCGGCGTGGAAGGCGTCGACGAGCTCTCGGGTCTCGGCGCCGAACGCGATGTGGAGCCGTCCTCGCGCAGGCTCGCCGTGCGCCTCGAGGAAGAACGACGGCCGGCTGCCGTCGTCCCGGCCGAACCCGGCTGCGGCGCCGGAGAACTCCATCAGCAGCGTGTAGCCGAGCGGGGCGAGCGCCCGCTCGTAGAACGCCTTGCTGCGCTCGTAGTCGGCGACACCGATCCCGACATGGTCGAGCACTGCCATCGTCTCTCCTTTCGTAGGAGCGCATAGCATCGCGCCCGTGCTCGATCCCAAGGTCTTCAAGGCATACGACGTGCGCGGGATCTATCCCGACGAGCTCGACGAGGCGGGCGCCGAGGCGATCGGCCGCGCGTACGTCGAGAACTTCGAGCCGCGCCGGATCGCCGTCGGCCGGGACATGCGCCTCTCCTCGCCGGCGATGCAGGAGGCGTTCATTCGCGGCGCCGCGACGGCCGGCGCGGACGTCCTCGACCTCGGGCTCGTCGGCACGGAGATGGTCTACTTCGCAGTCGGCTCGCTCGGGCTGGAGGGCGGCGCGATGGTCACGGCCTCGCACAACCCGAAGGAGTACACCGGCCTGAAGCTCGTCCGCCGCGGCGCGTTGCCCGTCGGCGGCGAATCGGGCCTCCTCGACGTCCGCGACCAGGCCATGGCCAAAACCGACACGTCTCGGTGCCAGGCACCAGAACATGTCCCGCCGGGCGCTGTCCGGCAGTACGACGTCTGGCCCGCATATGTCGACCGCGTCCTGTCGTTCGTGGATGTCCCCGCGATCGCGCCGCTCCGGGTCGTGATCGACGCGGCGAACGGGATGGCCGGGACGATGCTGCCGCCCGTCCTCGAGCGGCTTCCGGTCGAGACAGCTCGCTGCTATTTCGAGCCGGACGGGTCGTTCCCGAACCACGAGCCGAATCCGCTCCTTCCCGAGAACCGCGAGTTCATCGTCAAGAAGACCCTCGAGGAAGGCGCCGACCTCGGGGTCGCGTTCGACGGCGACGCCGACCGCTGCTTCTTCGTCGACGACACGGGCGAGTTCGTGCCGGGGGACTTCGTGACCGCGCTCTTCGCGGAAAGCGTGCTCGAAAAGGAGCCGGGCGCGTCGATCATCTACGACGTCCGGGCCAGCCGGGCAGTTCCCGACACGATCGAGCAGGCGGGCGGCGTCCCGCTCGTGAACCGCGTCGGCCACGCCTTCATCAAGGCCCGGATGCGCAAGGACGACGCGGCGTTCGCCGGCGAGGTCTCCGGCCACTACTACTTCCGCGAGTTCAGCCAGGCCGACTCGGGCGTCGTCCCCTTCCTGCTCATGCTCGAGCTGATCTCGAAGAAGGGGCGCAGGCTGTCGCAGATCCTCGAGCCGCTGCGCTCGCGGTACTTCATCACGGGCGAGCTGAACACACCGGTTCCGGACGTCGCGCTGAAGCTGCAGGAGCTGAAGGAGCGCTACGCGGACGGGCGCGTGTCGCACCTCGACGGGATCTCGGTGGACTTCGACGACTGGCACTTCAACGTGCGCCCGTCGAACACCGAGCCCCTGCTTCGCCTCAACCTCGAGGCGACCTCCGAGGAGCTGATGGAGCGAAAACGGGACGAGGTGCTCGAGGTGATCCGCTCGTGAGCGGCGAATACGCCTTCTCGACCCGGACGCGGGTCGGCTTCTCGGACACCGATGCCCAGGGAATCGTCTATTACGGGCGCTACAACCCGTACTTCGACCTCGCCCGCGTCGAGTACCTGCGCTCCCTCGGATTCCTGCATCGGGAGGTCGACGGCGAGTTCGTCATGCGCGCGAACGACGTCGAGTACTTTGCGCCGGCCCGCTTCGACGACGAGCTCGAGATTCACATCCGGGTCTCGAACATCGGGCGGACGAGCATGACGTACGAGTTCGCGGCGTTCAAGGTGCCCGAGAGCACGCTGCTCGTCACGGCGCATCAGACGCTCGTCTTCATCGATCTCGAAAGGCGCCGGCCGGTTCCGATCCCGGCCGCCTACCGGGCTCCATTCGGTGTCGGCTGACGCGGACGAACAACTGCGCCAGGTCGTCGCGAATCTCGTCGCCCGCGAGGGCTGCGCGTGGGCGGGCCTCTACTTCGTCGAGGACGGCAGCCTCGTGCTGGGACCGGAGGCCGGCGCGCCGGATCCCGCGCGGCGTACGGCGGTGCCCGTCCTGTGGCGTGGCACGCGAGTCGCCGAGCTTGCAGTGGACGGAGAAGTCGATCCCGCCCAGCTCGAGACCGTCGCCGCAGGGATCGCCGATCTCTGCCTCGTCGGCTGGGACACGGGCGGCGAGGCGTGGGAGAGCTGACGAGCCATGGCTCGTTCGGGGGAGCCGCGCCACACCGGAACGGGGCTCTCCCTCGAACGGGGTAACCCGGGTCCGGCCGGCTGAATCGCTCGAACGAGGGACGTTACGACGGCGTGACGCGGCGGGCGTCGAACACGCCGTCGATGTTGCGGAGCGAGGAGAGCAGTCCGCGGAGCGCCTTCACGTCGCCGACCTCGGCGACGTACCAGTTGCGGGCCATCTGATCCTCGACGGTGCCGCCGTACGAGACGATGTTGGAGCCGTGCTCCGCGAAGGTCCGCGCCACGTCCTCGAGCAGGCGAGGGCGGTCCCAGGAATCGACGGCGATCTGCACGCGGAAGCTCTGGCTGCCGCCTCCCTCCCACTCGACCGGCGTGAATCGCTCGGGGTTGCGGCGGAGCGCTCGCACGTTCGGACAGTCGCCGCGGTGGATCGTGATGCCCTTGCCCAGCGAGATGTAGCCGACGATGTCGTCGCCGGGGACGGGTGTGCAGCACTTCGCGAGCCGGACGAGGACGTCCTCGACGCCGATCACGTTGATCCCGTAGCTGTCGCTGCCGGCCGCCTCGCGGGCGCGCGGCCTCTTGAGCGGGATCGGCTCCTCGGCGACCTCGGTCACCTTGAGCTGTTGCAGGACCTTGTCGACGATCTTCGACGCCGTCAGCTTCCCGGAGCCGAGCGCGATGTAGAAGTCCTCCGCCTTCTTGTAGCCGGACTCCCGGATCACGCCGGCGAGGACGGCGGAGCCGGCGAGCTTCTTGTACGGCAGGTTCTGCGCCTTGAGCGAGTTCTCGAGCGACTCGCGCCCCTTCGCCTCCAGATCCTCCTTCTGCTCGCGGGAGAAGAACTGCCGGATCTTGTTGCGCGCGCGTGACGAGGCGACGAGCGAGAGCCAGTCGCGCGACGGCCCGCGCGCGGCGGACTTGCCGGTCAGGATCTCGACCCGGTCGCCGCTGCGCAGGCGGTAGTGGAGCGGCACGATCCGGCCGTTGACCTTGGCGCCGACCGTGCGGTGGCCCACGTCGGTGTGGACGGCGTACGCGAAGTCGATCGGGGTCGCGCCGGCCGGCAGCGTCTTCACCTCGCCCTTCGGGGTGAAGACGAACACCTCCTCGTCGAAGAGGTCGGTTCGGAAGCTCTTGACGAACTCGCGCGCGTCGGACTCGTCGGCGTTGATGTCCATCAGCTGCCGCACCCAGGCGTTCCACTCATCGTCCGTGGCCTTCGACCCGCGGTGGCCGTCGCGCTTGTACGCCCAGTGGGCCGCGACGCCGAGCTCGGCCGTCTCGTGCATCTCCCGCGTACGCACCTGGATCTCCAGCGGTCGGCCTTCCGGGCCGATGACCGTCGTATGGAGCGAGCGGTAGCGGTTGAACTTCGGCATCGCGATGTAGTCCTTGAAGCGCCCGGGCATCGGCTTCCAGAGGGAATGGATGAGCCCGAGCGCGCCGTAGCAGTCGCGCATCCCCTCCTCGCCGTCGCGCTCGACGATCACCCGCATCGCGGTGAGGTCGTAGATCTCGTTGAACTCGCGGCCCTTGCGGGCCATCTTGTCGTAGATCGAGTAGAAGTGCTTCGCGCGGCCGGAGATGTCGACGGGGATGTCGACCTTCTCGAGCTCGCGGATCAGCACGTCGGCGGCCTCCGCGACATGGCCTTCGCGGTCGGCGCGGCGCTCGGCGACCATGGTCTTGATCTCCGCGTACTTCCGCGGGTGGAGGGTCTGGAAGGCGAGGTCCTCCAGCTCCCACTTGAGCGCGTGGATGCCGAGCCGATGGGCGAGCGGCGCATAGACCTCGAGCGCCTCCCTCGACTTCTGGATCTGCTTCTGCTTCCCGAGGTACTCGATCGTGCGGAGGTTGTGGAGGCGATCCGCGAGCTTGACGAGGATGACGCGGACGTCCTCGGCCATCGCGACGACCATCTTGCGGTAGTTCTCCGCCTCCGCCTGCTCGCGGGTCTGGAACTGGACGCGGGTCAGCTTCGTGACGCCGTCGACGAGCGCGGCTACCTCCTCGCCGAACTCGTCGCGGAGGGTGTCGAGCTCGACACCGGTGTCCTCGACGACGTCGTGGAGGAGCGCGGCTGCGATCGTCTGCTCGTCTAGACGGAGCCCCGCGCAGATCGTTGCGACGCCGACGGGATGCGTGATGAAGGGCTCGCCCGAACGCCGCTGCTGGCCCTCGTGCGCCGCGGCGGCGAACCGGAAGGCCCGGGTGACGAGCGCGACGTCGACGTCGGCGCGGTGGGCGGCCAGCTCCGCGAGCAGCCCTTCGAGAAGCTCCTCGTGCCTTTCGCCGGCTTGGAGGGTCGTCACTGTCTAAGTGTACTCGCGGGTTTCCGGGCGAACCTGTGCGGGAGGAACGACCGTTAGATGATCGAAGTGACGCGTTCCATGCCTGGATTTCGCCGTTTCTGGAGACGCCGCAGCGTCCTGCGCCTCGCTCGCGCGCTCGCCTTCTCGCTCAACACGCGCTAGCGCCTAGGCGGCTCGCGCCAGGGGCTCCGCCTCGAGCAACGCCCGGAAACGGGCAGATTCGAGGAGGTCGCGGCGGGCGCCCTCCTCGAGGGCCAGCTCGCTGAAGATCTCCACCGCGTCCGGACTGCGGGCAGCAGCCGGCTTGCGCCACTCCTGTGCGAGCCACTCCCGGAGCTCGCGATACCGGGCAGCGGTCGGGAAGACCCGGCGAACGACGAGTTGCGGCGCGACCGTGCCGTTCCAGCGGTTCTCCTCCAGGCGGAAGGCGACGTCATACAGGTCGTCCGGCCGGAGCACGTCGAGGCGTGACCCCTGGCCGAAGGCGATCGCGCTGCCGGCGTCACGGCCTTCGCGGCGGACCCGGAAGCGAAGATGCTTCCCGTCGCCCACGGTCGCGAGGTTGCCGAGACCGCAGGCGGGAGCGAGCAGTGTCGGCGCAGGGTTCCCGAGCCCGAACGGCGCGAGCCTGGCGAGCTCTGCACAAAGGTCGAGCGAGAGGTCGGCGCCGCGCGCGACGACGGCGTCGATCGGCGTCACAGGCCCGAGATCCTCCTCGTCCAGAACGGTCGCGGCGTGCTCGGCGAAGGCGTCGGAGAACGCCTCGACGTTCTCCTCCGAGATCGACAGGCCCGCTGCGGCGCGGTGGCCACCCCAGCGCCCGAGCAGTCCGGCGCAGGCGCCTAGTGCGGCGTGCAGGTCGAAGGCGGGAATCGACCTGCCGGATCCCTTCCAGTCGCCGTCCGTGCCCGCGATCAGCACGACCGGGCGGTGAAAGCGCTCGACGAGCCGCGAGGCGACGATGCCGATCACGCCCTCGTGCCAATCCGCTCCGGCGACGGCGTACGCGCGGCGGGCGCGCGCCTCCGGCGGCCACGACTCGACCTGAGCGACCGCCTCGCGGAGGATCCGGGCCTCGATCGCCTGGCGCTCCCGGTTGAGCTCCTCCAGCGAGTCGGCCAGCCTCCCCGCCTCGGCCTCGTCCTCGGTGAGCAACAGCTCGAGCGCCTCGCGGGGATGACCGAGCCGCCCGGCCGCGTTCAGGCGCGGCGCGAGGCGGAACCCGACTGCCCCGGCATCGACTGCAGCGGGGTCGACGCCGGCGCTTTGCATGAGCGCACGCAGACCGGGCTTCGCCGTGCGCGCCAGGGCCCGCAGCCCCGCGATCGCAAACGACCGGTTCTCGTCGACGAGCGGCACGACGTCGGCGATCGTCGCCAGGGCGACGAGGTCGAGATGCCGCCGGGGGACGTCGGAGTCGACGCCGAACAGCGCCTGCCCGAGCTTGTAGACCACACCCGTGCCGCAGAGCTCGGGGAACGGGTACCCCGACGGTCGCGTGGCGACGATGGGACAGTCCGGCAGCATCTCGGCCGGCCGGTGATGGTCGGTGACGACGACGTCGAGCCCGCGTTCCTTCGCCTCCGCGACCTCGGCGGCGGCGGTGATCCCGCAGTCGACGGTGAGCACGAGCCCGCAGCCCTCGTCCGCCAGGCGCGCGAGCGTCTCGCTGCGGACGCCGTAGCCCTCGTCGAACCGACTCGGCAGATGCCACGCGACATCTGCGCCGAGCTCGCGCAGCAGCAGGACGGCAAGCGTCGTGGCGGCGATGCCGTCGACGTCGTAGTCGCCGTGAACGCAGATCCGGCGACCCTGCTCCACCGCGGCGCGGATCTGCGCGCACGCGGCCTCCATGTCGCCCAGGAGGAACGGGTCGTGCGCGGGCTGCTCCCCGTCGAGGAAGCGGCGCGCGACATCCGGGTCGGAGTAGCCGCGCCGGACCAGCACGGCCGCCGTGAGCGGGGAGATTCCGAGCGTGCGGACGAGCTCCGCCTGCGCGTTCGGCGGGCAGTTCGCGAGTGTCCAGGTGCCGTCGTGCATGTGCAGCCAAGCTACGGGGGGGTGCGGACGGAGTTGGCCGAGCGGCCCGTCCCCACCGGACAGGTGTGAACGGATTGCCGGCGTTTCGGCACGAAGCTGCGACCCAGGCGACATCCTCGAAGCGGCAAGCTTCGGCGAGCGCAAGACCAAGGAGAACGATTGAAGCGGCTGGGACCCTTAGTAGCCATCGCCATCCTGCTCGTGGGCGGTGGCGTCGCCTACGCGGTCGGTCAGACGACCGGCACGGTGAGCGCGTGCGCTACGACGCCGGCCCAGACACTCGCCGTCAACGGGCATCCCGTGTCCACGATCGCGGGCGAGTCGGCGTGCTCCACACTCACCTACACCGTCCCTACCGTCACCGCGACGGTGACCGCCACCACCCCGGCGGCGCCCTCACCCGGCTACCTGTTCGACGACGAGTTCAACGGCCCGGCGGGGTCGGCCCCCGACTCGAGCAAGTGGAATGTCTACGGAGGCACGATGCCGAACCGCTGGGGCTCCGAGTGCTTCGTCGACGACCGCGCCCACATCGAGCTCGACGGCAGCGGCCACCTGGCGGAGACCGCCACCTACAACCCTGGCGGCGTGCCCTGCAAGAACGGGAGCGGCCTGTACGAGTCGGGCGGCATGGACACGGGCGACTTCCCCACGCCTCTGTTCTCGTACCTCCAGGGCGATGCCGAGGCGCGCATCAAGGTGCCCTGTGCGTCCGGGTTCGGAATGTGGCCCGCGTGGTGGGCCACAGGCGCGTCCTGGCCGAACGGCGGCGAAATCGACTACCTCGAGATGATGGACACCGCCAACGCCGGCTTCGACGCCAAGCAGACGCTTCACGCCTCGACCTCGACCGGCGGGACGTGGTCGCTCGGCCACCACGACGTCGCCTCCACCAAGTGGTGTGGCGACTTCCACGTGTTCGGCGCGAAGTGGTCGCCCGACTCAGTGGCCTTCACGATCGACGGCCAGATCGAGGCCACGTTCACCAGGGCCAGCATGCAGGCCGGTTGGGAGTGGCCATTCGATACGGCGGCCGAAAAGCTGTTCCTCGACCTCCAGACCGGAGGCCAAGGCGGCACCGTCGACAACTCGTCGCTGCCCCAGACGATGCTCGTGGACTGGGTGCGGGTGTCAGCGTCGTGAGACGCGCGTGAGCGGGCTAGCCGCCTTCGTTCGGGAGCTTGACGCCGAGGACAGTGAGCAGGACGAGTAGGCCGAGCCCGAGCAGCCAGTAGGCGAGCACGCGGCGTGGGTGGCGCGACTCCTGCAGCGAGTTGAGCGCGATCTTCCCCCAGAGGAGCACGAGGCCGACGGCGGCCGCTCCGCCGACCACGATCACGGGCGCGAGATAGACCGCCTTCTCGAACGGCCACGAGAGCGCCCAGGCCGTCAGGGCGACGAGCGCGAGGACGGCCGCGAGGGCCACGGGATAGCGGAGCACCCGCATATGGTCAGGGTACGCTGCCGCCGTGGAAGCGGCCGGCAACTACCACTCGGGCGACGACTACGTCGTCGAGTTCCTCGGCTACCGGTTCTCCTTCAGCAGCCTCGACTTCGAGGAACGCGTGACCGCCGCCGCTGTCCGGCTGGGGCTCGTAGCCGGGCCCGAGCTGGACGAGGACGAGACCGCCGACCTCGTCGAGCTGGTCGAGCGCGACGCGATCGACACGCCGCGCAGCGCGCTCGGGGAGTACCTCGTGCGCCACTGGGACGCGCTTTCCCTCGTCCGCGGCGAGTCGCTCGTCTACTGGCTCAAGAAGCTCGTCTTCCGCGGCGCCTGGCTCGACCACCGCGTCAAGGAGGGCCTGCTCGAAGTGGACTGGGACGACGAGCGGCAGGACTTCACCTTCGCCGACACGAACGGCGGTCGCGCCCTACTCGAGCTCCTCCCCACGCCGAGCTGGCACGAGCTCCAGTACCGGCGGTGACCACGCAGCGCTGGTACGCGGTCGCGCTGCCGGCGTACCTCGCCGGCCTCCTCGCGCTCGACACCCAGGTCTCGTGGCACGGCCAGCTCGCGCTCGGAGCGCTCACGTTCGTCGTCCTCGCCGTCGCGCTCCGGCCACTTCCACCGATCGTCCGCGCGCAGGCAGTCGGCGTCGTCCTGTTCGCGACCGTCGGGGAGGTGACGGGCTCGCTCGTGTGGGGCGTCTACCACTACCGGCTGCACAACCTGCCGCTCTTCATCCCGCCCGCCCACGGGCTCGTCTACCTGAGCGGGATCGCGCTGAGCCGGAGCCTCCGGGCCCGCGCCGTGGTCTGGGCCGCGGCGGTCGGCGCCACGGCCTGGGGAATCGCCGGCCTGACGCTCCTGCCGCGGGACGACGTCGCCGGCGCCTTCGGCGTGCCGCTGCTGCTCCTCTTCCTCTGGCGCTCGCGGTCGCGGGCGACGTATGCCGGCGTCTTCCTCGTGGTCGGCGCCCTCGAGCTGTACGGGACGTCGATCGGAACGTGGCGCTGGGCGCGGGAGCTGCCCGGTCTCGGGATCCCCGACGGCAACCCGCCGAGCGGAGTCGCGAGCGGCTACGTCTGGTTCGACGTGATGGCGCTGCTCGTCGCGCCCCGGCTCGTCTACGTCGCCGGCCGGATGTTGAAGCCGATCGTCTCTTCCTTCTCGGGCGCGGTCCGCAGCTCGATCCGGCGCAGGGAGCCGATCGGGACGATGAGCGCGTCGGGTGCCTCGTCGCGCGCGTCCGTCACGTAGAGGGTCACCATCCCGAAGCCCGGCTCGGCCTCGATGTGCTCGAGGAGAAAGCGCGAGTTGTCTGCGAGCTCGACCTCGACGACCGCCTTGTCGATGCCGTTCGCCTCGGCGAACGAGGTGATCGCCTTGTGCAGCCGGTCGACGAACGCGACGTGCGGCATCTCGGGGACTGGGGTCCAGAGGTCGGGCACGCCCCGACCCTAACTAGAAGAGCCGTGTCTCCGGATGCGACTCCGGTGCCGCGCCGAGGTGGGCGCGGCCGAGCGCCGTGATCGTGCGCCCGCGGGGTGTCCGCTGGATGAAGCCGAGCTGGAGGAGGTACGGCTCGTACACGTACTCGATCGTGTCCGGCTCCTCGCCGAGCGCCGCGGCGAGCGTGTTGAGGCCGACGGGCCCGCCGGCGTACTTCTCGGTGATCGCCCGGAGGAGCTCGCGGTCGAGCCGCTCGAGCCCCGCCTCGTCGACCTCGAGCAGCTCGAGCGCCTCGCGGGCGATCGCGGTCGTGATCGCTCCCTCGTGCCGAACCTCGGCGACGTCCCGGACGCGGCGGAGGATGCGGTTGCCGACGCGCGGCGTGCCGCGGGCGCGCCCGGCGATCTCGTCGGCGGCGTCGTCGGCGATCTCCACGCCGAGGATCCCGGCCGAGCGCCGGACGATCGCCGCGAGCTCGCCGTCCTCGTAGTAGTCGAGCCGGAACGTGATCCCGAAACGGTCGCGGAGCGGCGAGGTGAGGAGGCCGGTGCGTGTCGTCGCGCCGACGAGCGTGAACGGCGGCAGATCGAGCGTCAGCGTCCGCGCGGCCGTTCCCTGGCCCATGACGATGTCGAGGCGGAAGTCCTCGAGCGCCGGATAGAGGATCTCCTCGGCGGCGCGGCTGAGGCGATGGATCTCGTCGACGAAGACGACGTCGCGCGCCTCCACCGCCGTGAGGATCGCTGCGACGTCCTTCCGCTCGAGGGCCGGGCCGGCGACCGAGCGGATGCCGACTCCGAGCTCCTCCCTGATGATGTGCGCGAGGCTGGTCTTGCCGAGCCCGGGCGGCCCGACGAGGAGGACGTGGTCGAGCGCCTCGCCGCGGGCCTTCGCGGCCTCGAGCGCGATGGTGAGCTGCTCCTTCACGCGCGCCTGGCCGACGAAGTCGTCGAGCCGGCGCGGCCGGAGGCTGCGCTCGACCTCCTCTTCGTCGTCGCGCATGACGGGCGCGAGGAATTGCGTGCTCATGCGGCCTTCTTCAACGCGAGCCGGACCCGTTCCTCCGGCGGCAGGTCGGCGTCGACCTCGGCGAGGGCACGTTCGGCGTCGAGCAGCGTCCAGCCGAGCTCGACGAGCGCGTCGCGGGCGACGACGTGCTGCTCGCCGGAGCCGTCGGGCGCCGGCGCGAGCGCGGGATCGCCGAGCTTCTCCTTCAGCTCGAGCACGATCCGCTCCGCCGTCTTCTTGCCGATGCCCGGGATCGCCTGGAAGCGCGCCGAGTCGCCGCGGACGATCGCGCGGCGCAGCTCGGCGACGGGCGAGCCGGAGACGATCGCGAGTGCGACCTTCGGTCCGACCCCGCTCACCGCGAGGAGCTGGACGAAGAGCTCGCGCTCGCTCCGGTCGGCGAAGCCGTAGAGCTGGAGCGCGTCCTCGCGTACATGGAGGTATGTCTCGACCGTGATCTCGTCGGCCGAATCGCCCTTCCGGACGGCCGCCGGCGTCGCGTGGACGAGGTAGCCGACCCCGTTGACGTCGAGGATCAACCCCTCCGGCGTGTTGGCGGCCGGCTTGCCGCGAAGGCGCGCGATCATCGATGAGCCCTCTGGTCGTATTGCCGAGTCTCTCGGTCCCTAGCACCAAGTGATGCAAGGACGCAGGGAGCGTTCGTAGCCGTAGCTACGGACGCGACCGAGGCCGCGGCAGCGCGCCGCGTGGTCGCGGGCGAGAGGCCGGAGGATGCGGCCGGTGGGCTCATCCTGCGGAGCGTACGCACCGGAACGGACGTTCTCAGCCGGCGCCTCCGGCGTCCCTCCACGCCTGCCGCAACTGCTCCCGGTAGAAGACGAACAGGATCAGCGCCACGACGAGGAGCACGGCCTCGTCGAACGGTCCCGGAATCGGCAGCAGGCCGATCGCGGCGAGCCAGCGGATCGGACGCGGAATCCCGTCGTGGCCGCCCACGACGCGCACCGCACGCGCGGTTCGCCTCACGAAGCCGGTGAACGAAGCCACCCGCCAAAGGTACGCGCGTAGGCTGCGGGCGTGGAGTTCGCGGATCTCGTGGAGCGCGCTCTGGCCGTTCGCCGCTTGTACGCCGCGCTCGAGCGCGAGCGCTTCGGACGGGAGTGGACCGGCGAGGAATTGATGCTCGGGTTCGTCAAGGACGTCGGCGACCTCTCCTCCCTCGTCCAGGCCAAGGAGGGCGTCCGTGAGGTGGAGGATCTCGAGGCCGCGCTCGCCCATGAGCTCGCGGACTGCTTCTGGTCGCTGATCGTGCTGGCCGACCGCTACGGGGTCGACCTCGAGGAGGCGTTCGTCGCAACGATGGAGCAGCTCGCCTAGCCGGAAGCAGCGCGGAGGAGCGGCGGCGAGAGCGCGTGGCAGATCGCGACGGCGAGCGCGTCGGCGGCGTGGTGCGGCGTCGGCGGCTCGGATAGGCCGAGGATCATCTTCACCATGCGCTGCATCTGCGCCTTCTCGGCGCGGCCGTACCCGCAAATCGCCTGCTTGACGCGGGCCGGCGCGTACTCCTGACAGGCGACTCCCGCGTTGGCGGCCGCGACGAGCACGACGCCGCGCGCCTGGCCGACGGAGAGTGCGATGCGGGCGTCGGCGCCGACGTACGACTCCTCGAGCGCCACCGCATCCGGCGCGTGCTCGGCAATGAGGCTTGCGACCGCGTCGTGGATCGTCTTCAAACGGAGAACGGTGTCCTGACCGGCCGGCGTCGACCAGCAGCCGTGCGCCACCTCCCTGAGGCGGCCTCCGCTTTCTTGGACGATTCCCCACCCGCAAGCAGCAGTCCCCGGATCGATGCCTACGACCTTCACGACAGAAAGCTACGGACCCGATCGGACGAATCCTGGTCAAGCCCGAATGGACTCGAACTCCGAGAAAGCACTGCCAGGTGAGAGGACGCTCTCTCAGGCCACCGTTGTGCGGGGAGAGAAATCCCGCCTGCGGGGCTCATGCTCGTCCCTCCGCCGAAAGACGGAAACCGGCCCGGAGACCAGCCAGTCCACGACGTCGATCAGCCCCATAACCAGCCAGTCCCACACGGCGACAGGTGCCGGCAGCCGTCTTGACGAACGACAGTGCAAGGATCGGCGATCGCCGGCTTCGACCCAGCCCCGGTTCACGAACGCCGCGCACTCGATCACGGCGTCGTATTGCTCGGGGGCGGCGAGCGGCGAAGTCGCCCACGTGCTCCAAGTGGAGAGTGAGCACGTCGCCAGCGCCCGCAACGACCTCTCGCGCCACCATGCCGTCCTCGGGCGCAGACACGACAGGTACCTGCGCGAGTCTATGTTCAGGGTTCGAGGACACCGGCCCAAGGCGGGTGTCGTTGCACTCAGTCGGCGAGGTGCCCCAGCAGCGCGCCGAAGAGCAGATGCCTGAAGGTCGCTTGCACGAATGCACGCTTCGACCACATAGGGGCGAGGCCCTTCGTCCCGCGCGCGGGATGGCAGCGGTCGACGATCGCGCCGAGCGGAAAGAGGACGGTGTGCTCCACGAGCGCCATTGTCGGCGCCGAGATGCCGCGCCTCCGCGCCCGCTCGTACGCAACGCCAAACAGCGCTCCGTTTGCCGCATGCAGTGCCACGCCTGCGAGGGGCCAGGCTCGCGAGCGCGTGACGGTCTTGCCGAGGACGGCGACGTCCGAGTAGTCGTGGCGCAGGGCACGCTGGTCGAAGGGCTCGACCGCCGCCCACACGAGCGCCGCGATCGCGCCTGCCTTTGCGCCGTTCACGCAGCGCGACCTCAGCCCGCTACCAGTTCGAGTACGCGTTCAGGGATGTCGAAGTTGGCGTAGACCTCCTGCACGTCGTCGTTCTCCTCGAGCTGGTCCATCAGGCGCAGGATCTTCTTCGCCTCGTTCTCCTCCTCGACGGCGACGGTCGTCTTCGGCAGCATCGTCAGCTCGGCCGACTCGATCTCGAAGCCCGCGGCGGCGACCGCCTCGCGCACGGTTGCGAGCTGCTCGGCCGCGGAGAGGACCTGGAAGCTCGAGCCGTCGAGCGCGACGTCGTCGGCGCCGCCCTCGGCCGCCGCGAGCATGAGCTCGTCCTCGTCGGTGCCGTCGGCCGGCACGAGGACGAGCCCGCGCCGCTCGAACAGCCACGCGACCGCACCGGGCGTGCCGAGGTTGCCGTCGTTCTTGTCGAAGATGTGGCGCACCTCGCCGGCCGTCCGGTTGCGGTTGTCGGTCAGCGACTCGACGATCACCGCGACACCTGCCGGGCCGTAGCCCTCGTAGACCACCGTCTCGTAGGCGTCGGAGTCGGAGTCGGTGCCGGCGCCTTTCGCGATCGCGCGATCGATGTTGTCCTTCGGCATCGAGGCGGCCTTGGCCTTCTCGACCGCGTTCTGGAGCGCGAGGTTGCCGGCCGGGTCGGGGCCGCCCTCCTTCGCCGCGACGATGATCGCGCGCGTCAACTTCGAGAAGAGCTTGCCGCGCTTCGCATCGGCGGCGCCCTTCTTGTGCTTGATCGACGACCACTTGCTATGCCCGGACATGTCCCTCCTCCCGTACCAGGGTCAGGAAGCGCTCGTGGACGCGCGTGTCGTCGGTCAGCTCCGGGTGGAAGGCCGCGACGAGGAGCCGTCCCTCGCGCGCCAGCACGGGATGGCCGTCGACCTCCGCGAGCACCTGGACGTCGGGCCCCGCGTCCTCGAGCCACGGCGCGCGGATGAACACGGCCCGCAGCGGCTCGTCGCCGTCGCCGATGTCGAGGTCCGCCTCGAAGCTCCGCACCTGGCGGCCGAACGCGTTGCGCCGCGTCCCGTAGTCGCCGAGGCCGAGGTGGTCGCGGTCGAGGACGATCATCCCCGCGCACGTCCCGAAGATCGGCCCGCCGAACTCGCGCACCGCCTCGTCGAGGTCGTACAGCCGCATCAGCCGCCCGATCGCGGTCGATTCGCCGCCGGGGATGATCAGGCCGTCGAGCCCGACGAGTTGCTCGGGGAGCCGGACTTCGACCGGCTCGGCGCCGAGCCGCCGCAACACTGCGGTGTGCTCTCGGAAGTTCCCCTGCACGGCGAGGACGCCGATCCTGAGCGGCTTCTCCATGCTTCGATGGTAACGAGGCCTACGCCGGTGGCGGTGCGGGCGGCGGCGCGAGCGTCGCGGCCGTTCTGCGGCGGCCGAGCATGCCGAGCAGCACGAGCCAGAAGCCGAGCAGCCCGAGGGCAAGTGCCGGCGACCAGGGGCTGATCCCGGGCGGCCCTGCGGTCTGCGTACAGACCGTCCCGGTGGCCGTCGCCGTGCAGGACCCGCCCCCCACGCTGCCGACGCCGAAGAATCCTTCGGCAAGCTTCGTCGGCGATCCGACGACGTAGTGGATCGTCGCGATGAAGAACCCGATCGTCCCGAGCACCGCCCAGCTCGACCGCTTCGTCGCGTACGCGATCCCGACGTACAGGAGCGCGACGATCAGGACGAAGGCGAAGTTGCCGTCGCTCGTGTGATCCCAGAACAGGATCGCGCCGCCGATCAGCAGGCCGCCGACGAGGTGCAGCCAGAAGGAGGACGGCGTGTGCTGGATCGTGCCCAGGACGAGGTATGCGAGCCCGACGATCAGCGTGATGGCCGACGTGAGGTTCGGGCCTGCCGGGAGGAGCTGGATCACGAAGACCCAGACGAGGATCGCCGAGATCGCGCGGATGAACGGGAAGCCGAACCGCCGCCGATCCTCCCGGGCGGCGCCGAGGATCAGCAACAGCGCCAGGTTGCGCGACCACGACCAGTGCTTGATCGACGCGTCGACGCCGTTCCAGCCCCACCACCGGAAGAGCAGGATGACGAACGCGGCCCAGGCGATCACCGCGGCGAACGCGAAGATGCCCGCGGCGATCGGGCGCGCGCGGCGGCGCAGGCCGTGGGCGATCAAGTAGAGGATCACGAGGATCAGGAGCGCCCAGCCGGCCTTGGCTCCGGAGCCGTAGCTTCCCGAGAAGTAGGCGAGCGCGGCGAGGCCGCCGAGGAGGACGGTCAGGCCGCCGGTGTAGACGAGAAAGCTCGCCGTGGTCCAGATCGGCTTGATCTCGCGGTCGTGCACGGGGAGGATCGTCCTCCCCGCGTCGGACGGACGTGCTACCAGCCGCGTGTCTCGAGCAGCTCGCTCGGGTCGAGCGACTGCGTCGAGATGCCGACCATCGGCTCTCCGAGACCGGCCGAGACGCGGGCGAGGATGTCCGCGTCGCGGAAGTGCGTCGTCGCCTCGACGATCGCCTTCGCGCGCCGCTCCGGGTCGCCCGACTTGAAGATGCCGGAGCCGACGAAGACGCCGTCCGCGCCGAGCTGCATGCAGAGCGACGCGTCGGCCGGCGTCGCGATCCCGCCGGCGGTGAACGTCACGACCGGCAGCTTTCCGTTCTCGGCGACCCACTTGACGAGCTCGTACGGCGCGCGCAGCTCCTTCGCCTCGGCGTAGAGCTCCTCCTCGCGCAGCGCGCCGAGCCGGCGGATGTGGCCGAAGACCGCGCGCATGTGCGTGACGGCGTTGACGATGTCGCCCGTGCCCGCCTCGCCCTTGGTGCGGATCATCGCCGCGCCCTCCGCGATCCGGCGCAGCGCCTCGCCGAGGATCGTCGCGCCGCAGACGAAGGGGACGGTGAACTGCCACTTGTCGACGTGATGCTCGAGGTCGGCGGGCGTCAGCACCTCGGACTCGTCGATGTAGTCGATCTCGAGCGCCTGCAGGATCTGCGCCTCGGCGAAGTGGCCGATGCGGCACTTGGCCATGACCGGAATCGTCACGGCCTCCTGGATCTCGCGGATCTTCTCCGGATCGGACATGCGCGCGACGCCGCCGTCCCGCCGGATGTCGGCGGGTACGCGCTCGAGCGCCATGACCGCGCATGCGCCCGCGTCCTCCGCGATCCTCGCCTGCTCGGCGTCGACGACGTCCATGATCACGCCGCCCTTGAGCATCTCGGCGAGACCGCTCTTGACCCGCATCGTCCCGTACTCGGCCATCGCCGTGAGTGTAGCCCCACGGCTGCGTGGCGCGGCCTGATAGAAGAACGCTCCATGAAGCCGTGGTCGCGCGAGCCGGTGGGACGCTTCGACGAGCTCGAGATCGAGAGCGAGGTCCTTCGTGAAAACCCGCTCGGCGATCCGAACGTGCGGCCGCTCTGGGTCTACGTCCCGCCTGCGTACGACGCGGATCCCGACCGGCGTTTTCCGTCCATCTACCTGATCCAGGGGATGACGGGCCAGCTCGACATGTGGCAGAACCGGACCGCGTTCCGACCCAGTACGCCGGAGCGCATCGACCGGCTCT
>DATFCX010000012.1:0-14829 GCA_035252585.1 Gaiellaceae bacterium
GATCCGTGTCGAAGCCGCGGGCCTTCGTGCCCGCGCGACCGGCCGCGAGGGCGACCGACGTCCCGACGAGCCCGGTGCCGACGACGGCGAGGCGCTCGACCGCGCGCTGCCGGTCGAGTGTCGCTGCGGCCGAGCCCGACACGCGCCTCTCGGCCGCGACCTCCTGCTTGAGCACGTCGAGGACCGCCGCGAAGATCGACCTGACGCCTCGCTCCGAGAGCGGCCCGCCGTTCCCATCGACGAGCGCCTGCAGCAACTCGGCCTCCCGCTCGGGGTCGATCCACCGCTCGCCTGCCTCGTCCTTGTAGTCGCGGACGGCGCCGACCAGCTCGAGCCGCCGGTTCAGCAGCTCGAGCAGCTTCCGATCGAGCTCGGAGATCTCCGTCCGGAGGCCTTCGAGCTCGCTCATGACCGGTGCTTCTCCCCGGCCTCCACCGAGACCGTCAGCCGGTTCGCCGGCGGGGCCAGCGGACAGACCCAGCCGGGGTCGTAGGAGCAGGACGGGTTGTAGGCGAAGTTGAAGTCGAGCACGAGCCTGCCGTCGTCTTCCCCCAGATCCGAGCCCTTGACCGTGTCGAGGAGGTAGCGGCCGCCGCCGTAGCTCTCCCGGCCGCTCGTCGCGTCGCGGAAGCAGAGGAAGGCGCCGCCGCCGTAGGCGTCGAGCCAGGAGACCTCGAGCGTGAGCGGCTCGCCGCCCAGCTCGAAGCGCGCGCGCGCGAACGGCCGGAAGAGGATCGGCTCCACGCCGCTCGTCGCAACGGGCTCGGGCGGGGCTTCGACGTTCTCGAGCTCCGCGAGCACGCGCGCCTGCGGGTCGTACGGCCAGTACTCGAGCCCCGCGAACGACGCGCGGCCGTCGGCCGGCAGCGGCGACTGCGGGTGCGACCGGAACAGCTCGTCCCGCGTCTCTCGCCACAGCTCCCACCCGGCCTCGGGTTGCAGCTCGCGCACGGCGGCATAGAGGCCGAAGACGCGCCGCTTCCAATCGAGCAGCTCGAGCGTGTCGGCGACGGCCATGGCCCGACGCTACCCGGCGAGCTCCCGGATGCGCTCCACCGCCCGCTTCAGCGTCGTGTCGTCGAAAACGTACGGGGCCGCGTTCGCGACGTAATGGAGTGGCCCGTCCAGCTCGGAACTCCCGGCTGCGGCGTTCACGAGGTAGCGGACGGGGATCTCGTGGCAGACGACGAGCGTCGCAGCCTCGTCCCGCGCGAGCAGGCGCTCGAACGCGCCGGCGTAGCGAAGCGCGGCCTCGTCGAGACTCTCGCCGCCGGGAAACCGCTCCTTCCGGTTCGAGTGCGCGGGTGCCTCGCGGTAGGCGTCGATCGACGAGCCCTCGAGCTCGCCGATGCGGACGTCCCCGAGCTCCTCGTCGACGAGGTGCGGGACGTCACGGCCCTCGAGCGCGATGTTCGCGGTCTGGAGCGCGCGTGGGAAAGGGGACACTGCGACGAGCTCGAGCGGCGCCGCGGCGATCTGGCCCGCGAGCCGTTCCGCCTCCGCGATCCCCTGCTCCGAGAGCCCGCGGTCGAGCGTCGCGTCTCCGTTCACGATCTTGTCGACGTTGAAGAGCGACTGCCCGTGCCGGCAGACGAGGAAGAGCCTCATCGCGGGAGCCTAGAGTCCTCCAGCCGCGGACGGCCCCGGAAGCGCAACGTCCCGCACGTGCGCCGCCGGAGCCGACCGCATGCTCCGGCGCTGTTTTCCGTTCAGGCGCGTCCGAAACGCGAGGAGGCTCCCAGCATGCGCCGGATGGGCCCTCGCTTGGGGAACAGCCAGTGGTCGGCCGCGGCGCCGACGGCCCAGACGACGATCGTCCCGCCGACGAGCGTCCAGAAGCCGTGGATGTGCATGCCGCCGACGATCGCGTCGGTCAGCCAGAGGACGAACATCGCCACGAAGAACCACGCGACGCCGAGCGTGAGGATGGCGAGCGGCAGCGTCAGGAGCTTCAGCACCGGCTTGACGACCGCGGCGAGAATCCCGTAGACGAGTGCCGCGAGGATGAGCGTCCCGGCCGCTCCGCCGACCGAGATGCCGGAGAACATCCACGCCGCGACCGCGAGTGCGGCGGCGTCGACGGCCCAGCCGACGAGCAGGCGAAGCGGGAACGGCATGCGTCGATCGTAACGATTCACGCCCGGGCCGCATTTGTCACGATCCCCGCCGCATCCCAGGCATTTGCGCCCGCAGGCGCAAGAGATCAAGGGGGGAAGCTCTATGCAACGGCCTAGAGTTTTACGCCGTCTGAGCCGTACCGGTCTGATCGCCTTGGCGATCGTCGCGGTCGTCGGCGTGTTCGCAGTGGGTGACGTCGGTGCCGCCGGCACCGCCGCGCCGAGTTATCCCGACAGCAGCGACCCGCTCTGTGTGCAGCATCCTTACCTGTGCGCGGAGCAGCTCGATCCTTGGACATACGAGGGAGAGCACTACACCGCGGGCCACGACGAGCCCTCGGTGTTGTTCTATTCGAACAAGCCGGGCTCGGGCAATTCGAACGAGTATCGCCTGACCCTCCCGAGCGACCCCGTCGCGCCTCCGAGCCAGGACGGGACGGGCACGACCTGGAACTTCCAGCTTCGCCCTGCCTTCTGGTTCGGAATGGCGATGTGCGACGACCAGTCGGCTCCGAACCCCGGTGTCCGGTGCCCGGCTGACAGCGACCGGAACATCAAGACGAGCACGGACCCGAGCTCGCCGAACTACCTCGGCAAGACACCGGGCAGCGCGTTCATGGAGATGCAGTTCTATCCGCCCGGCTGGGGCCCGATCAGCCAGACGGACGGCGAGGGGAACCAGGACGGGCTGTGGGCCTCCGCGCTCACGATCGACAGCGACCCGGTGAACATGAACACCGGCCAGCCGAACAACCCCGCCTGTCAAGCCTCACAGGGACCTGAGCCGGTCAACTGGGCGATGGTCACGAAGAGCGGCATCTCGCAGGTGCCCGCCAACCCGTTCACCCCGTTCGGCGAGCAGGCGCAGGTCACCTCCGACACCCTCGAGTACCACGCCGGCGACAAGCTCGTCGTGGACATGCGCGACACGCATGCCGGCTTCCGGGTGGTCATCCACGACTTGACGACCGGGCAGAGCGGCTCGATGACGGCGAGCATTGCCAACGGATTCGGGCACGCGCTCTACCAGCCGGACGCCAAGTCGTGCATCTTCCGGCCCTACGCGTTTCATCCGATGTACAGCACGTCCGGCCCGAACACGCGCGTGCTGTGGGCGGCGCACTCGTACAACGTCGCCTACTCGGACGAGATCGGGCACTTCGAGTACTGCACCACCATCGCCAACTTCAAGTGCACGTCCTCCAACAACGGGACCGACGCGTCGCCCGACAACGACGACTTCCCGTGCTTCACGGCCCCGATCGTCGATCCGTCGGGAACGACGCTGAACACTGCGTTCTCCGGCTGCATCCAGGCGGACAACGACTTCGACGGACCCGAGTACCAGCAGGGCAACTGGCCCGGGAGCACCGGTGCCGTCGCGAGCAACGTGACGACTCCGGTCGTGTTCAGCAGCCCGCTCTTCGCTGAGCACGGGCACGGCAAGCTCGACGACAACTACCGCCAGGCGGCCTTCGAGAACGACCTCCCGAGGATCGAGGGGAACGACTTCTCGACGAACAACGACTGCCAGCGTCACGTGAGCAACCCGGCGGACCCGAACCCGGGACACGACTGTGTGGATCCGCCGAACGGCGCGACCCTGTACCCGACCTTCAGCACGTTCAACGGGCCGGGGAACTCGTGTCTCTGGGAAGAGGGCGGCGGCAGCTTCGCCAATGCCACCAACAACTTCGGCGGAACTCCTCAGGCCGAGTACGGCGATCTCCTGCTGCTGAACTACCCGGCCGCGGGCTTCACGATCACTCAGCGGTTCAACGACTTCAGGAACACGTTGAGCCACAACCCGTGCCCGGTGACCACACCGAACGCGGAGCACCATCACTGACGCGCTTCTGACCGAATCGCGATGACCAACAGCGGGGCCGCCGAGGGGCGGCCCCGCTTCATTCGGTCATCGCGACGTGCGGACGACTACACGCCGGATGTTCCTCGAAAAGCACGTTCCGCTGGGAATCCGCCGTTCACGCCGGCGGCGCGGCGGGGAAACGGGGCCGCAGCGGTCTTCGCGGCGGCCCCGATGTGCTCGCTCTACGAGGTCGCCGCAGACGGCTCGCGTCCGGCGGCGCCCGCCGGCCGGCTCTGCAGGAAGAGCGAGACCGACGCGACGGCGACCCAGAGCAGCCAGACGATCATCGTGAAGAAGACGACCGAGAAGATCGCTGCCACCCCCGCGACGAAGCCGAACCAGCTCACCCAGCGCGGCAAGATCGCGTAGCGGCGAACGGCGACCGAGGTGGCGAAGATGAGCGCCGCCATCGCCGCTCCGGCCGTCACGACCAGGATGTACGAGGCGTCGCCCGCCGCGTGGATCACGCCGCTGTAGACCTGGTGGTGGTACGTGTCGTCGCTCATCGTCCGGATCCCGTCGGCGACGGCGATCCCCGCCATCGCGACCGCGACGTAGACGGTTCCGCCGACGAGCACGATCGTCGAGAGAAACGTCCCCTCCTCCGGTCGGGCCCGCTCGCTGTCGCGCACGCGCTCACGCAGGGCCGAGACGAACCAGATGAGCGCGAAGAGGCCGAGCCCGGTCAGGACCCAGCCGATGTTGATGTGTCCGCGATTGCTCGAGCTGCCGTACCACGCCGCCATCTTCGCCGGCGACGAGTCGCTCGGCCCGTCGAAGAGCAGCAGCGCTCCGACCACCGCCAACACGACGAAGACGAGCCCGCCCAGGCTCGCCCAGAGCCGCAAGCCACGACTTGCCATTCCAACCCCTCCTACGGATAGATGCACCGGACCCCGCTCCCCGCCTCTCGAGGAGCGGCTGCATTGTGGACCGATGGAGCCGGCTTGTCCAGCCTCGACCGGCTTCGACGACGTCAGGGCGCGTAGCGAAGGATCGCCGCGAGGGAGCCGTTGCCGGGGATGTCCTCGCGCCGGACGGCGAGCACGTTCCCGCCGTTCAGCCAGACCCGACGGGCGATCTCGTCGACGACCCCGTAGTTGACCGCGTCGTCCCTGCGAGGCGAGGAGCGCGTACCTCTCCCGGATCGCGTGCAGCTCGGTTGCGTAGACGTCGTCGAGCACGCGCCGTGCGCGTTCGGCGAGCTCGGCGTCGGCGGCGGTGTCGGGATTCCCCGGCAGGCCCGCCGCCAGCAGGCTCGGGTACGTGTTGACCGAGCGATAGATCGAGTCCATCGGCTCCCTGGCGGAGGATCAGTGGCAGCTCGAGCCGCCAAAGCAGCGGTCGCAGCGCCTTGTCGATCAGGCGCGCGTACTGCCGCATCCTCGTCTTCCGGCCCTCCGAGCCCTGGATCCGATGCCGGCTCGGTCGGCAGGTAGATCGAGACGCTCGACGGGGTGCGGGAGGCGAGCAGCCGGTCCAGCTGGGCGCGCGTCGGGATGTCGGTTGGGAGGAGCATCCGGGCGCCTCTCGAGACCTGGGAAACGCAACCGGTCCTTGGCATTGGCTCGTCCGGCCGACTAGGTTTAGGGCTCGTTCACCTGCGGCTCCGCGGCCAGACAGAAGGGGGAGGGAATGTCGGCAGGCTCGCCGGCCCGTTGGCGGCTCGTGCTTTTCACTGCGCTCGCTTGCCTTGCGCTCGTCGGCGTGGCGCGCGGCGCGGCGTCCGCCCTCGTCGGCACGTCCCCCGTCAAGAACGCGCCGTACATCCAGGTCAACGGGACCGGGACCAGCTACGTCCGGGCCTCGACCTTGATCGGCAGCAGGGTCTACATCGGCGGGACGTTCTCCGAGGTGTTCGAGCCGGCCTCGGGCCAGAACTATCCGAGGCACGGTCTCTACTCCTACGACGACAAGACGGACCGGGTGACCTCGTTCGCGCCGACGCTCAACGGTGAGGTCTGGGCGCTCGACCGGAGCCCCGACGGCCGCTATCTGTACGCGGCCGGCAACTTCACCACGGTCGACGGTGCCGCCCGGACGGGCCTGGCGCGGTTCGACCTGAAGAGCGGAGCCCTGACCAAGTTCAACGCACACCTGAACGGTCAGGCCCGCACCGTCGACTACGTGCACGGTCATCTCGTCGTCGGCGGCACGTTCACGGCCGTCAACGGCGCCCGGCGGGTGGCGCTCGCCAGCCTCGACCCCGCAACGGGGGCGCTCCAGTCGTATCTCGACGCGGAGCTGTCCGGCACGGTCTCCAGCACGGCCGGCCCGACGGCCGTCCATCACACGGCCGTCAACTCCACGGAGACGCAGATGGCGATCGCGGGCAACTTCACCTCCGCCGGCGGCGCGACCCACTGGCGCACCTTCCTGCTCGACCTCGGCGCATCCTCGGCCACCGTGGGCGCCTGGAACGCGCCGATCCTGCAGCAGCCGTGCGACTCCGTCGGGCACCCGAACTACGTGAGCGCGATGTCGTTCTCCCAGGACGGCACGTGGTTCGCCATGGTGACGAGCGGCTACCGGAACCTGAACAGCGGGTTCCCGCTGACCCAGACCGTCTGCGGCGCGGTCGCGCGGTTCAGCACCCGGGAGGTCGCCAACATTGCGCCGGCGTGGGCGAACTACACGGGCTGCGATTCGCTGTACGGCGTCCTCGTGGAGCCCGGTGTCGTCTACGTCGACGGCCACCAGCGCTGGCTGGACAACACGGGCTGCGACGTCGCCGGCACCGGCGCGGTGAAGCGGCCGGGTCTCGGAGCGGTCGATCCCACCACCGGCCGGGCGCTTTCCTGGAACCCGACCCGATCGCGAGGACGCGGAGCCGACTTCCTCGAGCTGATCGGCCCCGGGTTGCTCATCCTGAGCGACTGCGCGGCGCCGGGCAACAGCGGCGATGCGAGCTCCGGCGCCAACTACCTCGCGGGCGCGTACCACCCGTGCGTCGGGGTCCTGCGCGCGTCGAGCACGGTCAAGCAGACCCTGACCGTGCGCAAGCTCGGCGCCAGGACCGGGACGGTCGTCTCGAGGCCGGCGGGGATCAAGTGCGGCTCGAGGTGCTCCCACAGCTACACGGTCGGCAGCTCGGTCAGGCTGATCGCCAGGTCCGGCAAGGGCTGGGGATTCGCCGGCTGGTCCGGCGTCTGCACCGGGAAGTCGGCGTGCACGGTCCCCCTGACCGCCGACCGGTCGGTCCGGGCGTCCTTCCGGAAGGCGTGCGTCGTGCCCGAGCTCGAGGGAAAGAGCCTGAGCGCCGCCGGGCGAACGCTCAAGGCGTATCGCTGCCGCGTCGGCAAGGTCAGGCACGCCTTCTCGGCCAGGCTGAAGGCGGGGCTCGTGATCTCCGAGCGGCCCAAGGCGCACAGCGTGCGCAAGCCCGGTGCCGCCGTCACGCTCGTCGTCAGCAAGGGCGCGAAGGGCTAGGAAGCGGCCGCTTCGCCGCGGCGTCGCTAGGAGACGATCGGGCCGAGACGCGACGCGTGGCGGTCGAGCTTGCCGCGGCTGTCGAACTTGACCTTCAACGTCCGCTTCTTCTCGGTCTTGGGGTGTGAGAAGCAGACGAGGTCGAACCGCCAGGTGATCGTCAGGCCGCGACGCAGTCGCGCCGGCCCGAGCAGCTGGAAGCGCGCGACACCCGAGATCAGATCCTTGCTGCACCCCTGCCGATGGGTCGCGCCGCAGGTGATGCCGACGCTCGGAGAGTGTCCGGCCGGCCTGAACCCCGCGGACCGGCGCGGGTAGACCAGATCGAGGCCGCGTGACGCCAGCTTCCTCTTCACGCTGCGCGGCCACTGCACGCGGCCGGTACACGAAAGGGCGTGACCGGGTGTGCAGGCGAGCTTCCACCTGAGAGCCAGGAAGACCTTGGTGCCGTGGTTCACGCTCCAGCCGATCATCCTGGCTCTCAGGCGGGTGCACTCACATCTCGTGGAGGGGCCGGTGAGCCGGATCTTGTCGGTGCCCTGTTGACTGCCGGCCGTGTACGTGAAGGTCAGGTCGCCGGTCGCCTGGCCGAGCTCGGTGGGGGTGAATCCCACGGTCACGCTGCAGCTGTTCGGGAAGCTGATCGCCCCGCAGGTGTTCTTCTGAATCGAGAACGGCGCGGGGACGGTCAGGTGGCTGAGGCCGCCCGGCAGGCTGATCCAGCCGAACGTGAACGTGATCGAGCTCGTCGTCCCGACGCGGGTGTCGGGGAAGTCACCGGAGCCCGGGCTGACCGCGAACGGCAGCGTCTGCGTCGAGACCCCCTTGCCGCTGAGGGTGATCGCGTCGGTTCCCTGTGTGGTTCCCACGGTGTAGGCGAAGGTCAGGTTGCGGCTTGCCGAGCCGGCCTGGGTGGGGGCGAAGCCGGCCGTCACGGTGCAGGTCTGCTGGTACGTCATCGCCCCGCAGTGGTTCGCCTGGATCAGGAACGGTGGCTGCACGGCGAACTTGCTCAGGTCTCCGCTCTGCGTGCTCGTCCAGGTGAAGGTGAACGTCTTCAGCGTCGTCGCCCCGATCTGGGTGGCAGGGAACCCACCCGCGCCGGGACTGATGGAGAACGGAAGCGGCGTCTGGGCTCCTGCGCCGCCCGTGAACAGCAGCCGGCCCACGAACAAGGCAACGACGACGAGCCCCCCACCCCCGATCAAGCGCCGCATGGCGCCGATGCTACGCGCGGCGGTCGGGCGCGTCTAGCCAGCTGCGTGTGATCGCGATACTTTGTGGGCACTTACGCAGGGGCACTGGAGACCTTTCGGAGGGGGAACATGTCGGATCGGCCCGCCCGTTGGCGGATAGCGCTGTTCGCGTCGCTCGTCTGCCTTGGGATCGTGGGCGTTCTGCCGGGCGCTGCCTCGGCCCTCGTGACCACGGCGGCGGCCACCAACGTTCCGTACATCGAGGTTCAAGGGACCGGGGACAACGTCGCACGGACCGCGACTGTGATCGGCAGCACGGTCTACGTGGGCGGGACGTTCTCCAAGGTGTTCGAGACGGTGTCCCGCAAGGACTTCGCGAGGACCAACCTCTACGCGTACAACGAGGCCACCGGGCAGCTGACGTCGTTCGCGCCGACCTTCAACGGCGCGGTCTGGGGGCTCGACCGCAGCGGCGACGGCCGCTTCCTCTACGTGGCCGGCGACTTCACCACCGTCGACGGCGTGGCGCGCAGGGGACTCGCGCGGTTCGATCTCACCACCGGTCGCTTGACGAGCTTCGACGCGCACCTGGCCGGCCAGGCGCGGACCGTGAACGAGGTCGGCGGCCACCTGATCGTGGGGGGCGCTTTCAGCCACGTCAACGGCGTCAGCCGTGTCGCGCTCGCCAGCCTCGATCCGACGACGGGTGCGCTCCAGCCATATCTGAATGCGGAGCTTTCGGGCAGCGTGACGAGCACCGCCGGCCCGACGCAGGTGCTCCATTCGGCCGTCAATTCGACCGGGACGCAGCTGGCCGTGGCGGGCAATTTCACGTCGGCGGCCGGGAAGGCCCATTGGCGCACGGTGCTGCTCGACCTCGGTGCGAGCTCGGCCAAGGTCAGCTCCTGGAATGCACCGATCCTGCAGCAGCCCTGCAGGTCGTCGGAGAGCCCGAACTACGTCACGGGCCTTTCCTTCTCGCAGGACGGGACCTGGTTGGCGATGTCCACGGACGGCTTCAAGAACGCCACCGGGCCGCTGAGCGCGACCGTCTGCGACGCAGTCGCGCGGTTCGGCACCACCGCGGCCGCCCACACCCCGACGTGGGTGAACTACTCGGGCTGCGACTCGCTCCTGAGCGTCCTCGTGACCTCCGACGCCGTCTACGTGGGAGGCCACCAGCGCTGGCTCGACAACTCCGCCTGCGACGTCGCCGGCGCCGGCGCGGTGGCCCGGCCCGGCATCGGGGCCATCAGCCCTACGACCGGGAGGGCGCTGGCCTGGAATCCGACGCGGTCCAGGGGGCACGGCGCCGACTTCCTCGGGCTGACGGCTCGGGGCCTCCTCGTCCTGAGCGACTGTGCGGCAGCCGGGAACACCAGCGATGCGAGCTCGGGCGCCAACTTCCTCGCCGGCACGTATCACCCGTGCGTCGGGCTCCTCCCCGCCCCGCCCTCGGCGCCGATAATCAAGGACACGCTGAGCGTCAGCAAGGCCGGCGATGGAACCGGGACGGTCACGTCGAGTCCGGCGGGGATCAACTGCGGCACGACGTGCTCGTTCAGCTACACGCAGGGCAGCTCGGTCGCCCTCACTGCCGAGCCGGCCAAGGGCTCCTCGTTCGCCGGCTGGTCGGGGAACTGCACCGGCAAGACCGCCTGTGCCGTCTCGATGCTCGGCGCCCGCTCGGTCGTGGCGTCCTTCGCCAGGGACTGCGTCGTCCCCAAGCTCAAGGGAAAGACGTTGCGAGTCGCCAAGCGAAGGCTCAAGAGGAACGACTGCCGACTCGGCAAGGTCAAGCACGCCTTTTCACGCAGAGTGAAGAAGGGCCACGTGATCTCGCAGCGGCCGAAGGCGCATCGGCTGCGCGCTCACGGCGCCAGGGTCCGCCTGACCGTCAGCCGGGGCAGGAAGCGCTAGGCGGCGACCGCCGCAATCGCCCGCTGGGTCGGCTGCCCAGGAGGAGTTGTCGATGGAGACGCGGACCGAGCTCGGTCAAGAGATCGAATCGCTTCGGCTCGTGGACACGCACGAGCACCTCTGGCCGGAAGATCACTGGGCAGGCGGCAACACAAAGCTGATCGAGCGGATGAAGGAGCGGGGCGAGCCTGGCTGGGGTGACGACCGCCCCGACATCCTCCAGGATCTCTTCCTCAACTACGTGCGGAGCGATCTCGAGGTTGCGGGCGCCACGGAGGAGGCGATGCGGCGGCTGCTCGATCCGGCCGCCGGCGACATCGAGTTCCGTTTCGCAGGCATTCGTGACGCGTGGGAGGCAACGAAGCACACGGGCTACGGTGAGGCTGTTCGGCTGATCGCGCGCGAGGTTTACGGCCTCGATTCGGTCTCGGCCGAGGGGCTCGAGACTGCGCAGGGGAAGCTCGCGGACCTGCGCCGGCCAGGCGAGCGGCTGCGGCTGTTGAGCGAGGTCGCCGGTCTCGATCACGTGCAGATCGACGACTTCCGCTGGGCGTGCGAGCCGGACGAGTCGGGGCCCGACTTCTTCCTCTACGACCTCTCGTGGGCGGACTTCGCCAACGGCGACGTGCACGCGGAGGAGCTTCGGCAGGAATGGGTGTCGAGGTGTCCAACCTCGACGATCTGCGTGAGGCGATGGCGTCGCTCTTCCGGCGCTACGGCGCCTGCGCAGTCGCTGTCAAGGCGCAGCACGCGTACTGGCGCACGTTGCGTTGGGAGGAGCGGTCGGACGAGGAGGCGTCCCGCGCGCTGGCGGTCTTGTTGGCCGGTGGCGAGGTGGAGGAGGCGACTCGGCTGGCGCTCGGCGACTGGTGCTGGGCGCGCGGGGTCGAGTTTGCGATCGAGCACAACCTGCCGTTGAAGCTGCATACCTGCCACCACGCGGGCACCGGGAACATGCCGATCGATTGGGTCAGGGCAGGAAACGTCTGCCCGTTGCTGACGCGCTATCCGGAGGCGCGGTTCGTTCTGATGCACACCGCCTACCCCTACGGCGACGAGCTGGTCTCGATTGCGAAGCATTACCCGAATGTCTGGGTCGATCTCTGCTGGGCCTGGTCCATCGACCCCTACAGCTCGACGGACTTCGTCCGCCGCTTCCTGCACGCGGTTCCGAGCAACAAGCTGTTCGGGTTCGGCGGCGACACCCAGTGGCCGACGTCCGCTGTCGCCTACGCGGTCCAGGCGCGCCGCGGCCTCCAACGAGCGCTCGAGGCCGAGGTCGCCGCGGGCGACCTGACCGAGCAGGAGGCGATCGCGATCGCTCACCGCCTGATGCATGACAATCAGTACGACTGCTTCGACATCGAGGGCAGCCGCGCCGCTATTCGAGCGCAGCTCGCCGTACCCCAGGCCGGAGCAGTGGCCCCGCGTAGCTTGTGACGAGACCAATCATTCTCATCGGCGGTATGCCTACGGCGGGTAAATCGACAGTTGCCGAGAACCTTTCGAGGCTGGCCTTATCGTTGAAGGCGACGACATACAGCCAAACTTAGTAGCTCGTGATTTTCGCGAATCAACCAACGTCAAAGCCGTATTCCTCGGCGACCATGACATCGAGCGTATTCGTAGCGTAGTAACCGCTAGGCACGGCGCGACTGGTGATGTAGCTGAAAAGGAAGTGGAATGGATACGAACTTTCGGCGAACGATTACGAGACGAAGCAATCGCGTACCGGCTGCCTTGGGTCGACATTGAAAAGCGCGAAGGCGATTTGGCAAGAGTGCTCGCTGCCCTCGGGCGACCGGGCTTGCCCGATCCAAGGAGCCAGGGTGGCTAGGACAGTAGTCGGTATCCCCGCGCCCCACTCGCTCGACGTGCGGAATGTCCGAAAAGTGGGCCGGGCAGGGATCGAACCTGCGACCTTGGGATTAAAAGTCCCCTGCTCTACCAACTGAGCTACCGGCCCGCTGCTGCGGGGCGAGCGTAGCGCCGTAGGATCTCGGTCGTGGCGCCGTACGCGTACGAGACGGAGTTCCCGTCCCTCGATCTCGATCGACCCGAGGACGGGATCCTGCGCCTGACGCTGCGCGCGCCCGGGCGGCTCAACGCCGTGAGCGAGGCGCAGCACGGCGAGCTCGCGCGGGTCTGGCAGGCGATCGGGCAGGACGAGGAGACTCGCGCGGTCCTCGTCCGCGGCGCGGAGGGGGCATTCAGCTCGGGCGGAGACCTCGACCTCGTGCTCGCCATCGCCGACGACGCCGGCACCCGCTCGCGCGTCTTCCACGAGGCCCGCGATCTCGTCTACAACATGCTCGCCTGCCCGACGCCGATCGTCTCCGCGATCACCGGGCCGGCCGTCGGAGCAGGGCTCGTCGTCGGGCTCCTTGCGGACGTCTCGCTCGCGAGCCCGAACGCACGCATCGTCGACGGCCATACGAAGCTCGGCGTCGCGGCCGGCGATCACGCGGCGATCGTCTGGCCGCTCCTGTGCGGGATGGCGAAGGCGAAGTACCACCTCCTGCTCTGCGAGGAGGTCGACGGCGCCGAGGCCGAGCGCATCGGGCTCGTCTCGCTCTGCGTGCCGGAGGAGGAGCTCGAGGAGCGCGCGCTCGAGATCGCGCGGCGACTCGCTTCGGGCTCGCGCTCGGCGATCCGGCACACGAAGCTCGCACTCAACGAGTGGCTCGTCAGGGCCGGGCCGATCTTCGACGCCTCGCTCGAGCTCGAGTTCCTCGACATGACCGGGCCGGATGTCCGCGAGGGCGTCGCCGCCATCCGCGAGAAGCGACCGCCGAGGTTCGTGTGATGGACGAGACCCAGCTCCGGGCGGTGCTCGGCGAGCCGGCGGAGCTCGTCAAGAAGAAGATCGCCGACCGGCTCAACCCACTCACGCGACAGTTCGTCGAGCGGTCGCCGTTCGTCGTCGTCGCCACCGGGCGTCCCGACGGCGGGCTCGACGTGTCGCCGCGAGGCGACCCGGCCGGCTTCGTCCGTATCCTCGACGAGCGTACGCTGCTCCTGCCCGACCGGCCGGGGAACAAGCTCGCCGACACGCTCACGAACCTCCTCGAGGACGACCGGATCGCGCTTCTCTTCCTGATCCCCGGCGTGAACGACACCTTTCGCGTCAACGGCCGCGCACGGATCGTCGACGATCCCGAGCTGCTCGCCGCGAGCGCGGTTGAGGGCAAGCCGCCGAAGCTCGGCCTACTCGTGGAGGTCGAGGAGGCGTACACGCAGTGTCCGAAGGCGCTCCTCCGCTCGGAGCTCTGGAATCCCGAGCGGCACGTCGAGCGCTCGGAGCTGCCCAGCTCGGGCGAGATCCTGCGCGCCGTCGCCGATCCCGAGCTCGACGTCGAGGACTACGAAGATGCACGCACCGAGCGGTATCGGCGCCGCGAGGGGTTCTACTAGCGCCGTACGTGGTAGGCGCCTTGTGTGCGCCGGCTGATCGGACTCTGGCTCGCCTGGCTCGTCCTCATCGCGGGGGTGAATCTCGCGAGTCCGCTGTACCACGTGTACGCGGCGCGCTTCGCGTTCTCGCCGCTCGTGCTGACCGCGATCTTCTCGACGTACGCGATCGTGCTCGTGCCCGCTCTCGTGCTCTTCGGCCGGCTGTCGGATCGCTTCGGCCGGCGGCCCGTGCTCGCGAGCGGCCTCGCCACCGGGTGCGTGGGGCTGATCCTGTTCGCATTCGCGGAGGGGGACGGCTGGCTGTTCGCCGCGCGCGCCGTGCAAGGGCTGGCGGTGGCGATGGTCAGCGGCCCGGCGACCGCCGCGCTCGTCGAGCTCGATCCGGAGGGAAGCCGCCGTCGCGCCGCTCTCGGCGCCGGGCTCGCCCAGTCCCTCGGCAGCGCCGCCGGCCCGATCTGCGCCGGGGTCCTGGCCGAGTTCGCGCCCTTTCCGCTGCGGCTTCCCTACCTCGTCGGCCTCGTTCTGACCGTCGCGTCGGCCGTCGTCGTCCTGCGCCTGCCGGAACCGCGGGGCGGTACCCACGAGCCGTGGCGGCCACAGTGGCCCCGCGTGCCGGCGGAGATCAGAGGCTCCTTCCTGCGTGTCGCCCTCACCGGCGGTGTCGGCTGGGCCGCACTGTCCCTCTACCTGTCGATCGTCCCCTCCTACGCGGTGTTGCTGCTGCACACGCACGCCCTCGCGCTCCTGGCCGCGGTCGCGACGACGGCGTTGCTGGCGTCGTCGGCGGCCCAGAGCATCGCGGCGCGGCGGGCGGGCTCGTGGCGGCGCGATCAGGCGCTCGGCTGCACCCTGGTGGCCGTCGGGCTCGGCGGCCTGATCGTCG
>DATFCX010000013.1:0-31077 GCA_035252585.1 Gaiellaceae bacterium
TCACGCCGGCTCCGCGCCGCCGCTCGCAGCGCCGCGCCCGCCGCCGCCTCACGCCGGCGCCGTGGCTCGTGCCGGTCACGCCCGACGTCCGCCGCCGCATCAACGTCATCCAGCGGGAGTGGCAGCGCATCGACCCGAAGTACCTCGACGAGGACGAGCAGCGCTACTGGGCCACGATCGCCGGCCGGCAGATCCGGTTCGACGAGCGCGCGTCCTTCGTCCAGAAGCTCACAGACCGGAGCGCGAGCAAGGTCGCGCTCGAGCAGTTCCTCACGACGGCCGCGGCCGAGAACCCGAACCGGCGGCTGCGGATGATGGCGCTGCAGGACCGCGTCTCGATGCGCGTCGAGCGGGCAGATTTCGACGATCTCGTCACGCTCGTGACGCAGGCGCCGACGTGGGAGAAGGAGCGGCTGCCGGGGATCCGGACGCTCCTGCGCGCGGTCGGCGAGGAGAAGCCCGACGCGCCGGAGCAGATCCTCGCCCGTTGGACGTGGCGGCTCGCGCGCGCGACGCGCAAGGTGCAGGACCGGCGCGCCTCGGCCGAGTATCCGGAGGCGAAGCGCCTGCTCGGCGCGCTCGCCAACTCGCGCGGGCACCGGCACGAGGAGAACGCCGCGAAGCTCGTCCAGGCGGCGCTCGAGCTGCCGCTGCCGGTGGGCGCCGCCCTCCTCGCCTCGGCCGAGGGCTACACCCCGCGGGCGACGAAGCTGATCGACGAGGCGCGCGAGCGGCTCGGCTCGATCCAGGAGGTCGCGCTCGCGCTCGCCGAGAATCTGCCCGCGCCGAAGCAGGGCAGCGGCCGCAGCAGGCGGCGCCGGCGGCGGAGGCGCAAGGGCGGCGGAGCCAACGCGGCCGCGAAGTCCCAGCAGCAGGCGAAGCAGAACGGCACCGCCGCCGAGGCGAAGCCGGAGCAGCCCGCGGAATCAAAAGCCGCTCCTGCCGCCAAGGCGGATTGATCGAGCTCGATCACGTCCAGCTCGCGGCGCCGCCCGGCTGCGAGTCCGAGGCAAGGCGTTTCTTCGGCGAGCTGCTCGGCCTGAAGGAGCTCGAGAAGCCCGAGCCGCTGCGGTCGCGGGGCGGCGTCTGGTTCGCGCTCGACGGCGGCCACCAGCTCCACGTCGGCGTCGAGGACCCCTTCGCGCCCGGGCGAAAGGCGCATCCCGCGTTTCGCGTTCCCGCCTCCGAGCTCGAGACGCTGGCGCGGCGGCTCGAGGCGGCCGGCGAGCGCGTGGAATGGGACGACTCGCTCCCGGGCGTCCGGCGCTTCTACACGTCGGACCCGTGGGGCAACCGGCTCGAGCTACTCGCAACGGCCTAGCCAGCTAGCTGGCAGGCCCGCCGGCGCTCTCGCCGCCGTCGTCGCCGTTCTGCTCCCGCTCGCGGAGAAAGCGCGTCAGCTCGGCGGCGAGGCTCTCGCCGGACGGAAGCTCCTCGGCCGCCTCCATCAGATCGACGCGGCGCTCGAGCTCCTCGACGTAGGCCGCGGTCTCCGCATCGGAAGCCACCGCCTCGGTCACCTGCTCGCTGTACTCCTCGGCGGCCTGCTCGAGCTCGGTGACGTCGATCTCGGTGCCGACGAGCTCACCGAGTCGGCGGCAGAGCGCAAGCGCGGCGCGCGGGCTCGGCGCGAGCGAGACGTAGTGGGGCACGGCCGCCCACAGGCTCACGGAGGGAAGTCCCGCCTGGCGGCACGCGTCGAGGAGGACGCCGAGGATGCCGGTCGGTCCTTCGTACCGTGACGGCTCGACGCCGAGCTCCTCCACGAGCGACGGCTCGCTCGCGGCCGCGCTCACGGGGGCCGGCCGCGTGTGCGGCACGTCGGCGAGCAGCGAGCCGAGCGTGACGACGAGCTCGACGTGCAGGTCCTGGACGAGCTCGAGCACGAGGGACGAGTACGTCTTCCAGCGGAGGTTCGGCTCCACGCCGAGCAGGAGCACGGCGTCGCGGTCGACGCCAGGGATCGGGGCGTGCAGGAACGTGTTCGCCGGCCATTCGAGCTTCCGCGTCAGGCCGTCCTCGAGCGAGACGTTCGGCCGCACCGCCTGGAAGTCGTAGAAGTTCTCCGAGTCGATCTCCGCGAACGACTCCGCCCTCCACTGCTTCGCGAGATAGCCGCCGCCGAGCGTCGCTCCCTGGCCGCCGTCGTTCCAGCCGCGGAAGGCGGCGATGAGAACCGGGCGGCGGAGGTCGGGCCGCGAGGAGACGATCAGCTCCGACATCTACTCAGTCTAGTTGTCGATTCGCGCCAACCCGACGGGGCGCCAGAGCCGTGCGGCGAGCCCGACCGTCCAGCCGACGAGGGACGCGGCGGTCGCGACGTGGAGCAGGACGAGCCACCACGGCACGTCGCCGTAGGTGCGGTACTGCACCTCGCCGATCGCCATCTGCGCCGCGAGGATCGCGAGCAGTCCCACGCAGCCGCGCACCAGCCACGGATGCGCTCTGCGCCTCGTCCACGCCCACGCGGCGAGCACGAGGAAGACGATCCCGAACATGGCGACGGCGCGCACGTGCCAGTAGACCGCGGGATAGAAGGAGCCGAGCCGCGGCACGATCTTCGCGCCGGAGCTCCCCGGGAAGCGCCCAGCCGCGGTCGCCGCCGTCCCGCTCACCGCGAGCACGACCACGGAGACGACGAGCGCGAGGCCGCCGAGCCGTGCGATCGCCGGCAGCGGCGATCCCTCGCCGCGGACGAGCCGCGACGCCTCGAGCAAGGTGAGCGCCGCGAGCGAGACGAGCGTGAACGAAAGCAGGAGATGCGTGATCACGAGGTACGGGTCGAGGTCGTAGTAGACGGTGATGGCGCCGAGCGGCGCCTGCGCGAGTGTCCCCACGAAGACGGCCGTGGCCAGCCACCGTCCGTAACGGCCGAGTCCGCGAGTGACCCAGGCGGCGACGGCGAGAGCGAGCGTCGTGAAGATGGTGACCGCCGAGACGACGCGGTTGCCGAACTCGATGTACGAGTGGTAGCTCTGCGGCAGCGCGTGCTGCGTGGTGCAGGTCGGCCATTCGGGACAGCCGAGCCCGGAGCCGGTGAGGCGCACGGTCGCTCCCGACGCGACGATGAGGACGAGCATGCCGACCGCGGCAAGCGCGACGCGCCGGAAGACGACCGGGGAGAGCGTCCGGGCGAACCGGCGCGGCAGCACCGCCGATGCGGACCCCGCATGCACACCCCGAGTGTAGACCGGCTTTGCCGCGGCTTAGGGCTCGAGCACGACCCCCGCGCCTTCCTCGACGGCGCCCACGCGCGCGAGGAAGAGGCCGGCCCGCTCGAACTCCGCCTCGAGCGAGAGCGCCTTCTCCGCCGACAGCGTGACGAGGAGCCCTCCCGCCGTCTGCGCGTCGTAGGCGAGCGCGAGCAGCTCGTCCGGCACGCCGTCGCTCTCGACGTGCGGGCCGGCGAAGTCGCGGTTGCGCGGGTCGCCGCCCGTGCGGACACCGTCCCGCGCCGCCTCGAGCGCGCCCTCCAGCGCGGGCAGCGCGCCGGCCTGCAGCCTGATCCGGACACTGCTCCGCGCCGCCGTCTCGTGGGCGTGGCCGAGCAGCCCGAAGCCCGTGACGTCGGTCACCGCATGCGGCGAGAACGGGCGTAGCACCTGCGCCGCGCGGTCGTTGAGCGTCGTCATCCAGCGCGCGGCCTCCGCGAGATCGCCCTTCCGCGCGAGCACGAGCCCGGTGCCGAGCGGCTTCGTGAGGAAGACCGCGTCGCCCGGCCGCGCGCCGCTCTTCACCCAGATGCCGTCGGGGTGCACCGTGCCCACGACCGCGAGGCCGTACTTGGGCTCGGTGTCCCGGATCGTGTGGCCGCCGGCGAGGATCGCTCCCGCGGCGCGCACCTGCTCGTCCGCTCCCGAGAAGACCGCCGCGACGAGATCGGTGGCGAGCTCCTCCGGGAAGGCCGCGATCGAGAGCGCGAGGAGCGGCGTGCCGCCCATCGCGAACACGTCGTTGAGCGCGTTCGTGGCCGCGATCCGGCCGAAGAGAGCGGGATCGTCGACGAGCGGCGGGAAGAAGTCGACGGTGAAGACGAGCGCCCGCTCGTCGTCCAGCCGGTACACCGCTGCGTCGTCCGCCGGGTCGAGGCCGACGAGCAGGTCCTCGGCCTCCGCCGGGACGAAACCCTTCAGCAGCTCCTCGAGCCGCGCCGCGGAGTACTTCGCCGCGCACCCGCCGCCGACGGTGAGGCCCGTGAGGCTCGCTACCTCGGTCTCCACGCCGTTTACTGTAGGCGCAATGACCGGGGCTGCACTCGTCACCGGCGGCTCGTCGGGAATCGGGCTCGCGATCGCGCGGATGCTGCGCGACGAAGGCTTCGAGCTGACGCTCGTCTCGCGTCGGCCCGAGCGGGTCGAGGCGGCTGCGGCCGAGCTCGGCGCCGCGGCCGTGGCCGCGAACATGGCCGAGGCGGAGGATTGTGCGCGCGCCGTCGCCGAGCACCGGGAGCGTTTCGGCCGGCTCGACGTACTCGTCAACTCGGCGGGGATCGGGATCGGCGGCCGGGTCGAGGAGCTGCCCGCGAAGAGCCTCGACATCCAGCTCGGCGTCAACCTGCGAGGGCTCTTCCTCGTCACGCAGGCGGCGATCCCGCTCCTGCGCGAGTCGCGCGGCTGGATCGTCAACCTCGCCTCCATCGCCGGGACGCTGCCGACGCCGTGGCTCGCCACGTACGGCGCCACGAAGGCGGCGGTCATTGCGCTCACCCGCTCCCTCAACGAAGAGCTCGATGCTGACGGCATTCGTGCGATCGCTCTCTGCCCCGGCTTCGTCGACACCCCGATGGCGCACTGGTCGGGAATCGAGCCGACCGAGATGATCCGCCCCGAGGACTGCGCGGAAGTGGTGCGCATGTGCCTCCGCCTGAGCCCGCACGCACGCATCCCCCAGGTCGTCATCGAGCGCATGGGCTCGACGAACGGCGACGTGCATTAGCTAGAGCTCGCCGGGGGTTCGGATGATCTTCCAGATCATGTAGAGGCCGAGGACGGCGGCCAGGCAGAAGCCCACGACGCCGAGCCATTCGACCGCGTGGTCGCGCACGAGAAGGGACGAAGCGAGCAGGAGCGCGCCGATGATCATCGCCGCCCCGACCCGGTTCGCGATCGAGCGGAGGTTGTGCTCGAGCTCGTCCAGCCCCGTGGGCACGACGCCCAACGTGAGGGTGCCGCGTTCGAGCTCGGAGACGACATGTCCGACGCGGCCCGGCAGGCGCGCCAGCGGCGCGAGCTGGGTGAACGCGTAGGCGGCGAGCCGGTTCGGGTCGAGGCGGCGCTCGGCCTCGCGCGCCATCACCTCGAGTGCCTCCTCCTCGATCAACGCGATCGGGTCGAGCTCCGGGTCGAGCAGCCGCGCGATCGAGTCGGCCTGCGCGAGCGTCTTGCCGACGAGCGCGAACGACGTCGGCAGCCGGATGTCTCGCCGGATCGCCGCCCGCTGCAGATCCGCGAGGGCGTGGCCCGCCTCGATCGACGCCAGCGGACGGTGATGGAACCGTGGCAACTTGCGCCGGACGTCCTGCACGAAGCCCGCCTGGTCGGAGCGGGTCGTGGTGAGCGAGAGCGAGACGACGAGGTCGGCGACGTCGTCGGCCCGGTTCTGAGCCAACGCGAGCAGCAGCAGCGCGAGACCGGCCCGCGTGTCCTCGTCCAGACGGCCGAGGAGGCCGAAGTCGAGGAGCGCGAGCCGCCCGTCGTCCGTCAGCAGGACGTTCCCGTGGTGGGGATCGGCGTGGTAGACGCCCTCGACGACGACCTGGAACACGTACGCGCGGAAGAACTCTCGAGCGAGCCCAGCGGCCCGCTCGGGATCCAGCCCGTGCCCCGCCTCGACCTTCCGGCCCGCGATGAGCTCGAGCACGAGCGCACGCTCCGTCACGTACGGCCGGATCACGCGCGGCACGGTGAGCGCCTCGAACGGCTCGACCAGCCTGCGCACGAGCTCCGTGTTGTGCGCCTCCTCGACGAAGTCCATCTCCGCGCGGAGATGGAGCTCGAGCTCGTCCGCGAGCTCCTCGAGCTGGATCCGCTGCGCGGCCTCGGAGCGGCGGGCCGCGATCCGCACCGTCGAACGGAGCACCGCGAGGTCGAGCTCGACCTGCTCGACGACGCCGGGACGACGCACCTTGGCGACGACCTCCTGGCCGGTGGCGAGCAAGCCGCGATGCGTCTGCGCGATCGAGGCGGTGGCGAGCGGCTCCGGATCAAGGCTGACGAAGGCGTCCTCGCCGAAGTCCTCCCTCAGCACGGCCTCGATCTCCGGGAATGGGACGCCCGGCACGTCGTCGACCAGGTGGCCGAGCTCGTCGATGTAGACGTCGGGTAGGAGATCCGGACGCGAGGACAGGAGCTGGCCGAGCTTGATGAACGTCGTCCCGAGCTCCTCGAGGCCGCGGCGGAACGCCTGCGCTCCTTCGCGCGTGGCGTCTCGCCGGCCGGTCAAACCGATCTCGGCCAGGATCCGCCGCAGTCCGCTCTGGTGTGCGACCCGCCCGACGGTCAGCGCGCGCCGAGCGCGCTCGAGACGTGCGCCCACGAGGGCGTCATCCCACCGTTGGCGACCTGGGAAACGCAGGCGCGGGTCGCGCTCGTGCTCCAGGTCTAGAGGCCGCCGCCGTCACTCATCCCGTGACCGGGACCACCGTGGACGCCGTGCGTGGCACCGAGGATGAACGCGACGAGCGATGCGATGAGCAGCAGGTACATGAGTCGCTTGTGGGTCAAAGTCGTCACCTCCTTCGTCCCCTTCTAGAAGCGGATGTCCTGAAGAGCTTCCGCAGCCGTGCGGTACAGCTCGGCCGCCTTTTCGTGATCCCCCCGGCGCGCTGCCAGGTCGCCGCGTGCGACCCAGGCGGCCGCGCGATGGCTCCCGGAGCCGAGCTCGCCGAAGCTCGTCTCGGCCGCGGTGAATGCCGCCTCCGCCTCGTCGAGCCTGTCCTGCTCGAGGAGAGACCGGCCGAGCACGAGCTGCGCGCTGCCGATCTCGTCGACGTAGTCGACCCGGCCGTCGAGCAGCTCGAGCGCCTGACGCGCCTGATCCTCGGCCAGCACGATGCTGCCGGTGCGCAGATGGACCTGCGCGAGCGACGAGACGGCGCGGCCGGCGTCGGCGTCCCGCCCGAGATCGAGCGCGATCGCGAACGACTCCTTGAGCAGCTTCACGGCCTGGTCGGTGTTCCCGAGCAGGAAGTTGAGGCCGCCGAGGTTGTTCGTGAGCTGGCTGACATGGACGCGGTCCGCGAGCTTGGAGTACGCGTCGCGTGCCTTCTCCGCGTAGTTGCGGGCGAGCACCCAGTGGCCCTCGCGGTCGGCGATCAGCGAAGCCTGGAAGTAGGCGGCGCCGATCGTGCGGAGGTCTTCCACGCCCTGCGACAGCTCGAGGGCCCGCTCGACGTCGTCGCGAGCGCCCTCGAAGTCCCGCTGCCGCTGCCAGCAACGCGAGCGCCACGAGAGGATGTTGGCCTTGAGCGCGTCGCACGGAAGTCCGGAGCGGTCGGCGAGCGCGAGGGCTTCGTTGAACAAGGCGAGCGCCGTCTGCACGCTGGTGAGCTGGTAGCGGCAGCAGCCGAGCCAGAACAGCACGTCGGCCCGCTCGACGTCGGAGAACGACTCGGCCTCGGAGATCGAGCGCGCCTCGTTGAGGAGCTCGACCGCGGCGCGGTGCTCCCCGGTGCGCATCTTGGCGAGCCCGCTGCCGCAGAGCGCGCGAACCTGCAGCTCGGGCATGCCGGTCGCGCGTGCCGCGGCTACCAGCGGCTCGAAAGCTTCAGCAGCCTCGACGTCCTCCTGTGCCTCGTACAGAGCCTCGGCCCGCGAAAGAGCGCCTTCGAGCCGTGCGCGCTCGTCGGTCGCGACCCCGCTCGCCAGGAAGCCGGCGTCGACGCCGAGGCGGTCGGCGAGCCACTCGATCGTCCCCGTGGTCGGGCGCGTCTTGCCGCGCTCGATCTGCGACACGTACTCCTTCGAGAAGCGGTCGCCCGCGAGCTCGCTCTGCGTCAGGCCCGCCGCGACGCGAAGCTGGCGGAGCCGTTCCCCGAGGCGAAGTCCCTCCGGGCTGGTCTTGCGAGTGGTGCGGCTGGCGGTCTCTCGCATGGGCATGGTCTCGGCGCTGTTGCAGTCAAGCGCATACTTCACTGAAGTGCAAGTTCATTGATTTGAACATCCCCCTTTTGGGGCCTATTCATCGGGAATGTTGGTCAACCGGGCCGAACGCAAAATCACTTGACCGAGCTACTTGACGAGTGCCGCGCAGGCTCCTATAGTGAGCGCACCTTGCAACCAGGCCGGACGCCAGGCCACGGTTCGCAGGGGGCGCGCCGGGCTCCCGGTGAGGGACGTGAGACGGATGGGCCGCAGATCCGTCTCCTCGGAACCCCACCGAGAGTGGCGCGCCTCTCGAGAAGGCCCCGGAGCCGCAGCCGGGGCCTTTTCATTGCGCTCGCCCGCTCGTGCGGAGTGTCCGCGCCCGCGCAGGTCGGGCGCGGACACAAGAACGACGAGCTAGATTCAGCCTTTGAGCCAGCTGAGGCGGGCTGCGCGGATCGCCTGGAGCTCACCGTCGTCCAGGAGGCCGACTCGACGGCCGACCATGCCGAGGATGCCGCCCGCCAGCATGATCCACGCCTCCGAGTCGGCGTCACGCTCGGCGGCGATCGCCCCCTGCGCCTGGCCGCGCCGGATCAGATCTGCGACGAAGTCGTGCACCTCGCGCATGTGCCGGCGCAGATGCCGCCGCAGCTCGGGGTCCTCCGACGCCTCGCCCAGCGCCTGCACCCAGAGCTCGGCGAGCTGGAGCTTCGGCGAGCGGACCGAGACGTGTCCCTTCCCGATGGCCTCGACTGCGGCGCAGGCGTCGGTGGCCTCGGCGAGCTTCCGCTCCCAAGCCTCGCGCGTCTTCGCCCAGACGTGCTCCAGCGCGGCGAGGTACAGCTCCCGCTTCGAGGCGAAATGGCGGTAGAGGATCGGCTCCGAGACCCCGGCGGCGCGGGCGATCTCCGCGGTGGTCGTCCCGTGGTAACTCCCGTCGGTGAAGAGCCTGATCGCCGTCTCGACGAGGTGGCGGCGACGGTCGGCGGCCGCCATCCGCGGGGCCGCGACGCTCACGCCGCCATCTCCGCGAGGTGCTCGCGCACGACCTCGGGCCGGGTGCGGACGAGAGCGATCGCCAGCGCCGCGGCGACGAAGGTGATCACGGCACCGACGGCGAAGCCGGCGTGGAGACCGTCGACGTAGTCCTGCGCCGCCGCCGGGCTCTGCGGCGGATGGTGGAGGAACGAGGCCACGATCGCTCCCATCAGTGCGATCCCGAGCGAGCCGCCCACCTGGCGGAAGCTGTTGAGGACGCCCGAGCCCACACCTGCCTTGTCCACCGGCACCGCCCCCATCGCGGCGGCGGTCATCGGCGACATCGTCATCGCCATCCCGATGCCGCCCAGGAGCATCTGGGGCAGCAGCGTCCAGAAGTCGGAGTGGATCGTGACGCGCTCGTAGAGCAGGAGCGAGATTCCGACGAGCGTCATCCCGCCTCCCATCAGCCAGCGGGAGCCGAGGCGATCCGAGAGGCGTCCCGCGAGCGGCGCGACGACGATGATCAACGAGGTCATCGGCAGGAACATCGCCCCCGCCTGGATCGGCGAGTAGCCGAGGATCCGCTGGATGTAGAGCGAGACGAAGAAGAAGACGCCGAACATCGAGAGCGAGACGAGCATCGCCACGATGTTCGCTCCGGCGAAGGCTCCGATGCGGAACAGCGACAGGTCGAGCATCGGCAGGCGCTGGCGGTGCTCGAAGATCACGAAGGCTGCGAGCAGAACCGCGGCCGCGACGAAGAGACCGAGGATCTCCGCGGAAGTCCAGCCGTGACCGTTTCCTTCGATGAGCGCATAGCTGAGCGTGAAGAGGAAGCCGATCGAGGTCAGGAGGCCCGGCAGGTCGATGCTCTGCTCGGCGGACGTGTCGCGGGACTCACGGATGGCGAACTGGGACACGACGATCGCGAGCGCTCCGACCGGGACGTTGACGAAGAAGATCCAGTTCCAGTTCAGCTTCTCGGCGATCAGGCCGCCGGCGAGCGGACCGATCGCGAGCGCGAGCGCCGAGACGCCGGCCCAGATCCCGATCGCCTGTCCGCGCTGCTTCGGCGGGAACGTCGCCGTGATGATCGAGAGCGTCGCGGGGTTCATGAGCGCGGCGCCGACGCCCTGCACGGCGCGGGCGCCGATGAGGAAGCCCGCATTCGGCGCGAGACCGCACGCAAGCGACGACAGGCTGAAGATGACGAGCCCGAGGACGAAGATGCGCCGGCGGCCGTATAGATCGGCGAGCTTCCCGCCCGTGATGAGGAGAGCCGCGAACGTCAGGGCGTAGGCCGTCACTATCCATTCGAGCGACGACACCGACATGTGAAGATCGCTCTGGATCGTCTTCAGCGCGACGTTCACCACCGTGTTGTCGAGCATGATCATGAAGAGGCCGAACGAGACCGCGAACAGCGTCCACCACTTGCGGTTCTCCTCGGCGGCCAGGGCGGCCAGGACTCTTGCTCTCACCTGCGTCTCCTCACTTCGAAGTTAGCGCTCACTAGGTTAGCGGACGCTAACTTCTCTCCACCGAATTAGAGTTTCGCCGTGACCGATCTGGCCGGACAGCGGGCGCTCGTGACCGGCGGCGGTCGTGGGATCGGCGAGAACATCGCCCGGGAGCTCGCGGCGGCGGGCGCGGAGGTCGGCGTGAGCGGTCGCACCGCCGAGCAGGTCGAAGGCGTCGCGGCGGCGATCGGAGGCCGCGCGCTAGTCGGGGACGTGACGCGGCGCGAAGACGTGGAGCGCTGGCTCGAGGAGCTCGGGCCGGTCGACCTCCTCGTTGCGAACGCCGGCACCGGCAACCGCGGCGTCTCCTGGGAGCTCGATCCCACCGAGTGGTGGCAGGTGTTCGAGGTCAACGTCCTCGGCGTGCACCTCTGCTGCAGCGCCGTCATCCCGGGGATGCTCGAGCGGGGCCACGGCCGCATCGTGATCGTCGGCAGCGGCGCCTCGTATCTCCCCGGCGCGACCGAGACCGCCTACACCTCGTCGAAGGCGGCCGTCTGCCGCTACGGCGAGACGCTCGCCAACGCACTCGACGGACGGATCCCCGTCTTCGTGATCAGCCCCGGACTGGTGCGAACGGCCATGACGGAGGGACACTTCCCGGACGACGCTCCGTGGACGCCTCCAGAGTGCGCCCCACGACTCGTCCTCAAGCTCGCGAGCGGCGGCTATGACGCGCTCGCGGGTCGCTATCTGCACGCCGAGCACAGCGACGTCGACGAGCTGGTCGCGCACATCGACGAGGTCAGGGAGCGAGACCTGCAGGCGATCCGGCTGCGGCGGGCAGAGGTTTTCGACCTATAATCGAAAACCTATGAGGCTCGCCCTCGCCCAGATCGATCCGACCGTCGGGGACCTCGAAGGGAACCGCGACCTGATTCTCGCGCGCATCGAGGAGGCGCGCGCCGCCGCCGCCGACCTCGTCGTGCTCCCCGAGCTCGCGGTGACGGGCTATCCGCCCGAGGACCTGCTCCTGCGGCCCGGATTCCTCCAGGCCGCCCGCACTTCAGTCGATCGCATCGCGGCAGAGACGCGAGACATCGTCGCGCTCGTCGGCGTCCCCCTCCACGACGGCGAGCTGTACAACGCATGCGCGGTCTGCGCCGACGGCGAGATCACGGGCTGGGCGAAGAAGTGGCACCTGCCGAACTACGGCGTCTTCGACGAGAAGCGCTACTTCGCCTCCGGCGACGAGCTCGCACTCATCGACGTGGCGGACACGAAGGTCGGGATCACGATCTGCGAGGACATGTGGGTTCCCGGACCCCCGACGACGGCGCTCGCCTCGGCGGGTGCGGAGCTTCTCGTCAACCTCTCGGCCTCTCCGTTCCACGTCGGCCGCGCACAGGAGCGCGAGGCCATCTTCTCGGCGCGCGCGCGAGAGAGCGGCGTTCGCGTCGCGCTCTGCAACACCGTCGGCGGCCAGGACGAGCTGATCTTCGACGGCCACTCGCTCGTGATCGGGAGCGACGGCACCGTGCTGGCGCGAGCGCCCGGCTTCGAGGAGACCCTCTTCGTCGTCGACCTCGAGCGGCCGGAGGCGGCGGGCCTCGCGCCGCTCCCGGAGGACATCGAGCAGATGCGGCGGGCGCTCGTGCTCGGCCTGCGCGACTACGTCGCGAAGAACGGCTTCGACGCCGTCGTCGTCAGCGTGTCAGGCGGGATCGACTCCGCGGTCACCGCGGCGCTCGCCGCCGAGGCCCTCGGGCCCGACCGCCTCCACTGCGTCTCGATGCCGTCCCGCTACTCGTCGGAGGCAACGCGGAGCGACGCACGGCGACTCGCGGAGAATCTCGGCTGCGATTTCCGGGAGCTCCCGATCGAGCCGCTGGTCGAGGCGTACACCGGCGTCCTCGCGCAGTCGTTCGCGGGACGCGACGTCGATGTCGCCGAGGAGAACCTCCAGGCGCGGATCCGCGGGACGCTCGCGATGGCGCTGTCGAACAAGTTCGGCTGGCTGCTTGTCGCGAGCGGCAACAAGTCGGAGCTGTCGGTGGGCTACGCGACGCTCTATGGCGACATGGCAGGCGGCTTCGGACTCCTCAAGGACGTGTTCAAGACGGACGTGTTCCGGCTCGCGCGCCATCTGAACGAGCAGGCGGGTCGGGAGCTTGTGCCGCAGTCGACGATCGATCGGGCCCCGAGCGCCGAGCTACGCGAGAATCAACTCGACGAGGACTCGCTGCCGCCGTACCCCGAGCTGGATCGCGTGCTCGAGGCCTACGTCGAGGAGGACCGGTCCCTCGACGAGCTGAGCGCCGACGGCTTCGACCCGGACGTGGTGGCGCGCGCCGTCGCGCTCATCGACCGGGCGGAGTACAAGCGGCGGCAGGCGCCTCCGGGAGTGCGGCTGCGGCCGAAGGCGTTCGGCCGCGACCGGCGGACGCCGATCACCAATCGCTGGCGGCGCTGAGCAGCTCCTCGATGTCGCGCGGCGGGTCGGGGAGCACGCCCAGCTCGTCGACGGTGAACCAGCGCGCCTCGCTGCCTTCGCCGAGCTCCGCGACCTCGAAGCGGGGGACGCGCACGAGGTAGTAGCGGTTCCGCTGCCCGCCGAAGTCGTCCTCGATGCGGCGATGGTGCGCGCGCTCGAAGAGCAGCGGCCCGACCTCGAAGTCCGGCAGGCCGATCTCCTCGTGGAGCTCGCGCTGGAGGGCCTCGAGATCGCTCTCGCCCGGATCGACGCCGCCGCCCGGCGGGATCCACCAGGTCTCGTACTCATTGACATAGTGGATCAACAGCGTCCGCCGGTCCGGCGCGACGACCACGGCGCGCACGCCCTCGCGGATCGGCAAGCCGGACGCGCGCCCGGCGAGCTCGTGGAACCAGCGCAGCCGCTCCGTCCACGGGACCGCCGCGTTGGCGGGCGACGTGGACGGGAGGACGAAGAGCTCCGTGTCGCCGAGCCTCTCCTGCTGCAGGCCGAGGCCGGGTCGCGCGCCGAAGGCGCCGCGGTAGGCCTCCTTGCCGACGAAGGCGAGCCAGCGCGGCCGGAGCTCGAGGGCGATCCGGCCGAGCCGCTCGCCGGACCCGGCGAAGTCCGCCCGCCGCAGGTCGCCGGAGCCGGGCGTCGTGCGGTACGCGGCATTCGTGACGCCGATCCCCTCCTCGAGCAGCGCGAACTGCTCGTGCGGCTCGTAGAGGCGGGAGGTCAGCCGCGCCGCGTGAAGGAGGCGCCAGAAGTCGTTGCGGGGATTCGCGAAGTGCGCGCGGGCCGCGGCCGAGACGCGGCCGGGATTGATGCCGACGAAGACGACGCCGAGGCCCGGAGCGAGGACATCGGGCACCTCGCTCGGTGTCGCGTCGTTTCCGGCCGTGTCCTTTGCGTGAGCCACGTTCTCCCCCAACGGGGGAGCGAGGCTCCCTTTGCGAACGGTAGGCGACGGACCGTTACCGCGCGGTCGTGACTTCGTGCCGGATGCCTGTCGGGCGGCTACGCGGCCTCGGCGGCAGCCTCGGCCGCGTCGAGCTCGGCGATGAGCTCGTCCGTCCTGGCCTCGATGCGCGCCTCGAACTCCCGGCGCAGATCCTCGCCCGAGACGGCCGGCTCGTAGCGTGGGCGCCGCGGCTCGATCTTGACCAGGGTCACCGCGGAATCCCAGCCGCCGTACAAGCGGACATAGCACTCCGTCTCCGACAGCGAACGCAGCCGCCGCACGTCTCGCAGCGTACGACGCGTCCCGGACGGAGCCGGGCATCTGAGACCATGTCGCCATGGCGGTCAGGGCGAAGGAGCTGCGGTACGCGGTCGACCTCGACGCGACGGGCGCGCTCAGCGAGGAGGCGGGCATCGCGCTCGACGTCCCGGCGGGATGGTCGCCCGAGCACCTACTGCTCGCGGCCCTCGTCCGCTGCTCGCTCAAGAGCCTCCGCTTCCACGCGGAACGAAAGATGGTCGAGGTTCGCGCGGCCTCCGGGAGCGCCCGGACGCTGGTGACGAAGCGCGAGACGGACGGCCGGTACGCGCTGGTCGAGACGCACGTCGAGCTCGTCGTGGAGCTCGAGCCCGAGCAGGATGGACTCGCCGAGCTGCTGGCTCTCGCGGAACGCGATTGCTTCGTCGGGTCGTCGCTCACGGCCGAGCCGAGCTACCGCTGGATCGTGAACGGCCGGGCGACCGGCTCGTGAGCGAGACGCTGACGCCGCCGCGGGAACGCCTCGACCGCGGTGAAGGCACCGGTCTCGGCCGGCCGTGGCTGGTGATCGTCCTCAACGACGACCACAACACCTTCCAGGGCGTCGCCGCGGCGCTCTCGGCCGTCATCCCGGGCGTCTCGTACGACGACGGGATGCGGCTCGCGAACCGGATCCACGGCTCGGGCCAGGCCGTGGTCTGGTCCGGCCTTCGCGAGCAGGCTGAGCTCTACTGGGAGCAACTCGGCGAGCGCGGACTGACGCTGGCGCCGCTCGAGCAGGGATAGATGGCCGCCGCCGCGATCGACTCGCCGCCGTGCGGGCGCGCTTTCCGGCGCTCGCATCCGGCGTCGCCTTGCTCGACGGCCCGGGCGGGACGCAGTGCCCGCAGACCGTGCTCGAGGCGATTGCGGCCTACCTGCGCGACTCGAACGCGAACCTCGGCGGCGCGTTCGCCGCCAGCCGCCGCAGTGACGAGCTCGTCGAGCAGGCGCACGCCACTGCCGCCCGCTTTCTCGGCTGCCGAGTCGAGGAGACGATCTTCGGCCAGAACATGACGACGCTCAACTTCGCGCTCACCCGTGCGCTCGCCCGCACTCTCGAGGAGGGAGCCGAGATCCTCGTCACCCGCCTCGACCACGACGGGAACATCGCGCCCTGGCTGGAGCTCGCGCACGACCGCGACCTTCGCGTCCACTTCGTCGAGATCCGCGACGACACGACCCTCGACCTCGACGACCTCGAACGCAAGCTGACGGAGCGGACGCGCGTCGTCGCTTTCCCGCTCGCTTCGAACGCCTTCGGCACCACGACGGACGCGGCACGCGTCGCCGAGCTGGCTCACGACGTCGGCGCGCTCGCGTGGGCGGACGCCGTCCACTACGCGCCGCACCGGCCGCTCGACGTGGCCGCCCTCGGCGTGGACGTCCTCCTTTGCTCCCCGTACAAGTTCTTCGGCCCGCACCTCGGCCTCGCCTACGGCCGGGAGGAGCTCCTCCGCTCGTGGCGGCCGTACAAGGTGCGGCCGGCGGCGGACGAGCCGGTCGGCAGCCGCTTCGAGACGGGGACGCTCGCGCACGAACTGCTCGCGGGCTTCGTCGCCGCAATCGAGTACGTCGCCGAGGTCGGGTGGGACGCGATCCAGGGGCACGAGCGCGCGCTCGGACAGCGGTTTCTCGACGGGCGACCGGAGCGCTGCACGCTCTACGGGCTCGAGACGATGGACGGCCGGGTGCCGACGTTCGCCTTCCGGGTCGAGGACCTGGCGCCGCGGGAGGTCGCGGAACGACTGGCCGCACGAGACATCGCCGTCTGGGACGGCGACTACTACGCCGTCGAGGGCATGAGCCGGCTCGGCCTGCAGCCCGAGGGCGCCGCCCGCGCGGGATTCGTCCACTACAACACGTTCGAGGAGGTCGACCGGCTCCTCGACGCGCTCGTGCGGATCTAGGCCGCGTTGTCCGCCTTCGCGGCCTTCGCGGCCGCGGCCCAGCGCGGGTCGTGCCGCCGGATCCGGTCCGGCTCGCGTCCGCGCCGCTCGGCGAGGTCGACGGTCAGGCGTTGGAAGAGAACGATGTCGACGACCGGGTGCCGGGCGGGCAGCAGATCGACGTCGCAGCCGAGCTCGCGCAGTGCCTCCGCGGCGGCAGCCCCACGCTCCGCCGCCGCGGCTTCGCCCTCGAGGACGAAGGCCCGTACCGACTCGTCCACCGCGGCGAGGTAGCCGTGAAGGAGCTGCTCGGTCTCGTACGGCTCGGCCGCTACCCATGCCCCCTCGCGCAGCTTCAGCACGGCCTCGTGCGCGGTCGCGAGCTCCCGGCCCGCGCCGGCCACGAGGAACCGCTCCTGCTCGCCCACCTCGGGCAACGGTGCGGCCAGGGCCTCCTCGACGGCGGCGGGGAGCCACGCCACGTCCTCGCCGTGCAGCGCCGCGATCGCCGCGACGGCGCAGGTGTAGCTCGCGGTGTGGCACCAGCTCTCCTCGATCGACGGCGTGCAGACGACGACCTCGTCGCAGAGCTCGGCGATCGGCCCGTCGGCCTTCCCGGTTACGAGCCACCGCGGGCCGCGCCAGGCGCGCGCGGCGTCGAGCGTGAGCGGCGTCTCACCCTCGTGCGAGACGACGACCAGCAGGTCCGCGTCGCGTTCGGGTCGCAGGGCGAGCTCGAGCGCCTGCACGGCCTCGCCGCCCGTCATCGCGGCGTGGAACGAGGTTCCGCAGCCGGTGAAGAGGAGGCGCGCCCCCTCGGGGAAGCGCCTGTCCGTCGGCACCTGCGCCAGCCATTCCGGCTGGGCCGCGATCGCCCGCCTCGTCTCCTCGCCGTGCACGGGGGATAGCTCTATACGATCGTGAGGGATGACGATGTTCGAACGCGACACGCTCGACAACGGCCTGCGGGTCCTCACGGCCGACCTGCCGCACGCGCAGTCCGTCGCCGTGATCGTGATGCTGGCCGCGGGCTCCCGCTACGAGACGGCCGAGTCGAGCGGGATCGCGCACTTCTCCGAGCACATGTTCTTCAAGGGAACGGAACGCCGGCCGAGCGCCAAGGAGATCGCCGGCGCGATCGACGCGATCGGCGGCGAGTTCAACGCCTTCACCGGCAAGGAGGCGACGACGTACTACGTCAAGTGCGCCGCCGAGCACCGCGACGTGGCGCTCGACGTCCTCGTCGACATGCTCCGCAACTCTCGCTTCCCCGACGACGAGATCGAGCGGGAGAAGGGCGTGATCATCGAGGAGATGAACATGTACTTCGACACGCCGCGCGACTTCATCGGCGGCGTCTACGAGCAGCTCCTCTGGGGCGACCAGCCGCTCGGCCGCGACATCATCGGCACCAAGGAGACGATCCGCGACGCGACCCGCGACACGTTCATGGGCTACCTCGATCGCTGGTACAAGCCGTCGCGCATGGTGGTCGGCGTCGCGGGCCGCATCGGCGAAGGCCTGCTCGAGCGCATCCAGGAGCTGCTCGGCGACCTCGAGGACGCGGAGACCGGAGAGCCGGCTCCGACCACGCCGCACGCGAACGGGCGTGTGAACGTCTTCACGAAGCAGTCCGAGCAGGCCCACGTGTCCCTCGGTGTGCACAGCCTGCCGCTCGACCATCCCGACCGGTACGCGATCCAGCTGCTCGCGACCGCGCTCGGCGGCGGGATGTCGTCACGCCTCTTCAGCGAGGTCCGCGAGCGCCGTGGCCTTGCGTACTACGTGTACGGGCTCAACCACAGCTACACCGACGCCGGCACGCTCTACGCGCAGGCGGGAGTGGACATCGCACGCATCGACGACGCCGTGTCGACGATCGCCGCGGAGCTCCGCAAGATCGCAGGCGAGCGGCTGCCGGCGGAGGAGCTCGAGAAGGCCCGCAACTTCGCCAAGGGCCGCTTCGTCCTCCAGCTCGAGAGCCCGCAGGGACTGATGATGTTCGGGCTCCGGAAGGAGGTGCTCGAGCGCCGGCTCCCGGATCCCGACGAGGTGCTGCGCGGCGTCGACGCGGTGACGAGCGAGGACGTGGCGCGGGTCGCGTCGGAGCTGATTGCCGCCGACCGCCTGCGGCTGGCCGTGATCGGCCCGTTCGACGACGCGTCGCGTTTCGAAGCGCTCCTCGACGGCTGACCCGCCGGCAGCCGGCGAGAGGGACGCTGGACCTGGCCAGCGCCGCTGGCTAAAGCGGTGTGTTTCCGCGAGACTCGGCCTTGATCGCTCGGCAGTGCAGGAACAGTGGGATGCGTCGCCAGCGCCGAGCGCGTTCCTCATGAACCGTGTCCGGGACGCCTTGTTCTCGGATGCTTTCGATCAGGAACCCCGCCCGGGCGAGCGCGTCCGAGTAGCTCTGGAGCGGGCGGTGTTTGCTTACGAACGTCATCGCCAGTCCGCCGCGTGCACGCGAGTGCTCGTAGAACGACTCGTCCGGATACGACCCCTCGATCACAAAGCCGGCATCCGGCGTGACATCGTCGAACCACCCGGCTGAGTTGATCGGATGGACGATCGCGAAACAGAGCCGACCGCCCTCGCTGAGCACCCGTCCGCACTCGCCGATCACGGCGTCCAGGTCATCGGTGTCCTGCAATGACATGAAGGCAACAACGCAGTCGAAGCTCTTGTCGCGGAACGGCAGCGACGCTGCATCCGCCAGCTCGGCGATCTCCGGATAGCCGGCACGCGCCGCCTCGACCAGCATTGGGGAACGGCCGATCCCGATCACGGTGTGGCCCAGCCGGGCCAGATCATTGCTCAGCCGACCTTCGCCGCACCCCAGATCGAGCGTCTTCCGACCGGGCGCCGGCAGAAGCGGCAAGAACGCCTCCTTGTGGAACTGCGCGTAGCTGTCATGCCCGGGAGCGCGTGCCCACGCAATCCACTCGGCGGCATGGTCAACCCACGCGCCACGCAAGTCAGCACGCTCTAGGCGCGTGCGAGATGCCGGTCGGTCACGACGGGCGGCCACCGCCCGGAATCTAGCCCGTCGCCCTCAGGGGTCATCCGGAACGCCGGCCCGAGGCAGGTTCCTTTGAGCCCGGGGGCCGAGCCGAAGCTTGCCTCAGACCATGCCCTGCCGTACGCTGCGTCCGGATCGAAGGAGGTAGAGCGCATGTCGTACACCTGGTTTTCTCTGGTTCCCTTGGCTCTCGTCGTCCTGGTGATCGGAATCCCAGCGTGGCTTCTGTTGAGGAAACCTCGAAACGGGGAAGCCAGCGGCTTCTAGCGGCGCTCGTTCAGGGGCCATTCCGGAACGATGGCCCGGCCGAGCGCTTCTAGGTTTCGAGCGCTGCGAGGGCAGCCTTCACGGCGCGCCTTTGGCTGGGTGGGAAGGAGACGATCACGTTCGCGAGGCCTCGCGTGCGGAGATTCCCCGCGGTAACGGATTCCCACCTCGTCGCGCTCTGCCCGACGTCAACGTCCACTTCGACTTGGTGGTCGGTGAGCTTGATCACACCGAGAGCTGGCCCGTAGCGCGCCTCGTGCAGGCGCAAGCCCTCCGCCGCGAACGCGTGCTTCACCTGCGCGAGGGAGTAGTCGGATAGGTGCCCATGAGACGAGCCGCACGCGGAGACCACTGCGACCGCCACAGCCACACCGGCAAGCTTGGCCACGCGCGCGCTCGCATTAGGGACTCGTGGCACTGTTCCACACCACTCAACTCAGGTCTTCCGGAACGCCGACCCGGGCCATCGTCCTCAGTCGGGGCATTCGCCTCGAGGAACCGAGAGCGCGCCGAGCACTCGCCCGGCGTGCAATCGGTAGGAGGGCCGCGGCGCTTCTTGCAGGTCGGCGGTCCAGTTGGCACCTGACCCGGATCCCGCCCGTTGGAGTGCCTTCGACCTACGCTGCCGCTCGAACGCGAGATTTCTACCATTCGACCCGGACGGCGCCTACCCTCCCAGGACGGGTGCGAGCGAGTCGATGTCCGCCTCGATGTGCTTCCGATCCTCCGGGTTCGCGATCTGCGCCGTGTCCTGCCGTGCGAGCTCCAGATAGCGGCGTGCCTCGTCCGTCTCGCCGGCCGCGAGATGAGCGCGCGCGAGCGCCTCGTGCGCCCCGGCGATGTCCCAGTCCTCCATCTCCGACGGCGAGGACTCGACGAGCTCGAGGCACCGGCGCGCATGATGGAGCGCGGGCTCGGGCCGACCGAGGATCGAGTACACGCGCGAGCACAGCCACTCGCTGCGCGCGCGATTCGCCGTCGTCCCGCCCGACTGCATCCAGTGGTAGGCGGACGCGTGCGCGCAGTACAGCATCTCCTCGCCGGGCGCATCCATGAGCGTCCAGGTGCGGTTGTAGAGGTCGATGCCGAGCCGCCGGTGCTCCTCGGCCTGCAGTGACTCCGAGCGCATTCCCATGATCGTCTCCTTTCCGTCGATGAGCCGTTGCAGCTTCCCTAGGGACGCGCGAAGCTCGGCATCGCGGCCGGCCATCTCCCGTTGGTGCGACACGAGCGCTGCGCGGAGGGCCGCTGGATCGTCGGCGGCAAGCGTCGAGCGGATCTCCTCGAGCGGCATGTCCAGCCTGCGCAGCTGGCGGATCGCCTCCGCCCGGTCGACCTGGTCGGGCGAGTAGAAGCGATAGCCCGTCTCGTCGTCGACCGCGGCCGGCACGAGGAGGCCCACCTCGTCGTAGTTGCGCAGGGCCTTGACGCCCAGACCCGTCAGGCGCGAGAACCGGCCGATCGGCATGAGCTGCATCGCACGCAGCATCGCGCCTCCCGCGGGGGGAGAGTCAAGGGGAGCCCGAGGGCTCCCCTTGTCTCAGGCTTCGGCCTCCTGGGCTTTCTCGTCGGCCGCCCGCTTGGCGATCTCGTCGACGACCGTCGGATCGGCGAGCGTCGTCGTGTCGCCGAGCTGGCGGTCGTTCGCGACGTCCCGCAGCAGGCGACGCATGATCTTGCCGCTGCGGGTCTTCGGCAGCTCGGGCGTGAAGACGATGTTCGCAGGCTTCGCGATCGGCCCGATCTTCTGCGCGACGTGGTCGCGCAGCTCGTCGAGCTTCTCGACGGAGCCCTCGCCGCCGCCCTTGAGCGTCACGTACGCGACGATCGCCTCTCCTGTCACCGAGTCGGCGCGGGAGCAGACGGCCGCCTCCGCGACCTCCTGGTGGTCGACTAGCGCCGACTCGACCTCGATCGTCGAGATGCGGTGCCCGGAGACGTTCATGACGTCGTCGATCCGGCCGAGCAGCCAGTAGTCGCCGTCCTGATCGATCCGGGCGCCGTCGCCGGCGAGGTAGATGTCGTCGTACTTCGACCAGTACGTGTCCCGATAGCGCTGGTCGTCGCCGAAGATGCCTCTGAGCATCGCCGGCCATGGGCGCTTGAGGACGAGATAGCCGCCCCCGCCCGGACCGACCTCCTTGCCCTGCTCGTCGTACACCGCCGGCACGACTCCCGGGAACGGCTGGGTCGCCGAGCCGGGCTTGAGCGTCGTCACCCCCGGCAGCGGAGTGATCAGGATCATCCCGGTCTCGGTCTGCCACCACGTGTCGACGATCGGAGTCCGGTCGCCGCCGATGTTCTCGCGGTACCAGATCCATGCCTCGGGGTTGATCGGCTCGCCGACGGAGCCGAGCAGGCGCAGCGACGACAGGTCGTGCTGCTGCGCGTACTCCGGCCCCCACTTCATGTGCGAGCGGATCGCCGTCGGTGCCGTGTAGAGGATCGTCACCTTGTACTTCTCGACGATCGACCACCACCGGTCCTTGTCGGGGAAGTCCGGCGTCCCCTCGTAGAGGACGGACGTCGTCCGGTTGCACAGCGGCCCGTAGACGATGTAGCTGTGGCCGGTGATCCAACCGATGTCCGCGGCGCACCAGTAGACGTCCTCGTCCGGCTTCAGGTCGAAGATGTAGCGGTGCGTCGACGACGTGCCGACGAGGTAGCCGGCCGTCGTGTGGATGATCCCCTTCGGCTTGGCGGTCGTACCGCTCGTGTACATGAGAAACAGCAGATCCTCGCTGTCCATCGGCTCGCACGGACACGATTCGGGGTCGTCCGAGACGTCGCTCTCGAGGTCGTGCCACCAGTGGTCACGGCCCTCCTGCATCGGCACGTCACCCCCCGTGCGGCGGAGGACGACGCAGCTCTTCACACCGGGAGCCGCCGCCATCGCCTCGTCGGCGACCGTCTTGAGCCCGATCTTCGAGCCCCGCCGCCATGCCTCGTCCTGCGTGATGACGACCTCGCACTTCATGTCGTTCATCCGGCCCGAGAGCGAGTCGGCCGAGAAGCCGCCGAAGACGACGGTGTGCGGCGCGCCGATCCGGGTGCACGCGAGCATGGCCACCGGCAGCTCCGGGACCATGCCCATGTAGATCCCGACCGGCGTCCCCTTCTCGACGCCGAGCTTCTTGAGGGCGTTCGCGAAGCGGACGACGTCCTTCTGCAGATCGGCGTACGTGATCGTGCGGGTGTCGCCCTCCGGCTCGCCTTCCCAGTGGTAGGCGACGACTCCGCCGTTGCCGGCTTCGACATGCCGGTCCACGCAGTTGAAGCAGACATTCAACTTGCCGCCGAGGTACCACTTCGCGTACGGCGGCTCCCACTCGTAGAGCTCGCCGAAGGGCTCGAACCACGTGACTCGCTCGCGCCCCTCACGCTCCCAGAACTCCTCGAACGGGACGTCGTAGATGTCCGCTTTCGCGTTGGCCTGGGCCGCGAAGTCCTCGGGAGGCGGATAGGTCCGCTCCTCGAGGAACATCGTGTCGATCGCGTGGTGGCTCGCCTCCGTTGCCAAGAGCCGCCTCCTTCCTGGTCGCTACCCGATCCTAGGCCGTCGCCGCCACGCGGGATTCCGTCACGAACGGCCTCCCGACAGGCAGCACCGCCCTGCCGGCGACGCCGTTCCAGACGCCGGCCGCCGACGTGTACCAGGCGACCGCAGCCGTCACGATGCCTGCCCAGCCACCCGCATGCAGCCACCACGGGGTGCCGCCGTGCGAGACGTTGAAGAAGCCGATCACGAGCAGGATCTCCGTGATCTGCAGGGTGAGGAAGACCATGAACACGGCCGCATTCACCCGCATGCTGCCGATCAGCATGTAGAAGTTGAACACGGCGAACGCGAACAGGAACCATGCGACGGAGTTGTCGATGTTGTGCGGCCCGACGCCGGTGAACCAGTTCTTCGTCACGACGCCGAGCGTGATGAACAGGCCGAGGCCCATCCAGAAGCCGCCGTACGTCGAGAACGCGGTCGCGCCGAAGACGTTCCGGTTGCGGAACTCCCACATTCCGGCGCAGAACTGCGCGAGCCCGCCGTAGAAGATCGCGGGGCCCACCCAGATCAGGTCCGGAATGAAGGACGCGTTGTGCCCGCTGAGCAGGAACGTCGTCAGGGCGAATCCCGCGAGACCGAGCGGCGCGGGATCGGCGGCCGGCGTGCTTTCCACCAACTGCACCGGCCGGTCGGAAGACAGTGCGCTCATCCAGCCCTCCCAGTTTCGGAGGCCACGGAAAGCGCCCCAAGGCCACTCCGTTTCGGCCTCCGATCTATTTGCTCAGCTTTACCCGATTTCGGACGGGTTAGTCAAGGTTCGAGGTCGTACGGGTACTGCGTGAGGACCTCGGCGCCCGTCTCGGTCACGAGGACGATGTCCTCGAGCCGCACTCCGCCATAGCCGGCGCGGTAGAGACCGGGCTCGACCGTGACCACGTCGCCGGCGACGAACTGCTTGTCCGAGATCTGCCCCATCCCGGGCGACTCGTGCACCTCGAGGCCGACTCCATGGCCGAGGCCGTGGAAGAACCCGTCCACCAGCGTCTCGCCGGGCTCCTTCGTACGCTGCGTCGGCTCGCCGGCGGCCTCGAAGATCTCGCAGGTCCCGTCGAAGACCGCCTTCGTGTCGCCGCCGGGCTTGATCTCGGAGACGGCCCGGTCGAGTGCCTCCTTGCAGAGGCGATGCCACTCCCGCACGTCGTCCGCGACGTCGCCGACGACGAAGGTGCGGGTCATGTCGGTGTAGACCGCGGAGGCGTTGTCGCGAGGCCAGATGTCCACGACGATCGGAACACCTGCGGGGATCGGGCCGGAACCCATGTCGTGCCCGACCGCCCCCTGGGCCGCCGGCGCGACGATGTAGTCGTCGGCCGAGGTGTCGTGGGCGGCGAAGGTCGCGTTCATCGCCGCCTTCACCCGCTCGACGGTGAGCTGCTCGCCGTCGAGGAGCAGGCCGTCGCCGCTGATCTCGGCCCTGCGGAGAAGCTCGCGGCAGGTGTCCATCGCGGCCTCGGCTGCCTTCTGCGCGCGGCGCATCCCTGCGATCTGCGCGTCGGTCTTGGCCCGGCGGCGGTCGTCGAAGTGGTCCTGGTCGACCTCGAGCTCGTACCCGTCGGCGCGCAGCCGGTCGGCGAGCCAGACCGGGAAGTCCTCCGGGACGGTGAACCGTTTCGTGTCGAGGCTCCGGATCTCACGCAGGACCAGCTGCGCCCGCAGCTCGCGCCACTCGATCCCCTGCGCGATCAGCTCGTCGACGCCGAAGTCCTCCGAGACGTGGACGTCGAACAGCCCGAGCTCGCGCAGCCGGCCTGCCTCCATCGAGTTCGTGAACACGTGACGCGTACCGTTGCGCTCGGCGTACAGGAACGGGTCCGGCACCGTGAGCGGGACGGCGTGCCGCATGTCGGCCGAGCGGACCGTGTCGGCGCAGATGAGGACGGCGTCGGCCAAAGCAACACCGATCCTAACCATCCGCGCCGGTTCGGTTCGCGCCTCGTCGCACGAAGGGGGATACTCACGGTTCGAATGGCGGCGACCGGCGAGAGAGAAGACCCGGCGTTCCCGGCCGGAGCCGCTTGCCGGATCGACTCGCGGTCGCCGTGGCGGCAGATCGCGGAGATCCCGGTCGGCCTCGACCCGGAGGGCATCGCGATCGACGTCTCACGCCGGCGCGCCTTCGTCGCCTGCTCGCGCAGCGACTTCGTCTCGGTCGTCGACCTCGAGACGAACGAGGTCGTCCGCGAGATCCCGACCGGCAACGAGCCGATCGACATCGGTCTCGACGAGCAGACGGGGCGCGTGTTCACGGCCGACGCCCACTCCGACCAGGTCACGATCATCGACTCGGCGACACTCGAGGTCGAGACGACGGTGCCGGTGGGCGGCTATCCGTCCGGCCTGACCCACGTCCCGGACTTCCGCCGCCTCTACGTCGGCAACTCGCTCGGGTCGACGATGAGCGTGATCGACCTCGACACGCTCGAGACCGTGGCGACCGTGGACGCCGAGCCGGGCGCGGGGGCGATCGGCGTCGACCCGACCCGCAGTCTCGTCGTCTGCGTCAACTTCGTCGCGGCCTCCGCCAACTTCTACGAGGCCGACACCTTCGAGGAGGTCGGCCGCCTCGAGCTCGGCACCGGCACGTGCGCGATCGGGATCGTCCCCGAGCGCGGCGAGGCGTTCATCGTCAACTCGATCGCCGGCACCGTCTCTCGCGTCGATCTCGACCGGATCGAGGTTCTGGAGGAGATCCGCACGGGATCCGCCCCGGTCGGGCTGACCATGCATCCGTCGCACGACCGCGTGTACGTGACGAACCGCGGCGCGGGCTCGGTCAGCGTGCTCGGCGTCGCGGACGGCGTGGAGTGGTCGCAGATCCCGGTCGGCGGCGGCCCCGGCGGCATCGTCGTCGACCCGCACGACGGCCGCATCCTCGTGGCCAATGCCGGGAGCCAGACGATGTCGATCGTCGAGGACCTGCTCGCCGCGCGGCCGCCGGCGCCCGTCGTCGAGGAGGCGAGCCCGTGGATCGGCAACAAGCTGCCTTCGTTCGCGCTCGAGGACTACTGGTCGGGCGAGCGGCGCACGAACCACGACTGGGCGGAGAAGAAGTACATCCTCAACTTCTTCGCCTCCTGGTGAGGACCATGCAACGCGGAGGCGCCGTTCCTCGAGGACGTGCGCGTTCGCGAAGAGGCCCGGTCGGGCCTCGAGGTGGTGCTGGTCGACATCTGGGAAGGGACGGAGCCGCGCCCCGAGGTCGAGCGGTTCTGCGAGATGTGGGGCATCAAGGGGCCGATCCTCCTCGACCCCGACGGCGAGCTCGCCACGACGCTCGGCGTGCGCGGCGTGCCCACGAACGTCGTCGTCGACTCCGACGGAACGATCCGCGCGTTCGGCGCCGCCAGGCTGGAGGAGCTCGAGCAGGCGATCGACGAGCTCTACGGGCGGTAGCCGGGTGGCGCTGCTGCGCGCCGAGGAGGAGGAGAGGGTACGCGGGTGGTTCGCCGAGCTCGAACGGCCGGTCGAGCTCCTCGTGGCGCTCGGTCCCCAGGAGACGCCGCCGGCCGGCTCGGGCGACGTGGACTTCGGAGCCGAGCTGGTGCGCGTCTGCGAAGGGCTCGCGGAGCTCGGCGATCTCGTGAGTTGCCGCGTGGAGCAGGAGCCCGAAGGGTTCCCGCGCTTCCCTGCCGTCTCGATCCGGCCCGAGGGTCGCGACGTCGGCATCCGCTACGACGGGCTGCCGTGGGGCTACGAGGTCGGCTCGCTCGTCGGCGCGGTCGTCGAGGCCGGCCGCGTCGAGCCCACCCTGCGTCCCGAGTCGCGGGAGGCGCTGGACGGGCTCGACCGCGATCTCGCGCTCGACGTCTTCGTCACGCCGACTTGACCGCATTGCCCGCCGGCCGTGCTGCTGGCGTATCGCTGTGCCCTCGCCTCGGAGCGTGTGACGGCGACTGCGATCGAGGCGAACGAGTTCCCACAGCTCGCGCAGGAGATGGAGGTCTGGGCCGTGCCGCGGATCGTGGTCGACGGCGAGCCGAGGTGGGACGGCTCGGTGCCGGAGGCGGAGTTCCTCCGCCGGATCCTCTCCGGCTAGAAGCCGGTCAGCTTCACGGCGAGCCAGAGGCCGGCGACGCCGCCGAGCGAGCCGAGCGCGAGCGAGGCGAGGCCGAGCGCGCTCCCGCCCCAGACCTCGGGCAGGAGCCCGCCGACCGTCATGCCCACGCCGACGAAGATCCAGATGATCCGTCTGTCCACGGAGAGGATCATCGGCGGCCGAAACCCGGTGCTGAAGCGAGTCGGCTCCCCTCAGAGGCGGATCCAGAACGCGCGTAGATGCGAACGGCCGGGAGGATGGACCTCGATCCGTGCGAGAACCGTCCCGCGCACGCGGCCGCGATACACGAACACGACGAGCCCCGAGCTGTGCGGCAGGAGCTCGCGTCGCCGCGGCCGGAGCGTCGCGAGGGTTCGACCCCCGCGCAGGAGAGCCAGCCGCAGCCTGCCGGCTCCGAGCCGTTCGGTCACGTTGCCACGATTGGCGAGACGCAGCTCGAGCAGGCGCCGTGCGCCGTCGCGCCGGACCGTGAGGGCACGGGGGTCGAGGCGCCGCACGATCCGGCCCCGGACGCGGAGGTCGACGATGACGCCGACACGCATCCGCACCCGGACGTGGTGCACACCGAGCGGTCGCGTCGTCAGGAGCACGAGCGCCGGATGGTCGCCCGGAGCCGCCCGCCGCGGCGGCGCCGCACGGACGTGGAGGACGCCTTTCTTGCCCGGCTCGATTCGGATCCGCTTCGGGCGCACCCGGATCCAGGCGGCCGCACGCCCGTGTGGCCGCACGCGAGGCTTTCCGCGCAGCGAGCGCGCCAGCCCGGCGCGCGAGACGTCGACGAGCAACGTCCTGCGGCCCGGATTCCGCACCGTGATCGTCTTGGCGGACGCGCCTCTCAGCGTCAGCCGCAGCGGGCTCGCGCTGAGCGCGATGGGGCGGCCGGCCGCGGCACCCGAGACGGATGCCGCGGCCGCTCCGAGAACCAGTGCTACGAGCAGGCGTCTCACTTGCCGATCGCCGTGAACGTCAGCGTGGCCGTGTAGTGCCCAGCGGGGACGACGGGCAGCGGCGAGACGAAGCCGACGCTCGTCGCGATCGTGTCGCCGCTCCCCGAGCTCGGGCCGCTCGCGGTGGCCAGCTGCAGGTCCGGCGCAGGCGCGATCGGCACGGCCGCCAAAGCGCCGCCTCCGACGCCGATCCCGAGCGGCAGGTCGTGCGGTGAGAACGCGCTGCGATGAACGGTGAGCGTGTAGCCGCTCGCATCGTTGCTCGAGACGGTGACGTTCTCCGGCAACGGGCTCGGCGTCGTGCCCGGCACCGCCGCGGGGAAGCTCAGCGTCGGATGGTCGAGCGCGATCGAGATCACCGGCTGTACGTCGACGTCCACGCCGGCGTCGCCGGGGCCACCGCCGCCTCCGGATCCGGAGCAGGCTGCCGCAGGCGCCGAGGAGTTGAGCGGGCTGGGTGCGGCGGAGGCGAAGTCGGCCGAGTTGTCGTCCGAGTCCGTGCACGCGCCGCCCGCACGCGCCAGCGCCGTCGTCGCGCTCGGGGCCGGGGCCGCGCCGCTTCCCTCGTAGTCCGCTGCGCCGCCGTAGCCGACCAGGTCTTCCAGATCCGCCGCGGCCGAGCAACTTCCCGGGGCGTCTCCGCAGGAGAGCGCCGTCGCGTCGTCGACGACCGCGACCTTGCCGCCCGTGACCGCGAGGTTCGAGGTGCCTGTCGCATCGGGCGTCGGCAGAGCCGCACCGTTCGCTCCGCCGGACGCGAGCTGGACGAGATACCGGCCCCCGGCCGGGATCGTCCCGCTGAGCGCAGTCGACTGCCACGAGGTGCTCGCCGCGGACGCGTACTGGAGCGTCCAGCCGTCGACGGCGACGGCACTCGCTCCTCTGTTGAACAGCTCGACGTAGTCGTTGGCGAAGACGGCGCCGCTGTTGCCGCCGGCGGCGAACACCTCGCCCACGACGACGCTGCCGGAGCCGCTGCCGCGCGCCGATGAGGCGGCGAGCGGCAGGGCGAGCACCGAGAGCAGGACGAGCAGGAGAATGCGCTTCATGGAGCCTCCGATCCGGGATGAGATCAACGGCTCCCTTGCTACAGCCCGCCGCGCGGCGCCGACAGTGTCCTTTGCGAAGTCGGCACGAAGCCGGCACACATCCGCACGCGACGCGGGACCCCGGCGGACGGCTAGATTCAGCCGCATGGACGCGCTCGAGCGGGCCCGACAGGTCGCGGCGTCATGGGACGAGCGGCTGCGCGCCGACCTGCCCGCCGACCTGGACGTCTTCGACGCCCACACGCACCTCGGCACGGACATCGACGGAATGGTCGGACGCTACGAGGAGCTGACCGGCTCGATGGACCGGTACGGCTTCTCGCGGGCCTTCGTCTTCTGCCTCGACGAGCCCGACCGGCACCCCGGCTTCCGCGCGGGCAACGACCGGACGCTCGAGTTCGCGGCGCGCTCGGAGGGCCGGCTGATCCCGTTCGTGCGGCTGGCGCTCGACGAGGGGCCGATCGAGGAGGCGCGCCGCTGCCTCGACCTCGGCGCCCGCGGCATCAAGCTCCATCCGCGCGCGCAGAAGTTCCTGCTCAACGACGAGCGGCTCGCGCCCGTCTTCGCCCTGGCGGCGGAGCGCGGCGTTCCGATCCTCATTCACGCCGGACGCGGGTTGCCGCCGATCGCGGCCGCGCTCGAGCGCCTCGTCGACGCACATCCGGGGGCGCAGCTGATCCTCGCCCACGCCGGCATCGCCGACCTCGCCAACCTCGCGCATCGCTTCTCCGGCAAGCGCGGCGTCTTCTTCGACACCTCGGTCTGGAGCGCCATCGACCTGCTCGGACTGCTGCGCCTCGTGCCGCCGGAGCAGATCGTCTACGCCTCGGACTACCCCTACGGCCAGCAGCCCGGCTCGCTGCTCCTCTCGTCGCGGGTCGCCCGCGCGTCCGGCTTCGACGAGGCCCAGCTGCGCGAGATGTTCGCGGGCAACGCGAACCGCATCGCGAACGGCGAAGAGCCCCTCGAGCCGTCGCAGCCGCAAGGCTCGGACATCCTCGAGCAGCCGCTCGCCCAGGCGCGCATCCACCAGTACGTCTCGATGGCCATGCCGCTCCTCTTCGTCCGGCAGCCGGATGCGTTCGGCGCGCTCGGGCTCGCGCTCAACGCCACCGAGGAGCCGAACGGCTCGCATCGGGAGGAGCTCGCGCAGATCCGGGAGCTGCTCGAAGCCGCCCGCGACCTCTGGCGGACGCTGCCGGAGGCGGAGGACGACACCGAGCGCCGCACCGTCGCGCGTACCGCCGTCCGCCTGATTCAGATTGCCGACACCGTGGCAGTGACCTCCTCATGAGCGAGCTGAGGCTGACCGTGAACGGCGGCGAGCACGTCCTCGACGCGCCGGTCGGGACGAGCCTCGCCCACGTCCTGCGCGAGGAGCTCGGGCTGACCGGCACGAAGGTCGCGTGCAACGAGGGGCACTGCGGCGCCTGCACGGTCCAGGTCGACGGCGTGCCGCGGCTCTCGTGCATCACGCTCGCCCACACCGTCGAGGGCGAGGTGACGACGATCGAGGGCCTGCGCGAGCATCCGCTCGTCGAGGCGTTCGTCCGCGCCGACGCCGTCCAGTGCGGCTACTGCACGCCCGGCCAGGTCGTCTCCGCCGCCGCGCTCGTGGCGGCGAATCCGGCGCCGACGCGCGAGGAGATACGGCACGCGATGGCCGGAAACATCTGCCGCTGCGGCACCTATCCCAAGATCGAGGAGGCGATTCTCAGTTGGCAAGGCTGATCCGCACCGAGAAGGAGGTCGAAGGGCGCTTCGAGGAGGTGTGGATCGTCGTCGAGGAGGATCCCCTCGAGCAGTGGCCCGAGGGGCCGCTCACGGTCGTCGGCCGGCCGGCGCCGCGCAAGGACGCCGCCGAGCGGGTGCGCGGCGAGGCGCGCTACACCGCCGACATCAGGCTGCCGGGGATGCTCGAGGCGGCCGTGCTGCGCTCGCCGCACGCGCACGCGAGGGTGAAGCGAATCGACCTCGCCCCGGCGCTCGCGCTGCCGGGCGTGCGCGCGGCGGTCGGACCGGGCGAGG